>JAEUKV010000142.1 GCA_016794165.1 Rhodospirillaceae bacterium
AGCCAGTCCTGCGGATATTCGACCTGCACCACGCGCAGCTTGCCCAGCGCGCCATCCCGCACCATCTGCCGCGCATGCCGGACCATGGGATAACCGGTGTAGTTATAGGTGACGGCAAGGATGCGGCGGCTCTTCGTGGCGCGCTTCTTGAGGTCGAGGGCCTCCCTGAGCGTCACGGTCAATGGCTTGTCGCAGATCACATGGATACCGGCATCCAGAAAGGCGCGGGCAATGGGGGCGTGCATGTGGTTGGGCGTCACGATGGCAACCGCCTCGATGCCGTCGATACGCGCGGCTTCCTTCTGCGCCATTGCCTCGTAATCGGCATAGGCGCGATCACCTGCGAGGCCGAGCGCCTTTGCCGAACGCCTGGCCTTGGCCGGGGTCGAGGAAAGGGCCCCTGCCACGAACTCGTACTGATCGTCCATGCGCGCGGCCAAGCGATGCACCGCACCGATGAAGGCGCCTTCGCCACCGCCCACCATGCCGAGGCGGATGCGGTTACTGGCGCCCTTGTCCTTCCTGCCTTCGATCGCCATGATCTGTCTCCTTGCGTTCAGATGCCCAGCATGCGGCGGTTGGCGGCCTTGTCGGCACCGCCGCCGGCAAAATCGTCGAAGGCCTTCTCGGTCACCCGAATGATGTGGTCGCGGATGAAGATGGCACCCTCCCTGGCGCCATCCTCGGGATGCTTCAGGCAGCATTCCCACTCCAGCACGGCCCAGCCCTTGAAGCCATACTGGGCAAACTTTGAGAAGATGCCCTTGAAATCGACCTGGCCGTCGCCCAGCGAGCGGAAGCGGCCGGCGCGGTTGACCCAACTCTGATAGCCGCCGTAGACACCCTGGCGCCCGGTCGGGTTGAACTCGGCATCCTTCACATGGAACATCTTGATGCGCTCGTGATAGATGTCGATGTACTCAAGATAGTCGAGACATTGCAGCACGAAATGCGAGGGGTCGTAGAGAATGTTGCAGCGCGGGTGGTTCTTCACCCGCGCCAGAAACATCTCGAAAGTGATGCCGTCATGAAGATCCTCGCCGGGATGGATCTCGTAGCAGACATCGACGCCGGCTTTGTCGAAGGCATTGAGGATGGGGAGCCAGCGCTTCGCCAGTTCCTCGAAGGCGGTGTCGGTCAGCCCCTTCGGCCGCTGCGGCCAGGGATACATGAACGGCCACTCAAGGGCGCCCGAGAAGGTGACGTGGGCGGTGAGGCCCAGATTCTGTGACGCCTTTGCCGCCAGCATCATCTGGTCGACCGCCCATTTCTGCCGCGCCTTGGGATTGCCGCGCACTTTGGGCGGCGCAAAGCCGTCGAATGCCTGGTCATAGGCCGGGTGTACGGCGACCAGCTGGCCCTGCAGATGGGTGGATAGCTCGGTGATGGCAATGCCGTGCTTATTCGCGGTGCCTTTCAATTCGTCGCAATAGGTTTTCGACTTCGCCGCCTTCTCGAGGTCGATCATGCGGCCATCCCAGCTGGGCACCTGAACGCCCTTGAAGCCGAGCGACGCCGCCCATTTGCAGATGGCATCGAAGGTATTGAAGGGCGCCTTGTCGCCGGCGAACTGGGCAAGAAAGATTGCCGGTCCCTTGATGTTGGTGAGTGCCATGGTCGTTTCTCCCTGAAAAATCTGTCGGCTCTTCTATCGGCTGGATTGTCTGGGTGGCCTTCTCTCATGCCCAGATCAGGGCAGGTTGTCGCGGAGGAAGATGTCGATGCGGATGCGTTCCTGGTCGACAATCATCTGCTGGCCGCTGCACTGTGCGAGCAGCACGCGAGAGGCGGAGCGCGCCTCGTGCCCGGGATCCTGGTTGATCACCGCATCCATGATGCCCTGGATCAGGTAGCGGCGCGAGAACTCCGTCAGTTCGTGACCGATGAATACGACGTCATGCGCCCTGCCGAGTTCCACCAGCGCGTCGGCGATGCCACGATTGCCGGCGCCGATGCTGTAAATGCCCACCAGATCCTTGTGGTCCCGCAGTAATTTTTCCGCCAGCAGCCTGCATTGCCTGGCGCTGTCATGGCCCTGCAGCGGCGGGAGCGGCGCCAGGGCCAGGAACTCGCTGCCGATGACTTGCTGAAAGCCGAACAGCCGCTCGGCGTGGTCGCGTAAGATGAGGCTGCCGGCGATGAGACCGATCTTGCCGGTGCGCGGCCCGATGAAGCGGCCCATCAAGGTGGCGGCGGTGCGCCCGGCGGCGGAATTGTCGATCCCGATAAATCTGTGCCGCTTGGAGCCCGGGATGTCGGAGACCAGGGTCACGACGTGGATGCCGCTCCTGACCAGTTCATCGACGGCGTCGCGCACGACCGGGTGATCCAAGGCGACGACCGCGACGCCATGGCAGCGCCCGACCAGTCCACGCAGCGCCTCCGCGAGGACCTGGGGGTCGAAGACGTCAACCCTGATTAACTCGCCGGTGACGTTCTGATCCTGCAGCCAGGCGATGGACTGCTCAACCTGTTTTGCAAGTTCGCTCATGAAACTGTTGCTGCCGGTCGGCAGCACGAAACAGAAATTGAAATGTATGCCACGGGCGAGGCGCACTGCGGCCGGGTCGGGTCGGTAGCCAAGCTTCGCCAGGGCGCGTTCCACCCGTTCGACCGTTCGGGCGCTGACACCGGGCCGTCGGTTGAAAACACGGTCAACGGTGGCGAGGCTGACCTTCGCATGTTCGGCGACATCGACAAGGGTGGGGCGGCGGGGATGCTCAATCATGATGGCAACCTGCCATATTTGTTGAGGTGCGCAACTCAAAATGTGATGTGTTAACCTGGCGTAATGGCCTTGGTCGAGTTTGCTGGATGTTTATGTTGTTTAGTTTTCAGCCGTGACGGCAGAAGTCCAATAAACTCTTTTTGCGCCTGCGAGACTGTTAATGTCCGTAAGTGTGCAGTGCAGCATTGAAAATGTCGGCGGCAGGAAATTTTCTAACATCAATTCTGGGGATCTGGTCGATTCCGCTCTTGCGATGTTTAGTAAAATAAAATAGTACTTAACATCACGTCATACCTGAGAGGAACCTCAATCCCAGGCGTGCACGGAATCCATCGAAAAAGAGCTTGGGTCACGCGGGGAGCGGGTCCAAGCCCCTCCGGCTCTATTCCGAAAGTGGAACGATGTTCGGGGGAATGGATGCAACAACGGGAGGATACCCAATGAAGAAGCTCATGGTGAGCGCGGGCGCACTTGCGGCAGCCATCGCTCTTACCCCCACATCCGATGCCCAGGCGGATTCGCTGACCCTGTGCTGGGCCGCCTGGGATCCGGCCAATGCGCTGGTCGAACTGTCAAAGGACTTCACGACCCAGACCGGCACCGAAATGAATTTCGAATTTGTCCCCTGGCCGAACTTTGCCGACCGCATGCTCAATGAGCTCAACTCGGGCGGCAAGCTGTGCGATCTGCTGATCGGCGATTCGCAGTGGATCGGCGGCTCCGCCGAGAACGGCTATTACGTGAAGCTCAATGATTTCTTCGACAAGGAAGGAATCTCGATGGACGACTTCGCGCCGGCCACCGTCTATGCCTATTCGACCTGGCCGAAGGGAACGCCGAATTACTGGGCGCTGCCGGCCATGGGCGATGCCAATGGCTGGTTCTATCGCAAGGACTGGTTCGAGAACGCCGAACTGCAGGCAGAGCACAAGGCGAAGTACAACCGCGACCTCGCACCCCCGAAGACCTGGGCCGAGTTGAAGGAGACGGCCGAGTTCTTCCAGGGCCGCGAGATCGACGGCAAGACCGTGTATGGCGCTGCCATCTTCACCGAGCGGGCCTCGGAGGGGATCACCATGGGTGCCACGTCGGCACTCTATCCCTACGGCTTCAAATACGAGAACACGCCGGGCAAGTACGACATGGAGGGGGCTGTCAACTCCGCCGACGCCGTTGCCGGTCTGGAGATGTACAAGGACATCTACAAGTGCTGCACACCTCCGGGCTATACCGACAGCTACATGGGCGAGGGCCTCGACGCGTTTAAATCGGGTCAGGTGGCCATGATGATGAACTGGTTCGCCTTCATGCCCGGCATGGCAAAGGACGAGACCGTCGGGTCGAAGACCGGTTTCTTCGTCAATCCCGGCGCCAAGGTCGCTGCCTCCACGCTCGGCGGGCAGGGTATCTCGGTCGTTGCCAACACCGACAACATGGACGGCGCGCTGGCCTATATCAAATGGTTCGCCCAGCCGGATGTGCAGAAGAAGTGGTGGTCGTTGGGCGGCTATGCCTGCCACAACGCCGTGCTGAACGATCCCGGCTTCAAGGACTCGCAACCCTTCGCGGCG
>JAEUKV010000143.1 GCA_016794165.1 Rhodospirillaceae bacterium
TTCGCCGCCAAATCAAACAGGTCCGGGGTCGCCGCCTGCGTCGCGGCGATCTCCAGATCGGGAGCTAACTTGCCAAGGGTATTGCCCGTCGAATGAAGAGGACAAGTGACGTCGTCATCTGACATGCCTCGGGCTCATCCAAATCCTCGCAAAGCTCGGACTCCTCCTCGCTGATCCCGAAGATTCCCAGCCGCAATTCATATCTGCACTTCGCTCGGCGGGCGTAACCGCCATAGGGACAAAGAAACGAGTTCCAGGTGTTGATGTACTCCGACGTTGCCTGCTGTCCGGCAGCTGGATCAAGCCATTCGCGCGGACCGAGAGTAGGTGGTGCATGGCCGTGCGACTTGGCCACGTTGCGCAAGACCATGTTGAGATAGCTGCCAGAAACAACGCAGGACAGAAATGCTTCCTCGGACTGGTGCACCAAACACACGGTTGCGTCCGGTTCCTGCCAGAAAGCCGCCAGAATGCGCTCGTGAAAACAGGTGGGAATCGGATCTGTCGCGGAATTCGGCAACAGAACGGACTGGCCTTCCTGCTGTGTTCGGCAAGCTCCCCTGGCTTGCGTCGCGAGTTTTATCATGGCGCGCGATACTGCAAGATGATCGGGCTCCGATGCCGGGATGGTCCGTCCTCCCTCAAGGGAAGGCATGGGCACACGGATCGATGATGCCCCCGATGCAGGAACGCCATTGCCCTGCGTACAAGCGGCCAGGAGCAAGCTGGCCAAAATGGCTCGCGTCCAGTGGAGGGGCCGCGCAAACGCCATGTGTCAGCTCCTGATTCGCCTGATAGCCGCCTGCCATCCCTCGTAAAGTCGCTCGCGCTCCTCGGCCGGCATCTGCGGCTGGAACAGCCGTTCCTGCTGCCAATGGGCGGCTGCGGTCTTGAGATCGGGAATAAGACCTGCGCCGAGACCCGCGGCCATCGCAGCCCCCAGGGCAGTTGTCTCCACCACCACCGGCCGGCCGATGGGGACGTTGAGAAGATCGGCCAGGAACTGCATCACCCAGTCGTTGCGCACCATGCCACCGTCGACGCGCAGACTTTGCACCTCGGTGCCGGTATCGGCGACCATGGCACTCATCAGGTCGCGGGTCTGGTAACAAACCGCTTCCAGCGCCGCCCTCACGATCTCGGCAATGCCGGTATCGCGCGTGAGGCCGAGCAGGGCGCCGCGCGCCAGCGGATCCCAATACGGGGCACCCAGCCCGGTAAAGGCCGGCACCAGATAGACCCCGCCGGTCCCGCGCACGGACCGTGCCAGCTGTTCCGTTTCGCCCGCCCGCTGGATGAGTTTCAATCCGTCGCGCAGCCACTGCACGGCGGCACCCGCAATGAAGATGCTGCCCTCGACCGCATAGGCGGCCTCGCCCTTCAGCCGATAGCCGATGGTGGTAAGCAGACGGTTCTTCGACAGCACCGCTGTCTTGCCGGTGTTCATCAGGGCAAAGCAGCCGGTGCCATAGGTGCTCTTGATCATGCCGGGCGTGAAGCAAGCCTGGCCGATCAGGGCCGCCTGCTGGTCCCCAGCCACGCCGGTGATCGGCAGTGCCACACCGAGCAGGGCGGGATCGCTGATTCCAAATTCGGCATCGTTGTCACGGATCGCGGGCAGCATCGCGCGCGGAATCCCGAACAGCTTCAGCAATTCGTCGTCCCAGGCCATGCTGTGAATGTCACAGAGCATGGTGCGCGAGGCATTGGTCACGTCGGTGACATGTGCCTTGCCGCCGGTCAGCCGCCAGAGCAGGAAGCTGTCGATGGTACCGAAGGCAAGATCGCCACGTTCCGCCGCCGCTCGGGCACCGGCGACATTCTCCAGGATCCAGGCAATCTTGGTGGCCGAAAAATAGCTGTCGATGAGAAGCCCCGTCTTGCGCTGGATCATCGGCTCGAGCCCGTCGGCCAGCAGCTTCTTGCACAAGGGCGCGCCGCGGCGATCCTGCCAGACGATGGCGTTGTGTACCGGCTTCCCTGTCTTGCGGTCCCACACCACCGCCGTCTCACGCTGGTTGGTGATGCCGATGGCAGCCACCCGGCCGGGACCGACCTTGTCCAGCACGGCCTTGCTCACGGCAACCGTCGCCCGCCAGATCTCCTCCGGATCATGCTCGACCCAGCCATCGGCGGGATAGATTTGCGGCAATTCCTGCTGTGCGCTCGCCTGCGGCTCGCCGGCAAGGTTGAAAGCGATGGCACGGGTGCTGGTCGTGCCCTGGTCAATGGCGAGAATGAGGTCCGCTTTGGCCATGCCGCCCCCTCCTATTTCGTGCCGAACAGCCGGTCGCCGGCATCGCCGAGACCAGGAACGATATAGGCGTTCTCGTTGAGATGGGAATCCAGTGCAGCCACGAAGATCGGAACGGTCGGATGCGCGGCCTGCACGACCCGGACGCCCTCGGGCGCGGCCACCAGCGACATCAGGCGGATGCTGTCGTCAGAGATGCCACGCTTGTTGAGGGTATCGATCGCCGCCGCCGCGGAATGACCGGTCGCCAGCATCGGATCGACCAGGATGAAGATACGTCCTTCCGGCTCCGGCAGCTTGACGAAGTACTCCACCGGCCGCTTGGTATCATGGTCACGATAAAGGCCGATATGCCCCATGCGCGCCGCCGGCACCAGTTCCATCAGGCCGTCCGCCATGCCGAGGCCGGCACGCAGGATCGGTACCACCGCGATCTTCTTGCCCTTGATGACCGGCGCCTGCATCGTGGTGATCGGCGTCTCGATTTCCTGTGTGGTCATCGGCAGGTCGCGCGTGATCTCGTAGCCCATCAGCAGTGCGATCTCCTTCAGCAGCTGCCGAAACAGGGTGGTCGGTGTCGCCTTGTCGCGCATGATCGAGAGCTTGTGCTGGATCAGCGGGTGATCGAGCACGTTGAGTGTCGGGAATTCCGTGACTGTCTTGACCATCCTGTCCCCCTGTCCTGTTTCGGCCCTGTTCTGTCCCGATCCCGGCGGGCCGTTCTTGGCATCGACTTTAGATCACCTGGAACCCGTGTCGATAGGGGTCACGATCATCGATGAAGATGGTGTTGTAGCCGGTGATCCGCGCCCAACCTTCAATCGAGGGGATGATGGCCGGCTTGCCACCGACGGTCACCGCTTTCTCGACCCATCCCCGGAACAGGGAACCGATAATGCTCTCATGCACGAAACTGTCTCCCACCTTGAGTTTTCCCTTGGCAGCCAATTGCGCCATGCGTGCCGAGGTGCCGGTTCCGCAGGGTGACCGGTCGATCGCCTTGTCGCCGTAGAACACGGCGTTGCGCGCATCCGCGCCCGCCTGCGTCGCCTGCCCGGTCCACAGGATGTGCGAGAGTCCCCTGATGGTCGGGTCATCGGGGTGCTCGAAGCTGTAGCGCTCGTTCATGCCCCGACGCAACTCGCGACTCATGGCAACCAGCTGACCGGCTGTGTAGTCGGCCATGTCGCGATAGCCCGGCTGGGGTTCGACGATGCAGTAGAAATTGCCGCCATAGGCGACATCCACCTTGATGGGGCCGATCTCCGGGCAATCGATTTCCAGACCCGCGGAATGCAGGAATCCAGGAACATTGGTGAGGCGCACCGATTCCACGTATTCCCCGACCTGCTGATAAGTGGCGACGACCAGGCCGGCCGGCGTATCGAGCCGCAGTTCACCAGGTATCTTCGGCCGCACCAGGCCGTTCTCCAGGGCGATCGTCACGGTGCCGATGGTGCCGTGGCCACACATGGGCAAACAGCCGGAGGTCTCGATGAACAGGATGGCGACATCGCAATCCGGCCGGGTCGGCGGATAGAGGATGCTGCCGGACATCATGTCGTGCCCGCGCGGCTCGAACATGAGGCCGGTCCGGATCCAGTCGAATTCCTTGAGGAAATGCTGGCGCCGCTCGCTCATGCTGGCACCGGCCAGATTCGGCCCCCCGCCCGACACTACCCGCACGGGATTGCCACAGGTATGCGCGTCAATGCAGGAAAAGGTGAAACGGGCCACGGGGTTAACCTTCCATGTGGGCAAACGGACCGGCAATTGATATAACCCGGCCCCACCCTTTGCAATGTCGAACCAGCCTGATCCGCCCCTCGCCATCGGCCTCAATGACCCAGAACAGCACCCTCTCGGTAGATCAATCCGAGGCACCGCCTTCAAATAATCGGCCGGTCGGACTGACACGCGCCGCAACCGCTCGGTACCTGGTCCTTTATCTGGCACCACTGGTCATCGCGGCAATCGTAGGTGCCGGCCTCTATGGATTCCTGGTTCGCGCAGGCGAAACGGTCGGGCCGGTCAGTGCGGCGCATAGGCAGGCTGAAACCGGCGAGCTCTATGGTCCCGCGCTCGTCTACCGACCCTTCGCCTTCAAGCTTGAGCGTTATCGCCAGATCAAGCCGGATGTGCTCCTGGTTGGCTCATCCCGGGTGATGGCGTTTGCCGGGGAGGCTTTCGCTACCAGCATGCTCAATTCCGGCGGCGGCGCCAACACCCTCGACCAGGCGATCAAATTCACGGAGACTGCCCTCGCCATACACCGGCCAAAGACCATTCTCCTCGGTCTGGATTTCTGGTGGTTCAACCCCAATCGCGACGATGAGGTCGACACCACGACCCACGACAGCGACGAAATCGATCTGTCGCTCTCGCAACTGCTGATGCCGGTCGATTGGATTGCCTCCGGCCAGGTGTCGATCCGTGAGGTAGTTGCGACGCTGACACCCTTCGGCGATCGGCGCCCCGGGATCGGCGTTCTCGCCAAGTTCGCCCGCCAGGGGTTTGACCGCTATGGCAGGTATGATTACGGCGCGCTGTTCGATGGCGGCCTGGACGGCGAGGACGAGATGTTTGCACGGACGTTGCGACGCCTCAGAGATGCGGGGCCGTCAAGCAAGTTCAATGTCCGACCTTCCCCCGCGCCTGCCGCGCTGTCGGACCTGCGTGGCTTTCTCCAACGCATGCGGGCGAGCGGCGTGGAAATCATGCTGTTCCTCCCGCCAGTCGCCGAACCGGTCCGGGCGCAGCTGTCGGACGACCCGGAAGATCGGTTGCTGCCGCAGTGGCGCGCGGCTTTGCGAGAGTTCGAGACACCCATTCTCGACTTCGAGGATGCGCGGCTGATCGGCTCTCCGCCATGCGAGTTCATCGATGGGTTCCATGGTGGTGAGGTTACCTATCTGCGCGTACTCGATGCCATCGCCGGCGCCGGTGGGTCCATACTCGCCGAGAGCATAGACCGCGAGGCGGTGGCGGCGCTGATCGCCGGCAACGCCGGCCATGCCCGGATCCGCGAGCTGCGCCCGGCCGGTACGCCAACCGAGGTCGATTTCCTGAAACTCGGTTGCGACAAGCGAGGGTAAGCCAGTTGTCTCCCTACTTCCACCCCGGTCGAGCCCCGGCCCCATCCCCGTATCGTTGAGGTCGACCGATGCTCTTCAATTCATATGAGTTCATCTTCGCCTTCTTGCCGGCGACCCTTGCCATCTTTTATTTCCTGGGGCGCCTTGAGCAACGCAACCTCGCGATTGCCTTCCTTTCGCTGGCTTCGGTCTTCTTTTACGCCTGGTGGAACCCGGTCTACATTTTCCTGATCCTGGGTGAAGTGGTGTTCAGCTTCCACGTCGGCCGGCAGCTGGAGCGAACGGACCTGCCCAATGCGATGCGTCGCCTCCTGCTGACCGGCGCCGTCGCCTTCATTCTGCTGGTTCTCGGCTACTTCAAATACGCAAACTTCTTTCTTGGCATTGTCAACGATGCCGCGGGAACGGAGTGGAGCCTGGGCCTCATCATCCTGCCGCTCGGCATCTCGTTTCATACCTTCCAGCAGATTGCCTATCTGGTGCATGCCTATCAGCGTTCGGCAAAGCACTACCGGTTCATCGATTTCTGCCTGTTCGTCACGTTCTTTCCGCAGTTGATCGCCGGCCCGATCGTGCATCACTACGAAGCGATCCCGCAGATCGCGCGCCCGGGCTTCCTGCGACCGCGCGCCGTCAACCTCCTCGTCGGCCTGTCCCTGTTCGGCCTGGGCCTGTTCAAGAAGACCGTTATCGCGGATTCCCTCGCACAGATCGCGACCCCGGTCTTCGCCGCGGCCCAGGGCGGTGCCGAATTGACCTTCGTCGAAGCCTGGTTCGGGGCCCTCGGCTACAGCCTGCAGCTCTATTTCGATTTTTCCGCCTATTCGGACATGGCCTTGGGCCTTGCGCGAATGTTCAACATCCGCTTTCCGGCGAATTTTCACTCGCCCTACAAGGCCGTCAACATCGCCGACTTCTGGCGTCGCTGGCACATCACGCTGTCACGGTTCCTGCGCGACTTTCTCTACATTCCGCTAGGCGGCAACCGTCGCGGCAATCTGCGACAGCTGTCCAATCTGATGATCACCATGCTGCTGGGCGGGTTGTGGCACGGCGCCGGCTGGACCTTTATCGTCTGGGGCGGATTGCATGGTGCCTATCTCGTTGTCCACCGCTTGTGGAGTCGATTGGCCGGCGCGCACGGCATCACCATGCCAAAGCCCCTCGCCTGGATCCTCACCATGCTGGCCGTGGTTGTGGCCTGGGTGTATTTCCGCGCCCCCGACATCGGCGTCGCCCATAGCATTCTCGCCTCCATGTTCGGCGGCGAAGGAGTGGGGTTCAAAACGCCGAATCTGGCGCCCCTGCCTTTGAAGGGATGGCCGATCATTCTCGCCGCGGCACTGGTTGCGACACTTGCACCCAACAGCAACGAGATTCTGGGCCGCTACCGGCCAACGCTCACCTTGCCGACGCTACCGCGCCGGCTGCTCGGGCGATTCGAACGGTACCTGCAGTGGCGCCCGACCCCCGCCTGGGCATTGATCAGCGGCGTCGTGGCCACGGCCGGCATCATTGCCATCCTGGGCTGGCAATCCGAGTTCCTGTATTTCCAGTTCTAGCGGCTGGCCTGGATTGGGCACCCCGGCACAGGCTCCAAGATCGAGGAGTCAGGGCAGCTTCTTGGATGATCTGTGCTCCGGCTGGCTTGGCGCCGTGGCGGACAAACGCCGCATCAAGCTCTGGTACTTCTGGCTCGATTGCTTTCGGTTCCCCTTGCCGACCCAGATGGCACTGCTGTCGCGATAGTGCCAGTCGATATAGGTGGCAGATAGCGGCTCGTATTTGAGTTCATTCGGAATGGCGTGGCGCCGGTTGAACTCCAGCATCAGCAGACGCTGGTCAAGATACCACTGCGGTGGATGCGTCGCCTTCAACAGGTGGAGCGCCGTCCGCCAGGCAACCGAACGCAGATAGGCCATTGTCGCGTTGCTGTTTCTCAAGCCCATGACGCCCGCCAACATCCGGCGCTTTGGATCCGGGTGCGAAAACCGGCTGCGGAAGGTCACGTCGGCATCCCGCATGCGCGTCCAAAAAGTTTCCAGCCGAGCGCGCACCAGGCTGTCGACGTCGAGCAACAGGATATCGCGGTTCGCCTCGACGAAGATCTGATAGAGCCGCACAAATCGCATCGATGAATAATAGACGCGGGCATACTCCTCGGTGCTGGCCGAGAAATCGACATTCTCCCAGGAAAGAGAAATTCGAAGCGTGCCGCATTCCTGGCGCAGACGCTTGATCGGCTCAAACACCTCGCGCAGCGTTGGATTGAAGATATGAAAGTGAACTTCTGCGCCGGGCGAATAGCGGTTCATGGATCGCAGAAGAGGCGGCGCATAGTTCGCGAAATAAACGGTATCGCAAGCGACAAAAACCAGCGGTTCGGTGACCTGGCAACGGGGCATCTCGCCGTTGATTTTCGGGATTCGCTCGATCTCCTCCAGCGGGAGCGCCGCGAAAGTCTGCGCCAGGCGACGGTCCCGCCATTCGAACATCATCTGGTCGAAAGCCAGGGCCAGTCTCTTCCGCAGGCCGTACTTCCGGGTGCCAAACAGCCGCAAACCTGATGCCGCGCCGGACCGCTTGCCGCGACCGGCGTTGTGCGGCACCTGGCTTCCCTCTAGATTGCCGGGACCGGACGGCGGCGTGATTTTCTTTCTGGCGCGCATGACCTGCTGAAATCGGAACATCGATAACAACTTGTACCAAAACAAGAATACGGTGAGATAGAGGCAATTTTCTGTTGACTATCGGCGAATTCGAGATTGGCCATGGGCGGCCCGGCCCGGCCGCGGCGGAAATTCGTGTCCTGGGGGCCATCGCGAGCCCAAATCTGGGTGACCGGGTCATCGGCGATTGCCTGGCCTGGCTGATGCGGCGGCACTTGCCAGCCGCCAGGGTCGAGGCCATGGATCTGGTGGGCGGCATCGGCCGCCCCACCCCGGTGACACGGTTTCTGTGCAAGATCGGCCCGTTCGGGCGGCGTCTGGCCGAGGATCGTATCGTCGGGCGCCTGGCCGAGACCCTTTCCGACACGGGCTTGCTGGTCATCGGCGGCGGCCAGCTGCTGCTCGATACCCGGATGCGTTTTCCCACCGCCATTGCGCGGTGGGTCAAGGCCGCCCGGCGCGCCCGGATCCCGGTCGCCTTCTGTGCAATCGGCGTTTCCGACCGGCTTTCCGAGCCTGGCCGCGCAGCGTTCTCAAAGGCGCTTTCGGCCGACAACGTCGTACATGTCTCGACCCGGCACGCAGGCGGAGTCGATCTGATGCGCCGGTATTTCGGCAATGACATCGCGGCCCGCGTTTCGGTCGGCCCCGATCCGGCCTTCTGGGCGGCGGAGGTCTATGCCGGATCTCTCGGCGTGCGCGGGTCGGAGATCGGCCTCGGCCCGATGGATCCCGATTTGCTGGCGCGGCGGGTGGACGATGCCGTGCTGGTTTCTCGTCCCCGCATGACGGCGTTCTGGCTGGAAATGATCGCGGCGTGCCGCCGCCGCCATCTGCCGGTGCATCTCTTCACCAATGGCGCGCCGCGCGACGCCGCCTATTGCCGCGACATCGCGGCGGCTTGCCCACCGCCATCGGTCGCAGCGGCGGTCCCTGCCACTGCGACCGATCTCGTGAGGGCCATTTCCAGCTTCCGGGCCATCGTCGCCCACCGACTGCACGCCAACATCATCGCCTATGCGCTCGGGGTGCCGGCCATCGGGCTGGCCTGGGACAGCAAGGTGGCCGAATTCGCCGCCGATGTCGGCCGCAGCCGTTTCGCCCTCGCGCCCCAGGACTATGCGCCCGATCGGGTCGTCGCGCTTCTGGCCGAACTGGATGCCGCCGGCGGGGGTCCCGACATCCTCGCCACCATGAAGGAGGCGAGTTTGGCGGATGTCGGCACCCTGCTCAGCCGCGCCGGGCTGCTGTCCTAGGACGAACGCCGCTCCCCCAATTGGCGCAATCCGGCACGCAGGCTGGTCAGCCAGGACTGCCGATGGCGCCGAAGACACGACATCACGAAGTCGCGATGGACATGGCGCACCTCGACCGGCACCAGCGGCACGGCGAACAGCCGCGCAAAGGCCACGCGATGGTTGCCGCGGCGCAGATGCACCAGGCTGCCATCCGCCGTCACGATCACCTCGATGGCATCGTTGGGAAGATCGCTCCGGTAGCCCAGCCGCTCGATCGAGCGGCCAGTGGCGATGCAGTCCTCGCAATAGGCGCGAATCTTTTCGGCGCTGTCGAACAGCGTGCCGGCCTTGGCCCAGGGGCGACCCGCCGCCAGTTGGGCGCTGAGGCGCCGATGGACTTCACTGTTCTCGATATCCGCCCCATGGTCCAGCAGGTCGCGCATCGACTGCACGGCCTGTTCGTGTGGTCGGGTTTGTGCCGCCGCGGCCCAGTCACCGGCAAAGACGAAGCGTGCCGGCTCGCGATCGACGGCGCTGCGCGGCAGCTTCGCCACCAGTTGCGCCGGGGGCACGGTGAGGTTGACGGCATCGCCGATCATCGATCCGGCGTTCCAGGGGGTGACGAAGCAGGACCCGATATCCAGTGGAGCCGTCAGGAACGGCGAGCCCACTCGCTGCAAGAGAGGCGACAGGCGACGCACTACCCGCCTTGTCCGGCGCGAGGCCATCAGTCAAGCGCGCAAGCGACGCCTAGCGTCCCGCCTTCAGCAAGTCACGGATCTCGGCCAGCAGCTTCTCGCTCTCGCTCGGCCCCGGCGCGGGTGCCGCTTCCTCCGCCCGCTTGAAGCGGTTGATCTGCTTGACCAGCAGGAAAATGGCGAAGGCGACGATCAGGAAATTGATCACGGCGTTGATGAACAGGCCGTAATTGATGGTCACGACGCCGGCTTCCTCGGCCGCCTTCAGCGTATCGTACTGGGTCGTGCTGAGGGCGATGAAAAAGTCGCTGAAGTCGATCCCGCCCATGATAAAGCCGATAGGTGGCATCAGGATGTCCTTCACCAGCGAATTGACGATGCTGGTAAAGGCGGCGCCGATGATGATACCGACGGCAAGGTCGACCACATTGCCGCGCATCGCAAAGTCACGAAACTCTTTCAACATGGTCCATCCCCGCTGCGAATATGCCGTCTGCGACTCAACGTTAGGTCAGCCGAGGCAGCGCCGCAAGCCGTCAACCACACGCGTCACATCGGCCTCGGTCATGTCGGGATAGAGCGGGATCGAAAGCTGCCGGGCGTAATAGGAATCGGCGCCGGGCAGATCCTGCCGGCCATAGCGCTCGCGGTAATAGGGCTGCTGGTGGACTGGCAGGTAGTGCACCATGGTGCCGATCCCCAGCGCCTTCAATTCCGCCATCACCTGCGCCCGCGACTTGCCAATGGCGGCGAAGTCGATCAGCACCGCGTAGAGATGCAGCGCCGGATCGTCGCCGGCCTGGCCGGGCACAGTCTTGAGAACCGGCGCCAGCGGTGTGAGCTGGCGATCGTAGTGGGCGGCCAGTTCCCGGCGACGGGCGATGAAGCCGGGCAGTTTCCCGAGCTGGCTTTCGCCCAGCGCGCAGGCGAAATCTGTGATGCGGTAGTTCCAGCCCAGGGCCTGCATCTCGTAATACCAAGGGTTGGGCTGGCCGTCGGGGCCGAAAGCGAGATCGGCATGGCGGAAGGTGGCGGGATCGCGGCTCATGCCATGGCTGCGATAGAGCTGCATCAGACGGTATTGCTCGGCATCGTTGGTGGTCGTCACACCGCCCTCGCCCGTGGTCATGGTCTTCACCGGATGGAGCGAGAAGCAAGCAAGGTCGGAAAGCGCGCAGGCCCCCACCGGCGCCATGCTGTCATTGCCGGCGCGGTGCCGGCCGCCCAGCGCATGGCAGGCATCCTCGATCACCCGGAGACCGCGGGCTTCCGTCAGTGCGCGGATCGCCACCATGTCGGCGCAATGCCCGTTGAGATGCACAGGCAGGACCGCCTTCACCCTCGCGGATTTGGCTGTCGATCCGGCTCGTGCCAGGGCGGCCTCGAGGTGGGCGGCGGTCAGGCGGCCGGACTCCGGATCGACATCGGCGAAGATCACCTCGGCACCGCAGAACCGGGCGGCATTGGCGGTGGCGAGGAAGGTGAGCGTTGGCACGATCACTGCATCGCCGGGCGCAAGTCCGATCGCGATGCAAGCCAGATGCAGGGCGGCGGTACCGCTGTTGCTGGCCACGGCATAGCGGGCCCCGACGGCCTCGGCGAAGGCCTGCTCGAATCGCCCGACCCCCGGGCCGGTGGTCAGGTAGTCGGATTGCAGGGCGCGGGCGACAGCGGCGACGTCGTCGGCATCGATGCTCTGCCGGCCATAGGGGAGGAATTTCTGTGGGCTGGTCATGTCGGTTGACTAAATTGAAAGGTCTGAAAGCTATAACCGGCGTACCGCTGCGGCGCTAGTGCCGGCAGTGCCGGCGCTGGTGCCCGGGGCGCACAGAGTTGTTAACCAAGAATTTCCCAACGATTACCTGGGGTCGCCGGTCGGCCGGGTTGTTATAGTCATCGGACGATCGGCTGAGTCGCCGGCGGCCAGGAGACACAGGGAAACAGCGTGGCCCGATGGGGACGGCCCAAACCCGCCAAGGAGAGGCGAGCCAGATGTCCGAGCATGAGGCGGAAAACAACCGGGACGAAGGCCCCCTGGAGGCGGATTCCCGGGCGGAGGATGCGCCGCCCCAGGTGTTCGTCTACCGGATCCGGCAACGGAAGGGCCTGCCGACGCTCCACGGCGAAATTCTTGCCGAGAACGAGGCGGATGCAGAGCGCCAGTTGCGTCTCAAGCTGCTCGCCCCGAACCTGCCGCCCCATGTGGACCTAAAGGCCAAGGCCGATATCGACGCGGCGGAACGGGCGGCGAAATCGCGCAATCTCAGGCAGTTATTGGACATCCTGCGGGCCCATCATGACTGGCTTCGGGGTGCCGGTGGCGAACGGGCGGATTTCACCGGCCGCAACCTCTCCGGCCTCAAACTGCCGCGCCTCGATCTCTCCATGGCCAATCTGGCAGGCTGCGATTTCTCCGGCGCCGATCTCTCGGAAAGCAAGTTGCAGGGCGCCAACCTCGCCGGGGTGAATCTCGCCGGCGCCATCCTGAAGGATGCCGACCTCGCCGGCGCCGATCTCTCGGACGCCAACCTGAAGGGCGCCAATCTCGCCGGCGCCAATCTCGACGGCGCCGATCTGTGGCGGGCGAATCTGATGGGGGTGGAAGTGGCGCCTGATGTGCTGCACCGCGCCCTCTCCTGCCGCCATCCCGGCAGCAATCAGCCGCCAGACTGATATATCTGCGCCTTTAATCAATAAGTTAAATCCAGGGAACGCGGGTATTGCGGTGGCCCCGCCCGGCTCTGTATCACTCCAGCCCGGGTTGCCGGATGGCGCCCCGAGTCGGTTTCGAGTTGGAGTCCCATGAGCGATCTATTCGAGAATGCGAGCAAGCGCGGCGGCGATTATTCGGCCAAGGACATCGAGGTCCTCGAGGGGCTGGAGCCGGTCCGGCGGCGCCCCGGCATGTATATCGGCGGCACCGACGAGCGGGCGCTGCATCATCTTGCCGCCGAGGTGCTCGACAACTCGATGGACGAGGCGGTGGCCGGCCACGCCAGCCGGATCGAGGTCGAGCTCGACAAGGACGGCTATGTCACCGTGCGCGACAACGGCCGCGGCATCCCCATCGACCCGCATCCCAAGTTCAAGGACAAGTCGGCGCTGGAGGTGATCCTTACCACGCTCCATTCCGGCGGCAAGTTCAGCGGCAAGGTCTACCAGACCTCGGGCGGCCTGCACGGCGTCGGCTCCTCCGTGGTGAACGCGCTCTCCGACGACCTCATCGTCGAGGTGGCGAAGGAAAAGCAGCTCTGGGTGCAGAGCTACAGGCGCGGTAAGCCGGTCTCGAAGCTCACCAACCAGGGCAACGTCAACCGGCGGGGCACCTCGATCCGCTTTCACCCGGACCCGGAGATCTTCGGCAAGCTCGCCCATTTCAAGCCGAGCCGGCTCTATCGCATGTGCCGCTCGAAGGCCTATCTCTTCCGCGGCGTCGAGATCCGCTGGTCCTGCGATCCCACCCTGATCGCCGAGGGCGACGAGACCCCGGCACAGGCGGTGCTGCATTTCCCGGGCGGCCTGCTCGACTATCTCTCCATGACGCTGGGCAACCGCAAGACCATCACGGCGGCACCCTTCGCCGGACAGGCCGACTTCACCGACCAGCAGGGGCGCCTGGAATGGGCGATCGCCTGGCCGGTAGACGATGACGGCTTCATGAACTCCTATTGCAACACCATCCCGACGCCGGAGGGCGGCACCCATGAGAGCGGCATCCGCACCGGCCTCACCCGCTCGCTCAAGGCCTATGGCGAGTTGATCGGCAACCGCAAGGCGGCCCTCGTCACCTCCGACGACATCTGCGGCAGTGCCGCCATGTTGCTCTCGGTCTTCATCCGCGATCCGCAGTTCCAGGGCCAGACCAAGGAGCGCCTCGCTTCGCCGGAAGCAACGCGCCTGGTCGACAACATGATCAAGGATCATTTCGATCACTGGCTGTCGAACGATCCCGGCCGCGCCAAGGATCTCCTGGAGCGCGTGATCGAGAAGGCCGAGGAACGCCAGCGCAAGAAGCAGGACAAGGAACTCTCGCGGAAGACCGCGACGCGGCGCCTGCGCCTGCCCGGCAAGCTTGCCGATTGCACCAAGGACGCGATGGCGGGGACCGAGCTCTTCCTGGTCGAAGGCGACAGCGCCGGCGGCTCGGCCAAGCAGGCGCGCAACCGCGAGACCCAGGCGGTGCTGCCCCTGCGCGGCAAGATCCTCAACGTGGCCGCCGCTTCCGCCGACAAGCTCGCCGCCAACCAGGAACTGATCGATCTGATCCAGGCGCTGGGCTGCGGCACCCGCGACAAATACAGCGAGGAGCGCCTGCGCTACGAGAAGATCGTCATCATGACCGACGCCGATGTCGACGGCGCGCATATCGCCTCGCTGCTGATGACCTTCTTCTACCGCGAGATGCCGCAGTTGATCGAGAACGGGCACCTCTTCCTGGCTCAGCCGCCGCTCTACCGCCTCAGCCAGGGGGGCAAGGTCGCCTATGCCCAGGACGACGCCCACAAGGAGGCGCTTTTGAAGGGCGACTTCTCCGGCCGTGGCAAGGTGGAGATCAGCCGCTTCAAGGGTCTTGGCGAGATGCCGGCGGCGCAGCTCAAGGAAACCACCATGGACCCCAAGCGCCGCACCCTCCTCAAGGTGCGCATCCCGCACAAATACAATGAGGAGGAGCGCGAGGAGGCCCGTGAGACCGCGGACCTGGTCGAACGCCTGATGGGCCGCAAGCCGGAACTCCGCTTCCAGTTCATCCAGGAAAACGCCCGCTTTGCGCAAAACCTGGATATCTGAGGATGGGGATGGGGTTGGGGTGGTGGCGGGCGATCAGAAGTTCGCAATCAAGTAGAATTTAATCCTAGCTCGACACCGACTTCTTTCAGAGCGACGTTATTGTCGACCCAATTGAGATGGCGCAGATGCAGCAACGAGCGCATCGTCGCCAACACGCTCGCCGACCGCCTCGAAGTCAGTATCCTGTTGGCATCGGCAAAAGGAGAGAGGAGACCGTGCAAGTGAACAGCATTCTGCTGCGTGAACTGGACGGCACTGGCATCCTGCGTCTGACCCTGAATGATGCCGGGCGACGCAATGCCCTCTCCGAAGCGATGCTGGCAGAACTGGGCAGCGCCTATTCCGATGCCGCTAACGATCCTTCGGTGCGGGTCGTCATTCTGGCGGCCAGCGGCCCGGCGTTCTGTGCGGGCCATGATCTGAAGGAAATGACCGCCGGGCGCGCGGCCGCAGACGGCGGCAAGGCCTATTTCACCAAGGTGATGGCGATCTGTTCCGGGGTCATGCAGGCGATCGTAACTTGCCCAAAGCCTGTCATTGCCGAAGTTGCTGGGGTCGCGACCGCGGCCGGTTGCCAGTTGGTCGCCAGTTGCGATCTGGCCATTGCCGCAGATACCGCGCAGTTCAGCACACCGGGGGTCCATATAGGATTGTTCTGTTCCACGCCGATGGTCGCCCTGTCTCGCAACGTTTCGACCAAGCACGCGATGGAAATGCTGCTGACCGGCGACATGATGTCGGCTGCCCGCGCGGCCGAGATGGGGCTCATAAACCGCGCTGTCGAACCGGCGACCTTGCGCAGCACCACGCTGGAAATCGCCCGCAAGATCGCGTCCAAATCCAGCATGACGCTCGCCACCGGCAAACGCGCTTTCTACGCCCAGCGCGAGATGACCTTGGCCGAGGCCTATGACCACGCCTCAAGGGTGATGGTGGAGAACATGCTCGCCCGCGATGCTGAGGAAGGCATCAGTGCCTTCATCGAGAAGCGCGCACCGCGATGGCAGGACCAGTGAGGAAATAATGGCCAATCCTTATAACACCGATCTGGATCGCACCCCTGCGAACTATCAACCGCTGACGCCGCTGACCTTTCTGGAACGGGCGGCCAGTGTCTTTCCAGACCATACCGCCATTGTCCACGGAACGTTGCGGCGCAACTATGCCGAATTCTATGCGCGTTCGCGGCAACTGGCCTCGGCCCTAGCACACCATGGCGTCCAGCGCGGCGATACCGTGTCGGTGCTGCTGGCAAACACGCCGGCGATGCTGGAATGCCATTACGGCGTGCCGATGAGTGGCGCAGTCCTGCATTCGATCAACACCCGTCTGGACGCGGCCATCATTGCCTATCAGCTCGACCACACCATGTCCAAGGTCGTGATCGTGGATCGGGAACTGATGCCGCTCATGAAAGCTGCTCTTGCCCTTTCGAGGGTCAAGCCCGTCCTGATCCAGTACGACGACCCCGAATTCGACGGTCCGCAATCGCCTGTTGAAGCGACGGATTACGAAGCGTTCCTGTGTGATGGCGATCCGGCGTTTGCCTGGCTGATGCCTGAGGATGAGTGGGATGCGATCTCGATCAACTACACCTCCGGCACGACCGGTGACCCCAAGGGCGTCGTATCCCATCACCGGGGCGCCTACCTTCTGGCGCAAGGCAATGCGCTGATGTCCTCGATGCAAAAACACGCGGTTTATCTGTGGACCCTGCCGATGTTCCACTGCAACGGCTGGTGTTTCCCCTGGACCATGTCCGCCACCATCGGAACCCATGTATGCCTGCGACAAGTGCGGGCCGAACCGATCTGGAACGCCTTGGCCGATGAAGGTGTGACCCACCTTTGTGGCGCGCCCATCGTGATGAAGCTGATCATCTCGGCGTCCGATGACGTCAAACGCGATCTCGGCCAACCGGTGCAGTTCTTCACCGCCGCCGCGCCACCACCCGAATCCTTGTTGGCGGATATGAAAACCGCGGGCTTCGAGGTGACCCATCTTTATGGGCTGACCGAGACATACGGTCCCGCGGTGGTCAACGATTGGCACGAGAACTGGTTCGAACTGCCACCGGCCGATCAGGCCGCGCTGAAGGCCCGCCAGGGCGTGCGTTATCTGCCGCTCGAGCAGTTGGACATTCTGGACCCCGAAACGATGCGCCCCGTGCCACGCGACGGCAAGACCATGGGAGAGGTCATGTTTCGCGGAAATGTCGTCATGAAGGGCTATTTCCGCAATCCCAAGGCGACGCTACAGGCATTTGCCGGAGGCTGGTTCCATTCTGGCGACCTGGGGGTCATGCATCCCGATGGCTACATCCAGCTCAAGGACCGATCAAAGGACATCATCATTTCGGGAGGAGAGAACATCTCTTCGATCGAGGTCGAAGAGGCGTTGTATCGGCACCCCGCTGTCGCCGTGGCCGCTGTGGTCGCCATGCCGCATGAGAAATGGGGCGAAACACCCTGTGCCTTTGTCGAACTTGTCCCAGGCCAGGAAGTGAATGAGGAAGCACTTCGTACCTGGTGCCGCGCACACCTGGCTCCCTACAAGCTCCCTGCGCGGTTTGTCTTCACTTCCATCCCCAGAACGTCAACGGGCAAAATCCAGAAGTTCGTCCTGCGCGAGCGGGCAAGAGATCTCATGAACTGACAATTGCTGCCGTTCACAACTGCCCTTGCCGACACTCCTTGTCGACTGGCCGGATGGGCCATGCAGGAGATAATGCTCTCTCGAAATTGAGGTGGGAGTCCGAACGATCCGCGATTTCCTGGCCCAGGTCGACCTCCCGGACGCAGAACGGCGCTGCCGGCTATAGTGTCAACAGGAACAAGGCCTCCTCCGTGCCCATGTGGTTTCAATCCCGCCGGGATGCCGGCAACAATTGATGGCATGCTGGGGTCCCTTTTTCGCGCATCATTAACAATCGGTGCATCGAGTTCTGCCGCGGCCCGGTCATCAGGAATGGCAAGCTCTGCTACTATGCCCACCGGATACTCCTGCCGCTTCTCAACGATGCTGGCGAGTGTGCATTTGCCATCGGCGTTGCGGATGGGGAGAACCATGATCGCAATGCCATGAACGAGCCAGGTTTTTTCTATGACTCCATTGCCATGACGCCGGTTGCCAAACTGTAGGCGACGAAGCGGTTGCCGGCCTGTCCGTGCCGCGACACTCGCGCGACCCGGGAGAGGAGGCCCGCGGGACCGCGGACCTGGTCGAGCGCCTGATGGGCCGCAAGCCCGAACTCCACTTCCAGTTCATCCAGGAGAACGCCCGCTTCGCGCAGGACTTGGATATCTGAGGATGGGGATGCTAGCGGGTTGGCACGGTCGGCAGGGGGATGAGCGTCGCTGTTAGGTCTGTTGTCGCACGGTGACCGGAGGTACGACAGGCAGCGCCTTCATCCGAATCAACGCGGCATTGCAATGCCCTGGCGCCAGAACGCCATCAATCGCCGAGCAAGACGTCACGCTTGTTCAATTGAGTTGCACCACCTGCCTCCTGCCCGTAGCATCGACTATAGGGTGAAGCATCCGGTACCGGGTGGCATATTGGGGAATGCGGTGATGGAACTCCCATTCTTCGTCAAGTCGATCGAGGAGGATGGCGATGTTCGCGCCATCGATCTCAAAGAGAAGCCTCGCAAGCTGTTTTTCCTATGGCTTGAGTGGCGCGGTCAGAGCAAGCGCGCCCCCAAGAAATCCAGCATCGACCCAGTCGGCATTGCTCGTGCCGGCATCATGCCGGACGTGTGGCTGATCGAACGCCTGGAAAATGGCCGATTCAGATTTTCGCTGACGGGAGAAAACTCGATCAACGCGTTCGAAAGGGGCTTGCGCGGGAAAACCGTGGAAGAAACCTACGATGCACCCCGGGCGGATCTCGCCAACTACCGGTACTCGCGCATCATAAATGATGAGTGCATCGAGTTCAGCCGCGGCCCGGTCATCAGAAATGGCAAGCTCTGCTACTATGCCCACCGGATACTCCTGCCGCTTCTCAACGATGCTGGCGAGAGTGCATTTGCCATCGGCGTTGCGGATCAGGAGAACTATGATCGCAATGCCATGGGCGAGCCGGAGTTTTTCTATGACTCCATTGTCATGACGCCGGTTGCCAAACTGTAGCCCATGATGCTGTTGCAGGCCTATCCGCGCCCCGACAATCGCGCGACCGGGGCGAGGAAGTGCGCGAGACACCGGATCTGGCCGAAGGCCTGATGGGCCGCAAGCCGGAATTGCGCTTCCACTTCATTCAGAAAAGCGCCCGCTTCGCGCAGAAACTGGTCATCTGGGGGCCGGGATGAGTTGGCGGCGGGCGCTCAGAGGTTTGGGTCGAGCCGGCATTTGTCTCAGTTTGACCCCAAGGATACGCAGACCATCAAGAACTCAGGTGCATTGGCAATCAGAATGTCAGTTCGCAAGCCCCTTTAAACTGCTCACCGAAATCTTGGCCACGAATATCTGAAAATCTCCAGTTATGGTGACTGGGTCAAACTCCAAATCGAAATGGAGAAAATCTTCAGTCGCAGGTCAATGGAAGAGGTTCATCAGCAGAATTAGCGGTCGGTCCCTGCGCTTGCATCGACCATCAGAGCTGCAGTGTTCCAGCTACCTCAAACAAGACCTTTAGTGAGTAGGTCAGCTTAGCCAACTACGTCGGCAAAGGCCAAGAGATCTGCAAAGAGATGGTCTGGCGTCTCCAGTGCTGCGAAATGTGCGCCGAAAGGTGGAGTCGTCC
Organism: Rhodospirillaceae bacterium; assembly: GCA_016794165.1. Classification (GTDB taxonomy): domain Bacteria; phylum Pseudomonadota; class Alphaproteobacteria; order Dongiales; family Dongiaceae; genus Dongia. Next base: position 19,489 of record JAEUKV010000143.1, read on the forward strand.
AGCGCCGAATCTCATAGTGGCGCTCGAGGAGACTCCGGGGGGGCCAAGGGAAGACCGGATCATTCGGCAATTCGAAGATCGCCGTGGGCACTTCTAGGCGGCATGGCATAGTCCGCTCTTCCTTCGTATAGCCTGGATACATCCACAGCGATGAGGCAACTGAGGCAGTGGCACAATAGAGTGTTGTCGTATCCATGAGGAAGTTCTGGTCGACGATCCCGTCGGCCACCTGAGCGCTGCGGCCGTGAGTATCGGTCCAGCGCAGGAATTTGTCGCTGATCCAGCCGGCAGTGCCCACGGGCGAATCAGCAAGTGCAGCGCCAATCAGCAAGGGTTCGCGTGTCTGCATTTCCATGTAAAGTCCTCCGGCGGCATATCGCCTTGCCGCACGCCGCTTCCACGCCCTCTCTTGGCGCGATTGCAGCATTGACAACGGCTCGTTCCCCGCCATGCCACGCATGGCAAGGTGGACGCCGGCGCAGTCGGGCGCGATCAGACCGAGGCAAACCGAAACCTCCGCACCCCAATCACCGCCATGGGCAATGAAACGAGTGGCGCCAAGACGCCGCACCAACGCGGCGATACGCTTGGCGGCCAAGCGCGGGCCGATGGGGTGATGTACCGGCGCAGAGAAAGCGTAACCCGGCAGAGAAGGTACCAGCACTTCGTAGCCTGATGCCGCAAGGCGGCGTGCTAAGTCGAGAAACTCCAGAAAGCTACTCGGCCAGCCGTGGATCAGCACCAGCAGCGGCAGACGCCCTGTCCCCTTGAAATGGATACCATGGAGACACTCTTCGCCGGTGCCGTCAAAGACGTGATTGAGTTCAGAGATGCGGGCACTGAATGCTTCCCAATCATAGCGCGTTGCCCAATGCTCGCAGAAAGTCCGTAACCAACTAGCGCTAACGGCCGTGCCAGCAAGCGGACGAGACGCCTCTATCGCCGTCCAGTCATACGACTCAATGCGCCTTTTCAACCTCAGCGAGATTCCATCGAACTCCGAAAGAAACTTCTCCAGTTCCACTACACATGTCCTCTACCGAAGTTGCAATCGATGCTCATAGGCACACCGTTAAGACAGAAACCATCCGTTTGGCTTAGCGTTCGAATTCTTTGTCAGGAGTCTCGAAATCGTCAACGAATAACTTGCTCATGTCTACTTGAGAAGGTTCTTTCGGCTTGCTTTTCTTGATGCCAGTCGCCCGAACAAAGAGATCATGTTTCATGCGGCAATGCATGCTTTCGCTCCAGTTGTACAGACTCCCTACCATAATTGCCTAGCAATTGAACTGGAGTCAGATTCTGACTTTCGTGATCGGTCACGCTGTCATCCTGACATCTACCATTTTGATCCAAGCCGGGCGCCGGAAACTCTCGGTCTGATCCTGCGCTCCATTGAGCCGATCCCGCTCAATCGAGCGAAACAGGACGGAGCCAGTTCTATTGAGCGGCAATGATTTGACCCCAAAAATCTTCTGCTTGTAATCGATAGCCACAATGTTGTCTCCGGACAGAACGAAGACCAGGCCGGAAGCCAGCATCGCTGCCTGCTCGCATTTGTAGCCTTCGCTTTGCGAAGCTTTGAGATGCACGACCATTTCGGTCTGGACTTTCTGGGCAACACTTTCGATTCTGTAGTTCCGAACCCCTGCATAGTGGGGCCGAATGCTTGTGCGCTCGATCCCGACGGCACCAACACCGTCCCGGCTGGTAAGGTGCAGTCCATTGCAACTGGCAATGAAATCATCGGGACCAAACCTTTGGGCTTCAAGGAAGTCATCCGAAACGGAATTTGGTAGATAGGGGCTGTAAACGTCATGGAGATAGACATTCAAGCCATCGCGCAGGGCTTTCGCCGGGTCTATCTCCGAAGCAGGGATTCGGTCAGGAAACAGCGGCGTCGACTCGATCTCCGCCTTCAGTATGTCATAGGCGCCGCTCTTTGACGTGCAGGCAGACACCACCGTCTCGCGATCCACCGGTGCGTGCAGATCGTCGAAGAGCGACTTCGATTCGTCGCGCTCCACGATGAGGCACAGAAAACTGCCTCGATGCGACGTCTGACTGCTCTCAAATCGCTCCGACAAGAGATCGAGCATGACGCCCTTGCCACTTGCATCGTCGAGAAAGTAGAGAACGACACGCTTCGGCTCGCGGCCGAGTATGTCGTTGAACTCCTGACGTTCGAATTGAAACAGGCCTGCCCATTTCGGGTCGGAATAGCTGATGTCCAGCGACGATCCCAGCACGCGGTCTCCGTAGCGAGACCAGAGCGTACTCAAGCTTAGCACCAGCAGAACCATGCAAATGGCCGCAATGACGGATGGCTTTAGTGCGCGCTGACTGTCCAATGATAACTTTCCGTCCTTTGGGAGTATGGTGTCGCGCGACTACCGCGCCGCCTCGCTACCGCAGATTGCATCCTGCCACGACCTGCCGGACCCGGCAACGAACGCACACGCCAGAACACGCCGACATGATCAAGGTGGACGGACTGACAGCGGTGTAGCCCGCCCCGGCCCACACCGGAATCGCCCCTGCGGGCACCAAAATGTGTGCCGGGAGTGAACGCAGCGGCATAGACCATCGACCAAGCAGGAGATGGCCGAGGACATTCCCGGCGCGGCCGGCGCCGCGCCGAACTTCGTGCCGGATGGTGTGATTTCGTGTAGAATAGCTTGTTGTTAGAGGTCGAGCCGATGATCCTTTGCCGTTCCCTCATGGTCGCCCTGCTGGCCCTTTGTCTTTCTGCGGCGGCGGCCCTCGCCTCTCCGGTCGCCCAGGTGATCCGGCTCACCGGCAATGCGGAGCTCACGCGCGGCGGTGCCACCGCGCCGCTGGTGCTGGGTGCCGCGCTGGAGGCCGGCGACACGGTCAGGACCGATGCCGCCGGGCGGGTACGCCTGCAGCTGATCGACGGCTCCACCATCAATCTCGGCACACAATCGGTGCTGACCATCGACGATGTCATTTCGCAGGGGCCCGGTACCGAGCGGCAGGTCGGGATGGATCTGTGGAATGGCGCATTGCGTGCGCTCGCGGCGCCCGCCACGCCGGGTTCCCGTTTCGAGATCCGCACGCCGATGGCGGTCACCGCCGTGCGCGGCACGGAATGGGGCATCCTGGCGAGTGCCATCCAGAGCGACGTCATCATCCTTTCGGGCCGGGTCGGCGTACGGCGCAATGTGATTTCGGGCGAGAGTGCCGTATCGCTGACACGGCGCCTCGGAATCACGGTCGACGAAGCGGGGCTGGGGCCGATCGGTCGCTGGTCGGAAGCGCAGCTGGCCGAATTCGAGGCCGCCACCGCCGTGCCGGGGCCGGAGGTTCCCTTTAACCTTGGCAGCGCAGTCCCGATCAACCTGGCGCCGATCCGGACCGCGCCTCAACCGGAGCAGCCCGACCAGACACAAACCACCAAGAGATGTCTCGACATCGACGGGCTGAACTGCCGCATGGGCCAGCGCGAACGCGACCATGAAAGCAGCCAGGATCACGGCGGCGGCGAGAGCGAGCACGATTCCGGCAATGACTCGGATTGACGCGGCGGGATCGGTGCGGGGAGCGATACCGGCGAGGCATATGGCCGACCACGCCGCAAAGCGTCAGCGCTGTGTGCTCAGTGAGCAATGAGAGCCCGCGATGGCGCGGGCGGCGCGGCGCGGGTTCAGTCAGACGTCGAGGTTGACGATCGCCAGATCGAGCTCGCGCGGGGCATAGAGCGTGGTGCCGTTGCCGAAGGCGAAATAGGCGTGGCCAGAGACGTCTTCGCCGGTCGCGGTGACCAGCTGCTCGACCACGCCGGCATCGACCACGGTCTCGTCGGTCACGATGCGGACGCAGAGATCCGGACCCTCGCCCTCGATCACGATCGAACCGCCGCTGTCGGGCAGAAGATCGGCCAAAGAAAGGCTGATGGCGTCGCCGTT
>JAEUKV010000180.1 GCA_016794165.1 Rhodospirillaceae bacterium
CGTTTCTTCCGCCGTCGCCGACAGGGATTGCGCGGTCGATTGCAGTTCGTTCGCCGCCGAACTGACGGCATTGACCACTTCGCTGATCAGCTTGTCAAAATCGGTGACCGCTGCTTCCATCTTTCTGCCACGTTCGATCTGACGTTCCTGTTCTGCCGCCTGGCGCGCGGCGAGATCACGCCCTTCTATCAGCTTGCCGCGGAAGAACTCCGCTGCCTTCGCCATGTCACCAAGTTCATCGGCACGATCGGTTGCCGGAACCTGTATCTCATAGCTCCCATCGGCCATCTGGCGCATGGTGTCGGTCAGGCCGGAGAGCGGCCGGGTCAGCGACCGGGCTCCGAGCACACCGATGACCGCGGCGATGATCAGGGCGATCAAGCCCACAAGCGCGATCAGGTTCCGGGTATCCACGGCATCCTCAAACACTTCTGCGCTGTCGATCTCGCCCAGGACGACCCATTTGACGCCGTGGAACTCGATCGGCTTGTAGGCCGAGAGCACGTCGATGCCTCGATAGTCGAGCACTTCCGCGACTCCCTGTTTGCCGGCAATCCCGGCCTCCACCGTCGCAGTCCTGACCTCCTGCTTCAGGATAGAGCTTTCGCCCTCCTTGAGAAAACGCGAGTCGCTGCGCATAAGGAAATCGGCGCCGACGATAAAGGTTTCGCCGCTTTCCCCCATACCCTCGGCGCGTTGCATAACCGCATTGATGCGCCCGATCGGCATCTGGAAGACCAGCACGCCGAGGAGTTCCGAACCGCGCATGATCGGCGTGCCGATGAAGCTGGCAGCAACGCCCTTGCTTGGCTCATAAGGCGCGAAATCTGTGAAAGTAACGGCACCTGTACGCTTCCCATCGGCGACCTGCCGCCAGACCCTGGCAAGGTCGCTCTCCTTCCACGGACCACTGGCGAGGTTGGTGGCAAAATCCGGTTCTTTAGTATAAGTATAGACGACATCGCCAGCTGGCGAGATGAGAAAGACGTCGTAGTACCCGCGCCTTTCCGCGAAGGTCTTGAACCAGTCGTGAAATCTGGCATGCACGGCGCTGTAGCCAGATCCGTCACCCGCGTCGCGGAGATCCCACAAGGCGTCCTTGGGGTTGTCATCAACATAGAGGCGCCGCGCCGTTGTGCCGCCCATCGATGCGTACGCCTCGGTAAAGGCGGCCGTTGCCTCTGCGGTACCGGCCTCGATCGCCATCAGGCCGAGATCCTCCTCGATGGTCGAGAGATAGCTCTCGAGCGCGGCTGCACGCGCGTCGACCAGGGCAACCAGTTTTCCTTCCGCAGAGCGCGACAGCGCGGCTTGGGCGAAGATCACCGCGATAGCCCCGACGGCAATAATGGCGATTGCCAGCAGGGTGATCAGCACGCCGGGAATTTTCAAACTGAGCTTCATACCAAAACACTCCCCTTGCTGGAACATGTCGGTCTCGATCGATCGACGCGCGTGACACGCGATGATCCCGTATCTGTGATCTATACCTGTGTTCCATCAAGGTGCGGCCGGTTTTACTAAAGAGTATTTAATATGATGATAAAATCCTGAAGTTCTATTATCGCGCGATCTGTATCTTCTTTCTTCACCTAAAGCGCATGACAGGCTCGCTTTCCTTTCCACCAAAGCGATGCGAGGAAGGGTTGCGCGATGGCGCCCGAAGACGCAGGACAATGTAGTTCGATGCATCGCGACCAAGCGCAGCGGTCTAAGGAGCAACGCTCAGCCGCGTTTGCGCGCTACCAGATAGCTGACGGCGCCCGATAGCGTCCCGAGCCGCGCATAGTCCTTCTCCGGCACCTCGATCTTGAGGCGCTTGCCGATGGCGATGATGAGGTTCAGGAAGCCGATGGAATCGATGTCCAGCTTCTCGCGGTAGTCCACCTCGGGGTCGAGCGCGCCGAGGTCGGCTTCCGGCGCGATGTTGCCGATTTCCTCCAGCAGGATCTGCCTGATGTCATCCGCCGTCATAATGCCTCCGGATTCTGCAGCAATGCCTCGATCGCGCGCAGGAAAAGCGCGCCGCGATGGCCGTCGCTCACCCGGTGATCGGCGGCCAGGGTGAGATCGCAGAGCTGGCGCGCGACCGGCACGCCATCGACGATCCAGGGCCGCACTGTGGGCGTGCCGGCGCCAACGATGGCGACCTGTGGCGGATAGATGATCGGCTGCACCCAATCCACCCCGCGTTCGCCGAGGCTGGTAAGGGTGATCGTCGCATCGGCCAGTTCCGAGCTGCGGAACCGGCCGGCGCGAACGCGGTTGGTGAGATCGCGCAGCCGGATCATCAGCTGATCGAGCGGCAGGTCGGCGGCATCGTGAATGGCCGGCGCAATCAACCCGCCGCCGCGCAGGGCAATCGCCATCCCGAGGTGGATGGCCGCGGAAGCCGCAAAGCGCCCATCCGCGAAGCTGCCGTTGAACTCCGGGTACTTTTTCAGGGACAGGCCAATCGCCTTGAGCAGCAATGCGCCGAAGACGGCGCGTTCCTCCGGCTTGCGGTCGGCATTGCGCTGGGCCAGCCAGTCGGCAGCGATTGTCACGTCGACCGTTTGGCCAAGATAATAGTGCGGGATCTCCCGCTTCGACCGGGCCATGGCTGCGGCGATCGCCGCCCGCATGCCGTCCACCGGCGCCCCGTCCCCTTTCGCACCGGTCCGCGCCGCAGCCGTCGTCGCGGCGGCGCCCCCCTGTCGTTGCCAGGCGGCCTCCACGTCGACAAAGACAATGGCACCGTCGGGCCCGCTGCCCGGCACGGACGCGAGATTGATGTCGTGTTCCTCGGCGAACTTCCGCGCCGCCGGCGACGCCTTGATCCCCTGCGACGGTGGCGGTGGCACCTGTAGCTGCGGCGCCGGCATGGTGGCTGCCGCGGTGGGGCGCTCTTCCTTCATTGCAGCCGCATCTGGGGCTGGCGCGACCGCAACGGCGCCATCCTCGCGGATCGATGCCATGGCGGTCCCCACCGGCACGGTGGCACCCACCGGCAGCAGCAGCTCGGCGACCGTGCCCGGTTCGAACACCTCGATCTCGATGGCGCCTTTCTGCGTCTCGACCACGGCGATGAGATCGCCGCGCTTGACCCTGTCCCCCGGCTGCTTGAGCCATTCGACCAGGGTGCCTGCCTCCATGTCGGCGCCCAGCGAGGGCATGCGGAAAATGCCCATCAGCGCCCCACCACGCTGCGCGCCGCCGCGACGATCGCTGGCGTTTGCGGCAGGGCCGCGTCCTCCAGGTGCTTCGGATAGGGAATCGGTACCTCGGCACTGCAGACGCGTCCGACCGGCGCATCCAGCGACCAGAAGCACTGCTCGACGATGCGCGCCGAGATTTCCGCCGCGAGGCTGCCCGACCGCCAACCCTCATCGACGATCACCGCCCGGCGCGTGCGCCGCACCGATGCCGTGATCGTGGCGTCGTCGAGCGGTCGCAGGGAGCGCAGGTCGATGACCTCGGCCTCGATCCCCTGCCCTGCCAGCTCCGTGGCCGCCACCAGCGTTTTCCACAGCGATCCACCATAGGTGATGAGCGTGACGTCGCGGCCAGGCCGTCGCACCGCCGCGCGGTCGATATCAACCGGGTCTGCGGCCGGATCCAGGCTGCCGGTCATGTTGTAGAGCATGACATGCTCGAAGATCAGCACCGGATCGGGATCCAGCAGGGCGGTCCGCAGCATGAAGCGCGCGTCCGTGACCGTCGCCGGCGCGACCACACGGATACCGGGGATGTGCGCGTACCAGTTCTCCAGCGAATGGGAATGCTGCGCCGCCAGTTGCCGCCCGGCACCGGTCGCCATGCGGATGACCAGCGGCACCGAGAACTGCCCACCCGACATGTGCCGGATGGTGGCGGCGGTGTTGAGGATCTGGTCGAGGCACAGCATGCTGAAATTGACCGTCATGACCTCGACGATCGGCCGCATGCCGCCCAGCGCCGCCCCGATCCCGGCGCCGACGAAGCCCGCTTCGGAAAGCGGCGTGTCGCGGATGCGCTCGGGCCCGAACTCGTCGAGCAATCCCTTGCTGACGGCGTAGCAGCCGCCGTAGCGGCCGACATCCTCGCCCATCAGGAAGGTCCGCGGATCCTGCTGCAGCACCTCACGCAGGGCCTCGCGCACGGCATCGCGATAGGTGATCTCTGCGCCGCCCGCCGAAGTTCCGCTCATGACGGTGCCTCCGGCGTCATCACATCGGCGAGCAGGCGCTCGACTGGTTCCCAGGGGCTCGCTTCCGCAAACGCCACGGCAGCGTCGAGTTCCGCCAGCACATCCGCCTCGACCGCGGTGAGGTCTTCTGCATGCAGGCTTCCCGCCTGGAGCGCCCAGGCGCGCAGGTGCTCAATCGGGCATTTCGCCTTCCACGCCTCGATCTCATCCTTGCTGCGATAGAGCTGGGCGTCGAACATGGAATGCGCCCTGAACCGATAGGTGCGGCATTCCAGGAAGACCGGTCCCGCCCCGCCGCGGATTGCCTCCACCGCGCGGCGCGCTGCTGTCTCGACCGCCACCACATCCATGCCGTCGACCGCCGCAGCGGGCATGCGATAACTTTCCGCCTTGCGGTGAATGTCGGTTTCCGATTCCGAGATCGCCAGTGCCGTGCCCATGGCATAGAGATTGTTCTCGCACACGAACAGCACCGGCAGCTGCCACAGGGCGGCGAGATTCATGCTCTCGTGGAATTCACCCTCGGCAACGGCGCCCTCGCCGAAGAAACACACCGTGACCTGGGGCCTGCCCTGCATCCGGTCGGCCAGCGCCAGGCCCACCGCCAGCGGCAGGCCCCCGCCGACAATGGCATTGCCGCCATAGAAGCGCGTCGCCGCGTCGAAGATATGCATCGAGCCGCCGTGGCCGCGGCTGCAGCCATCCTGCCTGCCCAGCATCTCGGCCATGACCCGGCCCATTTCGATGCCGCGCGCCAGGGCATGGCCGTGTTCCCGATAGGTCGCCACCACGGCATCCAGCGGCTGCAGTGCCTGCATCACGCCGACCGCAATCGCCTCCTCGCCGATATAGAGGTGCAGGAAGCCGCGAATCTTTTCCTGGGTGTAGAGCTCGGCACACTTCTCCTCGAAGCGGCGGATGCGCAGCATCTCCTGGTAGAGTGCCCGCACATGCGACCGTGTCAGATGGACCTTGGGGTCCGATGTCTCGCTCATTTGGTGTCGCTTTCCAGGGTGGAGAGATCGCCTTCCGGCAGGCCCAGTTCGCGCGCCTTCAGCAGGCGGCGCATGATCTTGCCGCTGCGCGTCCGGGGCAGACCGCGCGCGAACACGATCTCGCGCGGAGCGACCGCTGCGCCGAGGTGCCGTCGCGCATGGCCGAGAAGTTCCTTGCGCAATGCCTCGCTCTCGGCAATCCCGTTCTTCAGCGCGACGTAGGCCTTGACGATTTCGCCCGCCACCGGATCGGGAATGCCGATCACCGCCGCCTCGGCCACCGCCGCATGTTCCATCAGCACGCTCTCCACCTCGAACGGGCCGATCAGGTGACCGGCCGATTTAATGACGTCGTCTGACCGACCGACGAACCAGAAATAGCCGTCCGCATCCCGTGTCGCGAGATCGCCCGACAGGTACCAGCCATCGGCGAAGCATTTGCGGTAGCGTTCCTCCTCATCGAGATAGCCGCGGAACATGGAGGGCCAGCCCGGCCGCAGGGCGAGTTCGCCTGTCGCCCCGGCCACCTCGGTCTTTTCCACCCGGCCGTCCTCCAGGCGCCGCACGATCGCGGCCTCGATGCCCGGCAGTGGCTTGCCCATCGAGCCCGGCTTGATGTCCATCGCCGCGAAATTGGCGATCATGATGCCACCGGTTTCGGTCTGCCACCAATTGTCATGGAAGGGCAGCCCGAAGGCCTCTATCCCCCAGACCACCGCCTCGGGGTTGAGCGGCTCGCCGACGCTGGCCATGAAGCGCAGATGCGAGAGGTCATGATCGGCGACCGGCTTTGCCCCCAGCTTCATCAGCAGGCGGATGGCCGTGGGCGCCGTGTACCAGACGGTCACCTTCTGCTCAGCCAGGATGCGGAACCAGCGGGGCCCGTCGAATTCCGCCTCGTCGACGATCAGCGTCGCCCCATTGGTGAGCGGCGCGATGATGCCGTAGGAAGTGCCGGTCACCCAGCCGGGATCGGCGGTGCACCAGAAGACGTCGCCCTCGCGCAGATCGAGGGCGTACTGGCCGGTGATGTGATGGGCGAGGACCGCCTCGTGGACATGAATGGCACCCTTGGGCTTGCCGGTGGTGCCGCTGGTGAAATGCAGCAGGGCGATGTCCTCTGGCCGGCTCGCGGCCACCTCGAAGGACTCGCTGCTGGCCGCCAGCGCCGTCTCGAAATTGAGGGCGCCGAGGGGGCCGTCGCCCGATCCCGCCGAATCGCCCACCAGGATCACCTGGCGCAGCGCCGTCAGCCGGTCGCGGATCGGCGCCACTTTCCTGCGATAGAGCTCGGCCGTCGTCACCAATACGGCACCGCGCCCCTTGCTCATCCGCGCCTCGACCGGTTCCGGCCCGAAGGCGGAGAACAGGGGCGAAAACACGCAGCCAGCCTTCAACGTGCCCAGCGCCACGATATAGAGCGCCGGCTGCCGACCGAGAAGCGTGAAGACGGCCTCCCCCGGTTTGACGCCGAGGCGCCGCAGCAGATTGGCAAACCGGTTGCTGGCCCCGCGGAGATCGGCATAGGTGAAGTCCCGCACCCGGTCGTCCTTGCCGATCCAGCGCAGCGCCAGTCGCGCCCCCTTGCCCGCCGCCACATGCCGGTCGACCGCCGCGTAGGCGATGTTGAGTCCGCCCCCAGGCAGTTCGCCCAACTCCCGCCGCGCCATCTCCCAGGTGAAGTTGGCACAGGCGGTGTCGTAATCCGTGAGCCTGGCCGCCGCGGCCGCCGCCTTGCCTGCCTTGCCGATCGTCGCGAATGCCATCCGGCTCTCCCGCGCCCTGTCTAGGGTCAGCTTCTACCGGGCGGCGGCGGCGCGCCTTGATCCTGATCAAATCGCGGCGGTTGCGGTTATGGCAGCGGGGCCGGCTTCGGCCTAGCGCTGCGCAGTTTCGTGATAGGCCATGTATTTATGCCTGGTGGCGATGCGGTCCGCCACGAACTTGGCATCGTGCCACACGCCCCAGATGAAGCTCGATCCGCGGCGCGACTGCCAGGGCAGCCCGAGGAAATAGATCCCGGGCACCGCCGAGACACCGCGCACATGCCGGGGCCGGCCCTTCGCATCGAAGCTGTCAACCTTCATCCAGCTGTAGTCGACGGCAAACCCGGTCGCCCAGATGATCGATTTGATCC
>JAEUKV010000193.1 GCA_016794165.1 Rhodospirillaceae bacterium
GCCCGGCGCCGCGGACACCAACGCCCTGCTGGCCACGCTCCACGCTGCCCCCGCGCCCCATGTGGTGCTCAGCATCGTTGAGCGCGGCAGCGACCTGCCCCCCGCGCATCCCGCCGCCGGCAAGGCTGCCATCGCCGGCAGTGCCACCGCCTATGTCTGTCGCAACCGGACCTGCTCCGCCCCGGTGACGGAGCCCGAGGAACTGGCTGATCTGCTTGCATCCAATCGCCGCAGCAACGCGTAGAGAGGCATGAATCCGTGGACGGGTCCGGGGGCAAGGCGCTAGCCTGCCGCAGGTTCGTCTGTCACCCCCCACGCCAGCACCCAGGGAATTACCATGCCGGGCGCACGTCGCATCGCCGTCGTTCTTTTCAATCTCGGGGGGCCGGACAACCAGTCGGCGGTGCAGCCCTTCCTGTTCAACCTGTTCAACGACCCCAGCATCATCGGGCTGCCCAACCCGTTCCGCTTTCTGCTGGCCAAATTGATCTCGAAGCGGCGCGCGCCCTTCGCCCGCGAGGTCTACCGCAAGATGGGTGGTGGCTCGCCGATCCTGCCCAACACCCAGGTCCAGGCACAGGCGCTTGAGACAGCGCTCGCCGATCTCGGCGAGGTCAGATGTTTCATCGCCATGCGCTACTGGCACCCCTTCACGGAGGACACGGCCAAGGCCGTCAAGGCATGGGGTGCCGACGAGGTGGTCCTCCTCCCGCTCTATCCGCAATTCTCCACCACCACGACGGGCTCCTCCTACCGCGTCTGGCAGGAGGCGGCGAAGAAGATCGGCCTTGCTGTCCCGCAACGCCTCGTCTGCTGCTATCCGGACGAGCCCGGCTTCGTCGCGGCCCTCACTGCCATCACCGTGCGCGCCATCGACGACGCAAAAGCCAGGGCACCCTCAGCCAAGCGCCGCGTCATCTTCTCGGCCCACGGCCTGCCCAAGAAGATCGTGGACAGGGGCGATCCCTATGTGGCGCAAATCGAGGCGACGGTGGCCGCTGCCGTCGCCGCCCTCGGCCTCGCGCCCGACGCCTGGATCATCGCCTATCAAAGCCGCGTGGGACCCCTCGAATGGGTCGGCCCCGCCACCGACGCCACGATTGAACAGGCAGCGAAAGCCGGCGAAGCCATCGTCGTGGTGCCGGTGGCCTTCGTCTCCGAACATTCCGAGACGCTGGTGGAACTCGACCTCGAATATGGCGAACTCGCCCATGAGAACGGCGCCGCGGCCTATGTCCGCGCGCCCACGGTCGACGCGCATGAGAGCTTCATCGGCGGTCTTGCCGATTTGGTGCGGAAGGCCCTTGGCGACGTGCCACCAATCCAGCCCGGCTGCACCACTGCGCATTGCCGCGGTCACAGTCAATGCGCACTGACACAGGCGGGGATGTGATGAATTCCTCTACCATCCCGTCAGACCCGCACTTGGTGCGGGCATCCACGAGCTCCTTTCGGTTGCCAACGAACTCGTGGATGGCCGGGCCAAGCCCGGCCATGACGGCTTGAGAAACCATTCAATGCCCAAAGAACACGGCGGCTGGCTCTACATCGTCACCAACAAGCCGAACGGCATCCTTTATACGGGCGTCACCAGCGACATCGCCCGGCGCGCCTTCGAGCATCGGACCGGGGCCGTCGATGGGTTCACCAGACGCTATGCTCTCAAAAGGCTGGTATATGTCGAACGGCACGAAGACATCCGCCCTGCCATCCAGCGCGAGAAGACGGTCAAGCACTGGTCCCGCGCCTGGAAGGTCCGCCTGATCAACTCGGTCAATCCGGATTGGAACGATCTCTATGACTCGCTCTAGCCCTCGCCTTGTCGTCATGCCCGCACTTGGTGCGGGCATCCACGAGTTTCTTTCTCGCACAACCAAACTCGTGGATGGCCGGGCCAAGCCCGGCCATGACGGGTAGAAAAGAGTCTCTCGCCATGGACCTCTATCTCTGGCTGAAAGCCCTGCACGTCGTCGCCGTCATCGCCTGGATGGCGGGCATGCTCTATCTGCCGCGGCTCTATGTCTATCACTGCAAGGCCAGCCCCGGCTCCGAGCTGAGCGAGACCTTCAAGGTGATGGAGCGGCGCCTCCTGCGCGCCATCATCAACCCGGCCATGATCGCCGCCTGGATCCTCGGCCTCTCCATGGCATGGCAGGGCGATCTCTGGGCGGAGGGCTGGTTCCATGCGAAACTGCTGCTGCTCCTCGGCATGCAGCTCATCCACGCCGCCTATGCCCGCTGGCGCCGCCACTTCGCAACGGATGCCAACCGCCACAGCGAAAAATTCTATCGCCTGATGAATGAAGTGCCGACGCTGCTGATGATCGGCATCGTCATCCTGGTGATCGTGAAGCCGTTCTGACGAAGCGCGGCCGTAATGGTCGCGCTTTCATCGGATTTGGTTGGTGACACGCGTCACACATGGCCGGACTAATTCTTGCACCGGTCCGTTCCTCGGCGCAGAAGCGCGCCACATTTGGGGACACATCGACATCCGAGGAACCAGAATGACCAACGTACTGACACCCGCCCGCCTGCTCGATATCGGCTTCGGCTTTGCGCCGGCGCAGACATTACTGACGGCGGTGGCGCTGGGACTTTTCACCCAGCTCGGCGACGGCGCCATGACACCCAAGGAATTGGGCGACCGGCTGGGCCTCGATCCAGCGACGCGTGCGCGCCATGATTTTTTCGATGCGCTCGTGTCGCTGCAGCTTCTCGAGCGAAGCGGCAAAGGCGAAGAGGCGCTTTATCGCAATACGCCGGAGACGGCCCTTTTCCTCGACAAGACCAAGCCCGCTTATGTCGGCGGCATTCTGGAAATGTCGCAGGCGCGGCTCTTCCCATTTTGGGCGCATCTGAAAACGGCGCTCGAAACCGGCAGGCCGCAGAACGAAATCAAGCACAACGGCAAACCGCTGTTCGAGGAACTCTATGCCGATCCGGCGCGGCTCGAGCAGTTCATGTTGGCGATGGCGGGCGTCAGCCGCGGTAATTTCCAGGCCTTCGTCGATGCCTTCAATTTCGCGCCCTATCGCAGCTATTGCGATGTCGGCGGCGCCACCGGTTTGCTGGCCGGCATGGTCGCGCGGGCCAAACCGCATCTTTCCGTCTCGACTTTCGATCTGCCGGTCGTGGCGCCCATCGCCACGCGTCATCTCGGCGAACAGGGATTGGCGGATCGCGTCGCCGTTCTTTCCGGCGACTTCCTCAAGGCTCCGCTGCCGAAGGCCGATGTCATCAGCATGGGCATGATTCTCCACGACTGGAATCTCGAGGGCAAAATGCACCTCATCCGCGCCGCCTATGACGCCCTGCCGGAGGGTGGCGCTTTTGTCGTCATCGAGCATCTGATCGACGACGACCGGCGCGCCAACTCCTTCGGCCTCATGATGTCACTCAACATGCTCGTCGAATTCGGCGACGCCTTCGACTACACCGCGGCCGAGTTCGAGGGCTGGTGCCGCGAGGTGGGCTTCACCCGCTTTGCCACGATCCCCTTAAACCCGATTGCCGGCGCAGCCATCGCCTGGAAGTAGGGTCATGACCACCGGGCCGGCTCCCTGCAGCCGGCCCGTTTCCTTGTCGCCCGCCCAAAATGCCCCAGCAGCGCGACTTGCCGCCGCCGCCCGAGCGCCCCATTTGACAAGCAACGGCGTTTCCGTTAGGGCTTTCGTTGAGGTCCAGGTTCATTAACCAGTCGGACCGGCCTTTCTTCGCGACACCTCCGCGCCAAATCTTTCCAGCCGCTTTCCCGCCAGCGGGACAGTTGTCAGGTTTTGGCAGAGGTTCAGGGTCCGAAGACGCGCCAAAACACTCCTTCCGGCAGCGTACTCCAGCGACATATCCCCAAGATCGCTCAGCATCAGTATCTGATCCCAGACTCTCCGCCCAACGGGCACCCCCCAGCTCCACAACCTCAGAAAACACATGAATCTTCAAGAACTTAAGCGTAAATCTCCGGCCGAGCTCCTCGAATTCGCGGAGAGCCTGCAGATCGAGAACGCCAGCTCGCTGCGCCGCCAGGACATGCTCTTTGCCATTTTGAAGAGCCTCGCCGACAACGACACGGCGATCTTTGGCGCCGGCGTGCTCGAGATCCTGCAGGACGGCTTCGGCTTTCTCCGGAGCCCCGAGGCCAATTACCTCCCCGGCCCGGACGACATCTATGTCTCCCCCTCCCAGGTGCGCCGCTTTGGTCTGCGGACCGGCGACACGGTCGAGGGACAGATTCGCGGGCCCAAGGATGGCGAGCGGTATTTCGCCCTCCTCAAGGTCAACACGATCAATTTCGAGGAGCCGGAAAAGATCCGCCACCGGATCAATTTCGACAACCTCACCCCGCTCTACCCGGACGAAAAGCTGAAGATGGAGCTGGAGGGGAAGGGCGACGACAAGATGCCCGAGCCCGAGGCGCTGCCGAAGGCCGAGGCCGCCCGCACCGTCGAGATGAGCAGGCGCGCCCTCAAGGCGCGCGAGAACCGCGATATCAACCGGGTCGACATCACCGGGCGCGTCATCGACCTCATCTGCCCGATCGGCAAGGGCCAGCGCGCCCTGGTGGTGGCGCCGCCGCGCACCGGCAAGACCGTGATGCTGCAGAACATCGCCAATTCCATCGCCACCAACCACCCCGAGGCCTATCTCATCGTGCTCCTCATCGACGAGCGGCCGGAGGAAGTGACCGACATGTCGCGCTCGGTGAAGGGCGAGGTAGTGTCGTCCACCTTCGACGAGCCGGCGGCCCGCCACGTCCAGGTGGCCGAGATGGTGATCGAAAAGGCCAAGCGCCTGGTCGAGCACAAGCGCGACGTCATCATCCTCCTTGATTCCATCACGCGCCTCGCCCGCGCCTACAACACCGTGGTGCCATCGTCCGGCAAGGTGCTCACCGGCGGTGTCGACGCCAACGCCCTGCAGCGGCCCAAGCGCTTCTTCGGCGCCGCGCGCAACATCGAGGAAGGTGGCTCCCTCACCATCATCGCCACGGCGCTGATCGATACCGGCAGCCGCATGGACGAGGTGATCTTCGAAGAGTTCAAGGGGACCGGCAACTCGGAAATCATCCTCGACCGCAAGCTCTCCGACAAGCGCACCTTCCCCTCGATCGACATCACCAAATCGGGCACCCGCAAGGAAGAACTCCTGGTCGACCGCTCGACCCTCTCCAAGATGTGGGTCCTCCGGCGCATCCTCATGCCCATGGGTGTGACCGACGCGATGGAGTTCCTTCTGGACAAGCTGAAGCACTCCAAGACCAACGCCGACTTCTTCCAGTCGATGAACCAGTAAGAGAAAGGCCCGGTGAAAACCGGGCCTTTTTTCTGCCTTGTTGCAGCAATCGATGCGCTTAATTTAACATCGGATCGCAACAAGGCGAGGCCACCGTATGCGGTTCCTGACGGCAGCATTTACTTTCAGCACCATGCTCACGATCATTGCAATGGCCGGCACTCCCGCTGATGCTTGCACCGGAAATCAGCCAATTTACCTAGCAGCATTCGAGAAGGCTGATGTCCTCGTGGCAGGACGGATCTCCAACTATAGGCTGCATGGCACTGCGATCGCAAAATTCGATGTGTTGATTGAAGATGTTTTGATCGGAAATCCGCCCCAGACAGTCAGCGCGACCTGGGTGAACCCAAACATGGCACTCCCGGAGAGCATGCCCGCCGGATTATTCTTGGTTCCGCTGGTTCAAGGCACCACCTCCTTGGCGGTTCTGCAGCCACCCTGTGCACCGTCCTACATACTTGCCAGCAACAGCCAAGAGGCCGTCGAGATCCGACGGCGTTTGCACCACTGACTATCCCGTCATCCCCCGCGAAGGCGGGGGATCCACGAGTTGCTTTCTATAGCTGCAATCAAACTCGTGGATGCCCCGGCCAAGCCGGGGCATGACAACGGAGTTCTGGATGATTGCGCTCACCCATGCGCCGCCGCCACCTTCCTGAACGCCGGCCGCTCCAGCATCCGGTTGCGATGCGCGAGCACCTTGGGGAAGCGCGCCGGATCGACGCCGTCACCCTCCAGCCAGGTGGCAATGGTGAAGAGATAAGGGTCCGCGATGGTGAAGGTCTCGCCCATCACGAAGGGCCCCGCGAACATCTCGCTCTCGATGAGGCTGAAGCAGGCGGCGACCGTCTCCGGCACCTTCCGTTTCATCTCGTCGATGGCGGCGGGGTCGTCCGCCCAGCGATAGCCGCGCCAGTTATGGGCATGGGCCACATGAACGGTGGAACAGAGATAGCTGTTGAAGGCCTGGATCCGGCCGAGCGCAAAGGGATCGTCGAGCGGGGCCAGCTGCGCCTTGGGATGCGTCTGAGCGATGTAGAACAGGATGGCCGGGGTCTCGGTCAGGATGCCCCGCTCGGTCGCCAGCGCCGGCACCCGACCCTTGGGATTGACCCTGAGAAATGCCGGACTGCGCTGCTCGTTCTTTGAAAAATCCACCCGCACGGCCTCGTAGCTCGCGCCAGCTTCTTCCAGGGCAAGATGCGAAGCGAGCGCACAGCTCTCCGGTGCGAAGTAAAGCCTGAGCATGATCTCCTCCAGATGACAGCGCCGGGCAAGGCGGCAGAACCGCATCATACCATGCCGGCGACCGGGTTCGCCTACGCATCGTCATCCGCCCGGATCACGCGCCGCCGTGCTTTCTTTTTTGTCCCCGCCCGTGAACCGGGCCGTGACTCCCCGCCGTAGAATTCAACGACGGATCACCCCGGCCGGGATCACGCGACCGTCTCATGAATTTGCCATCACGCAATCATCTGACTGAGGGAGTGACCACCCATGAAACTGAAATCGACCCTGATCGCTGCCATCCTTGCCCCGATGATCGGCGCCTGCGCCGCGCAGGCGGGTTCCGCGCCCAAGGACATCGTCGACACCGCCGCCGACGCCGGCCAGTTCAACACGCTGCTCGCCGCCGCCACCGCCGCGGGCCTGGTGGAGACGCTGAAGGGCGACGGGCCGCTTACCGTCTTTGCGCCCACCGATGCCGCCTTTGCGGCCCTGCCGGCAGGTACCGTCGACAATCTCCTCAAGCCGGAGAACAAGGACCAGCTGGTCCAGATCCTCACCTATCACGTGGTGGCCGGCAAGGCCGAGGCCAAGGACGTGGTCGGTATGGACATGGTGACCTCGGTCGAGGGCAGCGAGATCGACATCACCGCCGACGGCGGCAAGGTGATGGTCAACGACGCCAATGTCGTGACCGCCGA
>JAEUKV010000241.1 GCA_016794165.1 Rhodospirillaceae bacterium
GTTTTCGGCCGCCTTCTCCGGTACCAGGCGATGCACGGGCACGCCGCCCAGGATGCGTTTCTTCGCCAGGGCTTCGATCACGGGCGTCGCTGGTTTCGGCAGTTGCAGGGTGAACTCGTTGAAGAAGGTCTCGTTGAGCAGCCCGACGCCGGGCAGCTTCGCCAGCCGATCGGCAAGCTGGCTCGCCCTGGCATGGTTGAGCGCGGCAAGCTTGGTCAGGCCGGCTTCGCCCAGCAGCGAAAGGTGGATGGTGAAGGCGAGGGCGCAGAGGCCGGAATTGGTGCAGATATTGCTGGTGGCCTTCTCGCGCCGGATATGCTGCTCGCGGGTGGAGAGGGTGAGCACCCAGCCGCGCTTGCCGTCGACATCGACCGTCTGACCGGCGAGGCGGCCCGGCATCTGGCGCAAGAATTTTTCGCGCGCGGCAAAGAGGCCGACATAGGGGCCGCCAAAGCCCAGGGGATTGCCCAGCGACTGGCCTTCGGCGACCACGATATCGGCGCCCATCTCGCCCGGGGGCGTCACCAGGCCCAGGGAGACGATCTCGGTCACCGCGACGATCAGCAGCGCACCCGCCGCGTGGCAGGCATCGGCGAGGGCCTGCAATTCGTGAAGATGGCCGAAGAAGGTCGGGTTCTGCACCACGACGCAGGAGACATCGGGTCCGAGCAGCCTGGCGAGCTCTTCCGAGCCGCCGGCATCGAGCGGCGCGATCACCGTCTCGAAGCCGGTATGGCGCCCATGGGTCGCCACCACGTCGCGATAGTGCGGATGCAGACCACCCGACAGCACGGCCTTCCGGCGTCGCGTCACGCGGTTGGCCATGGCCACGGCTTCGGTGGTCGCGGTGGCGCCGTCATACATCGAGGCGTTGGCGACATCCATGCCGGTGAGCAGGGCCACCTGGGTCTGGAACTCGAAGAGATACTGCAGGGTGCCCTGCGCCACCTCGGGCTGGTAGGGCGTGTAGGAGGTGAGGAACTCACCGCGCTGGATGAGGTGATCGACCGCGGCCGGGATGTGATGCCGATAGGCGCCGGCGCCCAGGAAGCTCGGGGCCTGGTTGGTCCCAAGATTTTTTGCCGCGAGGGCGCCGATGAAACGCTCGACTTCCATCTCCGGCATGTGGTTGGGAAGCCCGGCCACCGGCTCCTTCAGCAGGACCCGGGCTGGCACGTCGGCATAGAGGGCATCGACCGAGGGGGTGCCGATCTTCGCCAGCATCTGCTGGCGGTCGGCATCGGTCTGCGGCAGGAAACGCATGATCCGGGGAATCCTTTCTCAGTGCAGGCCGTCGCAATAGGCCTTGTAGGCGGCCTCATCCATCAGTTCGTCGAGCTCGGCCTTGTTGGCGACCTTCAGCCTGGCGAACCAGCCTTTGCCGAGAGCATCCTCGTTGACCGTGCCGGGTGCATCTCCCAGGGCTTCGTTGACCTCGACCACCTCGCCACCTACCGGCGCATAGACCTCGGAGGCGGCCTTGACCGATTCCACCACTGCCAGTTCCTTGCCCTTCTCGACCTTCTTGCCCACGGCGGGAAGGTCGACGAAGACGACATCGCCCAGTTGTTCCTGCGCATAGGGGCTGATACCCACGGTGGCGACATCGCCCTCGAGCTTCACCCATTCATGTTCCTTGCTGAAACGCATGCCGCTCATTCCCGTCATCTCCTCTGTCTTGCTGCGCGTCCGCGATGGATCGTCGCGTTTTTCGCCGGTGAAACTGACCATTCTGGTTTAGCCCCGATGATATCGGTGCGGCACGAAGGGCATCGGCACCACCCTGGCGGGCAGTGCCTTGCCGCGCACCATCAACTGGATGGCGGTGCCATCGGCGGCGTGGGCAGCCGTCACATAGCCCATGGCGAGCGGGCCGCCGAGCGATGGGCCGAACCCGCCGGAGGTCACTTCGCCGATGCTGTTGCCGGCCGAGTCTGCGATCTCGGTATGGGCGCGGGCCGGCGCCTTTCCTTCAGGCAGGATGCCCACGCGCCGGCGCTGTGGACCGTCGCGCAATTGCTGCTGCACGATGGCGGCACCCGGAAAGCCACCTTCCTCGCGGCGACGCTTCTGCATTGCCCAGACGAGGCCGGCCTCGACCGGATTGGTGGCCGGCGAGATGTCGTTGCCGTGCAGGCAGAGCCCCGCTTCGAGACGCAGCGAATCCCGCGCGCCCAGGCCGATCGGCTTCATCTCGGGTTCCGCCAGGAGTTTCCGCGCCAGACCTTCGATGGCGCTGTCTGGTACGGAAACCTCGAAACCGTCCTCGCCGGTATAGCCGGAGCGGGTGACGAGGCACGGAATGCCTGCGACATCGAGGGCGGCGCCCTGCATGAATTTGAGGTTGGCGCTGTCCGGCGCAAAACGGGCAAAGACGGCGGCGGCGGCAGGGCCCTGAAGGGCAACGAGCGAGCGCTCGGCGATCACCTCGATCTCGCAGGCCTTGTCGAGATGGGTGCGAAGATGGGCGACGTCGGCATCCTTGCAGCCGGCATTCACCACCATGAAAATATGGTCGCCGTCGTCGCCGGATCCCATCCTGGTGACCATGAGATCGTCGAGAATGCCGGCCTTTTCGTCGAGCAGGAACGAATAGCGCTGCTGGCCGGGCTTCAGTCCCAGAAAATCGGCCGGGCAGAGCTTCTCCAGCGCCCTCGCGACAGTCGCATAGTCCTTCGCTCGCAGGCGGATCTGGCCCATATGGGAAACGTCGAAGAGACCGGCCCCAGCGCGGGTGTGGAGATGTTCGGCCAGGATACCGGCCGGGTACTGCACCGGCATGTCATAACCAGCGAACGGCACCATCTTGGCGCCGAGCGAAACATGCAGGTCGTGGAGGGCGGTGCGATGGAGGGGCGCGGTCGCCCCGGGTTCGGCACTCAAGCGGATCGTCCTTCCGACAGATGGTGACCGCGACCGGGTCTCCCTGGAATGGATGACCCGCGCGACCCCCCTCTGTCTTCGGAACCTGAGAGATTGGCCGTCGGCCCCAGCGTGCCGGAAGGCACGCGAAACAGGCTGGCGGTTTACTCCTTCGGTGGGATGAAGCCCAGGTGTGGGGCCATCCGCTTTCCAGAGTTTTTCCCCGTCACGGTCCTTTTGCCTGAGAGTTTCCGGGGGCGGTTGCTCCTTCGGCGCCCGGCTCCAGTCACTCTGGCTGGAACGTGGGTCTCTCCCGACGACGGGTTTTGCCGCCGGCAAGATGGCCGCAGCCCCACTATCCGTCAAGCGGCATTTTTTTGTGCGATTGCGGCATCGTCGAGCGAACCAAAAGGTGCCATCGGCATCCGCCGAGAACGGCCTAGCGCTGCGGGTTGCGGCGGTTGTAGGCGAGTTCCTTTTCGCTTACTTCGAGGCCAATGTGGATACGGTAAAAATCGCCGTTCTCATTGGCGTTGAGCGGGATGTAAACGAAGATTTCGTCCTGCGCGATACCCTGAACCCGCGACGGGGTGAAGGGGATTGTGACGTCAAGCACCTGATCGCCGGGCAGGAAGGTGCCGCCGGGACCGGTCATGCGCACCCAGTAGCGGAAATTGGCGGCGCTTTCCGGATTGTTCGGTCCGCGGGACGCGGCGAACTCGACTCGCAACTCGGTACGGATGCGGGTCTGGTTGGTGCCGCGGTCTTCCTCGTAATAGCAGAGCGATTCGGAACGGCTGATGCGCGCCTCGAAAGAGGTATCGGTCAGATCTTCGCTGGTTCCGGCGAAACGAGTCAGATAGGAGGCGTCCTGCACCACCCGGACCTGTGGGCAGGGGCGGCTCTGCGGCGGTGTCCGGTTGTCGACGCAGGCCGTCAGCAAGGTGGCGACTCCCAGGGCCCCCACGATCCATGCACCACGCACGACCTGGCCGATTCGATTCGCGCCGCTCATCATCTTTCCTTCTATCTCACTCGATTGCCC
>JAEUKV010000243.1 GCA_016794165.1 Rhodospirillaceae bacterium
GGGCGGCAGATCGTGATCGGTGAAGTTGACGCGCCAATCGTCGACCATGCGGCAGACCTCGACCACCGGGCCGTCGAGGAAGGCCTGTTCGGCCGCGGTGAGAACGGCGGGCGGCGTGTCGAGAAGTTTCTGCCAATCGGGATGGCCGGAAAAGAGGGCCGAGTCCCACCAGGTATCGCCGGCCTCGATGGCGTCGCTCTCGGTCGCGGACATGGCGGGGAGCGCCTTCTGCGCCCAGCGGAAGATCGGCGCGGTCAGCAGGTTGCGCCGGAAGGTCGTGAACACGCCCATGAAGCTGCTCTCCCGCCTGTTGTTGCCGGATCATAGCGCATTTTGCGCGGGCGGCGGCCCCCTATTCCCGATTCCGGATTCCTGATTCCAGATTCCTGATCCCGGGCGCTAGACCGCCTGCAGCGCGCCGGCCAGCCACAGCACCACGAGGACCAGCAGCACCAGGCCAAGCACGCCGCTGAGGCCGCGCCCACCAGAATTTCGGTGGGCGTGTTAGCCACCACCGCCACCGAACAGAACAGTCAGCAGAATCACAATCAGTTTCGCGCTCAAGAGATACCTATCCTTGAGGACAGGTTGGCCGAGAGGGCCGGCACCGGCATATGCACGGTTCGCAACGCTGCAACCGGGGTTATCGGAAAGAGTTTCCCCTGGTTCCCGGGTGAGCGTTCCTGGCGCGTGATTCAGGCGCGTTTTCCGGAATCGCGTTCGGACAAGGCGTGCCGCAATCGGCAATGGAATCTTGTCCGGATTGCCGGCAAGTTCGGCAAGTCAAGGAAGAAATGCACTCTGGTTTCCTAATTCAAAACGGGCTAGCCTGCGCGAGTTGTTATCGCGCAAAATCGCGATGATGGCAGCGGCCGGCCCGATGGCCCGAGCACGTGATCTCGCCAGAAAGGGTTGTTCGCCATGCCAGCGATTCTCATGCCAGCCAACCGGTTGCAGAACGGATCTTCCATCCGTGCCGTCACCTGGAACCGCGGCGCCATTCTGTCGGCCAAGAGAGGTCTGGCCATGGCAATGACAGTTGCCATGATGATGCTGATCGTCGCGGCCGGGCCGGCGTCAGCCGAGGATTTGACACCCACCGGCAGCGTCACCATCAGCCAGGTGCAGATCGCCTTTATCGGCAGCGGCAATCTGGGCGGCGGGACACTGGCCTTCAATGGCGGCCAGTACGAATTCACCATCGGCGGGCTGGGTGTCGGCGGGATCGGCATTTCCAAGATGAAAGCCACGGGCACTGTCTACAATCTCAAGAATGTCGACGATTTCGACGGCGCCTATGTGCAGGCACGTTACGGCATGGCCGTGGGTGGCGCGGGTGGCGGCGAATTGTGGCTGCAGAACACCGATGGCGTGGTCCTGCAATTGAAGACCGAACGCGTGGGACTGACGCTCTCGCTCGGCGGCGATGCCGTCTACATCAAATTTGACTAGCCCGATCGGCAAAGGGCCTTGGCGGTGAACCGCCTTACTGGGGAGTGGACCATGAACTGGATCAACCGTCTTGGCTCGAACTGCGGCCTGGGCATCCTTGTGCTGCTGTCCATGCATCAGATGGCCGCGGCCGAGGAAGAAACCATCAAGGCCTTTTCGGCCTGGCAGGGTCGCGGGCAGATCTTCGATACCGGTCCGGAGCGCGCGACCTTTGTCGGTTCCTTCACCGGGATCATCTTCGTGGAAACGGAAAAGGGCCCGCTCGATGCGGGTCACATGACCTGCCCAGCGATCGTCGATCTCAACCTGAAGGACGGAACCCAGGAAGCCAAAGCGCGCTGCACGATCACCGCCAAGGATGGTGCCCGGGTCTATAGCGACCTGACCTGCGCCGGCGTGCAGATGGTCGGCTGTGACGGCGAATTCACCTTCACCGGCGGTACCGACCGCTTTGCCGGCATCACCGGCGGCGGGCCGGTCACGGTCAGAAGCGGCCTCCACGAGGTCGCGGTGGGCGGCGGCAACATCGTGCAGGAATCCGCCGGGGGAATCATCATCTGGCCGAAGCTGCAATACAGGCTGGCCGAGTGATGCACCGACCCGTGGGGGAATGATGGCCATGATGACATCGACAAGAATATCCACCCGTCGGCGGCGCATGCTGCTGCAAGCGATCGCCGGGTTGTATTGCCTGGCGGCCACCAGCCAGATCGCCAGCGCACAGAACGCGCCGATCATCTATCCCAGCGGCGGACAGACCCTGGACCAGCAGGGGGCCGATGAAAACGCCTGCCGCAGCTGGGCAACGCAGCAGACCGGGCTTTACCCGTATCAATCGCCGCCGGCCTATTACGGCGGCAACAGCGGCCCCAGCGGCAACATCCTGCGCGGCGCCGCCGGCGGCGCGGCTCTGGGTGCGGTCGGCGGGGCGATCGGCGGCGATGCCGGCAAGGGTGCGGCGATCGGTGCGGGCGTCGGCGCCACAGCCGGCCTTCTGAAGAACGGTCGCGAAAGACGGCAACGCGCTCAGACCAACGACCAGGCGATGGCCGAATACCAAGCCGATATGAGCCGCTACAACCAGGCCTTCGCCGCCTGCATGCAGGGCCGCGGCTATGTCGTCAGATAGGGAGCCGCTGTCGTCGGGTTGCGCGACTGGGTGGCGATGGATGTCCTAAAGCGTCTGCCATGGGCAAATTAGATTGTTTCTTGGCTTGATTGAGACAAGACCCCCTCTCCCCGCCCGGAGGCAAAGGCCGACCTTGGTCGGCGGCGCGGGCGGGGGAGCGACTGAGTGCGCCTAGAGCTCCTCTCCCCATTCAATGGAGAAAGGAGTTTGGGTGAGGGGTGCCTGTTGTCGCCAGATCAGAAATACAACTATGGCTGCAATTTCCGTAGTTTGTCGGAGTTGCAGACAATGCAGATGGCGCCAATGCGGCCGTCTTCGACTTCAAAGGCGGTGGTTGGGATGAGGCCGCCCTTCTAACTGCCGATGAAGCCGGGCAGGCCGTCGATCAACGCGTATCGCGAGAAGAACGAGCCATCGGTTTGGCCCTGGGAGGCGATGCCGGCAAAACCGGTGTCAATTGGCAGGGGTGCGGTGATCGGCTAGAACTGCGGGCGTCGCTCTGCGGCGAGACCTGGAGTTGATGCCACCGATGCCCCCCGTCACCCTGCCCGGCTGGATCTATCACGACGCCGCGTTCCAGGCGCTGGAGCGCGACGCGATCTTTCGCCGTACCTGGCAACTGGCCGGGCATCAGAGCGAGATCCCGAACGGTGGCGACTATCTGCGATTCGACTTGCTCGGCGAGAGCGCCATCGTGCTGCGCGATGCCGCCGGAGAGATCCGCGCCTTCCACAATGTCTGCCGGCACCGGGCGTTCCAGTTGCTGGACGGACCCGGCGGCCATTGCGACCGACTGATCCGCTGCCGCTATCACGGCTTTGCCTACGGTCTCGACGGATCCCTGCAAAATGTACCCGGTGAAGCGTCATTCGATGGCCTCGACAAGGCAGATCACGGGCTGCGGCCGATCGCGATCGAGATTTTCATGGGCCTCATCTTCATCCGCTTCTCCGCCGAAGCGAGCGGACCATCGATTGCGGAGCAGTTCGCTCCCTATGCCGAGGCGCTGGCGCGCTACCGCATCGCCGAGATGATGCCGCTGGGCCCGGCGACCACAACCCCGATCAATGCCGATTGGAAGGTCGCGGTCGAGAACAACATCGAAGGCTACCACATTCCGCCGGCCCATCCCGGCCTGCAGCGGCTGTTCGGTCCCCATTACCGCTTCGAAACGGCACCGCTGGGCGCCTCGCATGCCGGCGGACCGCTGCGCGACGCCAGCGCCACCTCCAGCTGGAGCGAGCGGCATTACCTCAACCTGTTGCCCACGGTGGACCATCTGGCACCGGAACAGCAACGTGGCTGGTTCTATTATGCGATGTTTCCCAATCTCGCCTTCGACATCTATCCGGACCAAATCGACTATTTCCAGATCCTGCCGGTGGCGCCCGGCCGTGCCGTCAGCCGCACGCGCGCCTTCGCTCTCGCCGATGATCGGCGCGCAATGCGAGCCGCGCGTTACCTCAACCAGCGCATCAATCGCGACGTCGGACGCGAGGATGTGATGTTGGTGGAAGGTGTGCAGGCGGGCCTCGCCTCCTCGGGCTATGGCCGCGGCATTCTGTCGGGAAAGGAAAGTCGCGTGCAACAGTTCCAGGACATGATCCGCGCCGCCATCCCCCTCGCCGACAGCCCCGCGCCACCATTGGGCGGCGGCGGGCAGGATCTCGAACCCACCCCGCTTTAGCTTATTGTTAACGAGAAGGGAGAATGATTGCTGGATGCAGCCCATTCAGCAGAGCGTCAGGCTTGTCGCCGAGGCACCGGGAATCGCTCGGGCACCGGGCGGGCCACTTGCGGATTGCCATGAGACCGTCACCGAGCTTTTCGCCTATTGGCACCTCAAGCGCGGTAGCCGCGCCATGCCGGCGCGCGCGGATATCGACCCGGTCGACCTCAAGCGGCTGTTGCCGCTCCTGTGCCTGATTGACGTGGTGCCGGATGCGCGACGCTATGTCTATCGCCTGGTGGGAACGCGGGACGTGGAGCTGCGCGGCTTCGATCCCACCGGCAAGTCGGTGGCCGAAGGGTCCTATGCCGAATCGCCCGGCGAAACCGAGCGCTATCTCGACCAGGTAGTGGCGGCCCAACAGCCACTCATCTATCGCGGCACCTACCGCCCGTTCGACACGCGGATCGAGACCGACGAGGTTCTGTTCCTGCCGCTTTCCGTCGACGGGATCTCGGTCGAGATGGTTCTGCTCTACAGCCATACCCTCTGGATCAAGGACGATGGCCACGCCGCGATCCGCGCCTAGGTGACGGCGCTGGTCTCCTCGCAAGCCTTGCTGGCGGCCACCCAGCGAAACATGAGCAAGGCACGCTTCGGCGATATCCGTATCAACTCGCATGCCGCCATCGCCGGGTCGCAACGTCCTTCCGCTGACCTCTGCGACAAGTTGCGCAGGTTGGCCAATCGGCGATTCATTTTGCGTGCTGCGAAAGGCTGAATCGCCGCGCCGGACGCGTCCGGCGCATCGACCGGAGTGTCGCCCAGTCTATGGCGGCCCGCCAACCGGCGTACTTCCGCGGTCTGGCGGATTCTGCCATGGCGAGGCGCCGCAGTAGGCTTGCTCGCCGCGCCTCGGCGGCGCGGATCTCAGGGATGCGGGCGTTCGACATAGGAAATCTCCTCAGCCTCAACCTCGCGGGTGTGCGAAGCGATCAGCTTCCGGAGATGGGGGCATGAGACGGGTTCCCGAATACCGGCAAGTGGCGGGTCATTGCCTATTCCTCGATAAGGCAGAAAGCATGGGCAAATTGTCCGCGCGTTTTCGGCGATTTGACGTCTGGTTTATCCATCCACTTTGATCTAGTCTTTGCCATCCGCCTGCCAGAGACGCGCCCGCGATATCACGTTGACCGCCGAGATATCTATTCCGCCAGGAAAAGGTTTGCAGAGATGCCGGACACCCTGCCAACAGGCCGATCGCGCCACCGCGCCCCGATGCACCACGCCATTCTATCGTCGATCCGACGCCTGGTGGTGGCATTGCTGCTTGCCATCGCTGGCACCGCGCCGGTCTCGGCCCAGGACCCTTCCCCCAGCGGCACGGTGACGATCAGCCAGGTGCAGATCGCCTTTATCGGCAGCGGCAATCTGGGCGGCGGTGAGTTGCGGGTCGGCAGCGACGAATACGACTTCACCATCGGCGGTCTGGGTGTCGGCGGCATCGGCATCTCGAAAATGGAAGCCACGGGCACCGTCTACAATCTGAAGAACATCGCGGATTTCGAGGGCGCCTATGTGCAGGCGCGCTATGGCATGGCGGTGGGTGAAATGGGCGGCGGGCAATTGTGGCTGCAGAACACCAACGGCGTGCTGCTGGAACTGAAGGCCGAGCGCGTGGGCCTCGCACTCTCGCTGGGTGGCGACGCCGTCTACATCAAGTTCGATTGAGTCAATTTGGGGAGAGCGCCATGAATGGGATCAAACGCCTTGCCATCGGCGGCGGCCTCGGCCTTTGCACGCTTCTGTCCTGCCAGCAGATGGCGGCGGCCGAGGAAGAAACCATCAAGGCCTTTTCCGCCTGGCAGGGCCGCGGTCAGATTTTCGATACGGGGCCGGATCGCGCGACCTTTGTCGGCTCCTTCACCGGCATGGTGTTCGTCGAGACGGAGAAAGGCCCGCTTGATGCCGGCCACATGACCTGCCCGGCCATCGTCGACCTCAATCTGAAGGACGGCACGCAGGAAGCAAAGGCGCGCTGCACCATCACCGCCAAGGACGGCGCCCGGGTCTATAGCGACCTTACCTGCAAGGGCGTGCAGATGGTCGGCTGTGATGGCGAGATCAGCTTTACGGGTGGCACAGAACGCTTCGCCGGGATCACCGGCGGTGGGCCGGTCACGGTCCGAAGCGGCCTCCACGAATTCGCGGTGGGCGGCGGCAACGTCGTACAGGAATCCGCCGGCGGCATCATCCTCTTTCCGAAGCTGACCTATAAACTGGCCGAGTGACGCGCCATGAAGACGTCCAATCAGACACCCGTTGCCGGCCGCCGCGCCGTGCTGACGCTACTGACGGGAATCTACTGTCTCGCCGCCACCTGTGGGGTGGCCGAGGCGCAATCGGCACCGATCATCTATCCCAGCAGCGGACAGAGCCTGGAGCAGCAGGGCGCCGATGAAGCCGCCTGCCGCAACTGGGCAACACAGCAGACCGGGCTCTACCCCTATCAATCGCCGCCAGAGTATTACGGTGGAAATACCGGCCCAACCGGCAATATCGTGCGGGGAGCGGCCGGGGGCGCGATGCTGGGTGCGGTCGGCGGGGCGATCGGCGGCGATGCCGGCCAGGGCGCCGCGATCGGTGCTGGCGTCGGTGCCACCGCGGGCCTTCTCAAGAACGGCCGCGAAAGACGCCAGCGCGCCCAGGCCAATGACCAGGCCATGGCCGAATACCAGGCCGATATGGGACGCTACCATCAGGCTTTTGCCGCCTGCATGCAGGGTCGCGGCTACGTCGTCAGATAGAAACGCCGATCAGGCTGCGCTGAGTTTCAGTCCCGCGACACCGCCAACGATGGCAAGCGCGCAGAGAAGCTTTACGGCACGCCATGCGG
The DNA here is from genome assembly GCA_016794165.1 of Rhodospirillaceae bacterium. Lineage (GTDB taxonomy): Bacteria > Pseudomonadota > Alphaproteobacteria > Dongiales > Dongiaceae > Dongia. The sequence goes on from JAEUKV010000243.1 coordinate 7,147, forward strand.
GCTGGGATCTGCGCCTTCATGCCTCGGATGTCGCGGTCGACCTTGCGGCCGGTGCCGCCGATGCCGCGATTCGCTATGGGGCGGGGCGCTATCCTGGGCTGGTCTCGATCCCGCTCATCGGTGATCATTTTGCGCCCGTGTGCAGCCCGCATCTTGGAACCAGGCGGATGAGCGAAATGACGCGCGCACCCCTCATTCATTTCGAATGGGGGCCGAATGCGTCGAAGGTGAGCGTGCCGAGCTGGCGCGGTTGGTGCGAGACGAGTGGTTTGCGTGGCATCGACCCCGATTCCGGCATCACCTTCAACGACGAGAACAGCGCCATCCAGGCCGCCCTTGCCGGCCAGGGTGTGGCGCTCCTCAGTCTCGCCCTGGTGGCGGCGGAACTTAAATCTGGCGCACTCATGCAGCCTTTCGGCCCGGTGCTGAAGGGACTGCGCTACGACCTAGTCTATCCCATCGGCGCGGAACAGCGCCCCGCCATTGCCGCCATGCGCGACTGGGTGCAAGGGGATGTACTGCCGCATCTGCCGCAGGTGGATTAGGAATCGAGCTGTGCCGTGAGTCGCGCGAGTTTGTCCGGGTTGCGGACGACGTAGAGGGCGGTGATGCGGCCTGCCTCGATTTCCAAGGCAGTGGTCTGGATGAGGCCGTCCCTTTCGCGGGTGATGAAGCCCGGCAGGCCGTCGATCACGGCGTAGCGCAGGAATCGTGATGCGGCGGCGCCTTCCTTGGCGGCGATGCCGGCGATAAAGCGGGTGATCTTGTCGGCGCCATAAATCGGGTTCAAGGCCGCGCTGCGCTTGCCGCCGCCATCGGTATAGGCAATGGCGGCATCGGCCAGCATGGCCTGCAATGCCGAGACATCGCCGCTGCGCGAGGCTGCGAAGAAGGCGGCGGCGATGCTCTCGCCTTCGCCTGCCGCTATTTGATAGCGCGGCTTCTCCGCCCGCACATGACCACGCGCCCGCGCTGCCAGCTGCCGGCAGGCGGCGGCATCGCGATTGAGCGCACTCGCCACTTCGTCGAAATCGAGGCCAAAGACATCGTGCAGCAGAAAGGCCGCACGCTCGAGCGGCGAGAGGCGTTCGAGCGCCAGCATAAGTGTCCCTGTGAGGTCGTCATCCATCTCCAGCTCCGATTCCGGCAGCACGACCGGCTCCGGCAGCCAGGGGCCGATATAGGTTTCGCGCTGGACGCGGGCGGATTTCAACTGATCGAGGCAGAGCCTGGTCACGATCCGGGTGAGGAAGGCCGCCGGTTCGCGCACGAGATCGCGATCGGTTCCGAGCCAGCGCAGGAAGGCCTCCTGCGCGATGTCCTCGGCCGCGGCCATAGAGCCCAGCATGCGATAGGCGATTCGCATCAGGCGCCGGCGATGCGGGGCGAAACTGGCGGCGGCATCATCCGCCGCCTGAATCGTCTTTTCAGCCACAAGAACCCTCAGGCATTCGCCACCTGCGTGTCCGCCGGAATCGGCTTGCCATTGGCGGTCAGGGGGTGGACCGAACGGAAACCGACCGCAAAGCGATTCCAGCCATTGATGACGACGATGAGGAGCGTCAACTCCATCTGCTCCGCCGGGGTGAAATGGGCGTTGAGAAGGGCGTAATCGGCGTCCGAGGCGCCGTTCTGCGGCAGATTGGTGAGCGCCTCGGTCCAGGCGAGGGCCGCCCGTTCGCGCGCGGAATAGAGCGGCGATTCGCGCCAGGCGTTGAGAAGATAGAGCCGTTCCTCGGTCTCGCCATGGGCCCGCGCGTCCTTGCTGTGCATGTGCAGGCAGAAGGCACAGCCATTGATCTGCGAGGCGCGCATCTTCACCAACTCCTGCAGCCCGTGTTCCAGTCCGCCGGCATCGACCCTGTCCTGCAGGGCGGACATGGCCTGATAGACACCGGGATTGGTCGTGAAGGGGTTCAAACGGGGTTGCATCATCATCTCCATATTTCGCTGACAACAGGAAGACGAGCGACACGGGGTCAATGTGACATGCCGGGCGACCGAACCGGAAGTATTTATCAGGCAGCGGCCAAACGCAGGCGCCGGCGGCCGGCGAGCAGCCAGAGGGCGATTCCCATATTGAGGAAATTCCAGGCAATGCCATGGGCGAAGGCCGCCTGATAGGACCCGGTGAGATCGAAGATGACGCCGGATAGCCAGCCGCCCAGCGCCATGCCGATGACGGTGGCAGTGAGGACCAGCGACACCCGGGTTCCCGCCTCGCGCGCCGGGAAATAGTCGCGCACGATGAGGGCATAGGACGGCACGATGCCCCCCTGGGAAAGGCCGAACAGGGCCGAGACGATGTAGAGCGAGGTCAGCCCGTCGAAGGGCAGATAGAACAGCAGCGCCAGGCATTGCAGGGCGGAGCCGAGGATGAGCGTTCCCACGCCGCCGATCTTGTCGGCGATGAGGCCGGAGGCAAGCCGACTGACCACGCCAAAGCCCAGCATCAACGAGAGCATCTCGGCCCCGCGCGCCGGGCCATAGCCGAGATCGCCGCAATAGGCGATCATGTGCACCTGGGGCATCGCCATGGCAACGCAGCAGGCGAGCCCCGCCAGCATCAGGATGAGCTGCAGATGCCGCGAGGGAAGCGGCAGCAGCCGGCTGTCCGAGGCCGGCTTGCCCTGCCCGGCCAGCGGTGCCGGCGGCGGATCGAGCACCACGCGGCGGCGCAGCAGCAGGGCAAGCGGCAGCATGGTGACGAGGCACAGGATACCCAACACCAGATAGGTCTGGCGCCAGCCCAACCCATCGATCATGAATTGCAGGAAGGGTGGCCAGATCGTGCCGGCGAGGTAATTTCCCGAGGCAACGATGGCGATGGCAATGCCGCGGCGGCGCAGGAACCAGTGCGAGATATCGGCCACCAGCGGCCCGAACGTGGGCGAGCAGCCGAGCAGGCCGATGATGCCCGCCTGGATCGCCACGATCTGCCAGTAGGCGGTGGAAAGCGAGGCGAGGGCGAAACCGCCGGCCAGCATCACGGTGCCGAAGACGATCGGCCAGAAGATTCCGAACCTGTCGCTGAACCGGCCCATCAGCACGCCGCCCAGGGCAAAGCCAATCATGGTCGCGGTATAGGGCAGCGTCGCATCACCACGGCCGATGCCGAACTCCGCCTCGATCGTGGGCAGAACTACCACCGGCGACCACAGGCCGATGCCGCCCATCACGGCAATACCAAGCGCCGCCCAGAGGCGCGCCCAGGCGATGCGGGAGTCGATCAGATCAATCGGCATGACGGACGATCGTCAGCGCGCGGCGATGGCGGCGGCGACGCCGGCCAGCAGCCCACCGGTGGCGCGGTTGACCAGCCGCATCTGCCGGGGCGAGGCGATGAAGCGCCGCGCCCGGTCGGCCAGTACGGCATAACACAGCATGATCGCGGCCAGGACCACCGCCATCAGCAGGCAAAGCTCGGCAATGGTGATGCCGCTCATCTTATCCACGCTCACCACCTGCGGCAGGATGGCAACGAAGAAGATCATGGTCTTGGGATTGCCGAGGGTCATGGAAAGGCCGGCAAGGACCAGGCGGATCCCCTCGCCCTTCACGTATTGCTGCTGATCCGGCGTGGTGGCGGGCGCGGTCCAGAGCTTCCAGGCGAGCCAGACCAGATAGGCGGCGCCGGCATATTTGATGACCTGGAACACGATCTGGAAGTTCTGCGCCAGCGCGGCGAGACCACCCACCACGAAGCCGAACCAGACCAGATCGCCCAGCACGATACCGAGGATGAAGGGTGCGGTGCGCCTGGTGCCGGTCGCCATGGCACGCGCCACCACCGCGGCGACGCCGGGACCAGGCGAAAAAACGGCGGCGGCATAGATGCCGGCGAAGATCAGCAGCGCGGTAAGGGTCATGCGGGCAGCCTCGGGACAGGAGGCCGGTAGCATGCCGCAATCCCGCGGCCCTCACCAGCGCGGCGGCGGCATGGGCGGCATGTGACGGGCTGGGTCCTGCGGCCCCGGAAATGCCCGTATACCGGCCTCGGATACCAGAGCTGTGTCGATTGTACCCTGACGATTCGCGATGTCCGCGGTAGGCCGAGCCGGATCCCCTGCCGGCGTTCTCCTTGTGAACCCCTTCACTGCCGGCATGAACCGAATGGGCCATATCCCGCCTATCGCGCCGCGCCAAGACGGCGCCGAATCAAATGGAGAGCATGATGAACAATAATGAAAGAGCGATTGGCACTCGCTTTGCGCCCTTTCCCGGGTCGGGCCTTCTGCGGCACCTGTGGCAATACCTGGTCGCCGCAAATCACGCACGGCGGACCCGCGCCGCCCTCGACCATCTCGATGACCGGCTGCTGAAGGATATCGGCCTCCATCGCAGCGAGATCGGCGCCCGCGCCTATCGCCTCGCCAGGCAGGATTCCTGGTGCGACCGCGACCTCAGGTGAGGGCGGCGAAGGCCTCGACCAACTTGGTGGGCCCCGAGACGATCAGCAGATCGCCGGATTCGATCCTTGTCTCGGGCTTGGCATAGGTGAAATCCGTGCGGGGCCGCTTCACCCCGACAATGGTGATGCCGTATTTGCTGCGAAGCGCCGATTCGGCAAGGGTCTTGCCGACGGCCTCGCGCGGGGCGCGGGTCTTGGCGATGGCAAAGCCGTCGTCGAATTCGATGAAGTCGATCATCCGGCCGGTGACCAGGTGCGCCACGCGCTCGCCCATCGCCAGTTCCGGATAGACCACATGATGCGCACCGGTACGCTCCAGGATGCGGCCATGGCGTACGCTGCGTGCCTTGACCCAGATATCCTTGACACCCAGTTCGACCAGCGAAAGCACGGTAAGGACGCTGCCTTCCAGATCATCACCGATACCGACCACGGCGCTCTCGAAATCTCCGACGCCGAGACGGCGCAAGGTATCGGTATTGGTGGTATCGGCTTGCACCACATGGGTAAGCACGTCGGACCATCTTTGCACCAGCTCCGGGTTCTCGTCGATGCCGAGAACGTCGTGGCCGAGGCGGACAAGTGATTCTGCGACAGCGCCACCGAAGCGGCCGAGGCCGATCACCACAACACTGTTCGAGGTGGGGGAGATAGTCTTAGCCAACGATCGGGCGCTCCTCTGGATAGCGATAGGGCCTTTGCTTTGATCGCAGGGCAAGACCGGTAGCTATGGTGACGGTGCCGATGCGACCGACAAACATCAACATGATGATGACACATTGTGCTGCCGGCGGCAGCTGTCCGGTAATGCCGGTCGAGATGCCGGTGGTAGAGAAGGCCGAGATCGCCTCGAACAACAGGAATTCCAGGCTGAAATCGGAGAGGCCCAGAAGCATAAGGGTGGCACAGAACAGCAGCCCCACCGCCAGCAGCACCACGGTAAGAGCCTGGCGCTGCACGTCGTCGGAGAGGCGGCGGCCGAAAGCGGTGGCATCGGGATCGCCGCGGATCTCGGCCCAGACGATCAGGCCGAGGACCAGGAAGGTGCTGACCTTGATCCCGCCGGCGGTGCCGGCGCTACCGCCGCCGATCAGCATCAGCGCATAGGAAACACCGAAGGAGGACGGCGTCATCGCCGCGACATCGATGGTGTTGAAGCCCGTGGTGCGCAGCGTCACGGCATGAAACAGCGCGTTGAGTGCGCGCCCGCCCCAGCCGAACTGGCCCAGGGTCGCCGGATTGCTCCATTCGTAGATCAGGATGGCGAGGAACCCCAGCGGCAGCAGGATCGCGGTACCAAGCAAGGTAAGCTTGGTGTGGAGGGACCAGCGCGCCGGCCGCGTCACATCGCGCCGAAGGTCGTGGAGTACTGGAAAGCCGATGCCGCCGATGAGGATCGCCAGCATCATCGGTACAAGGATGATGGGGTCGAGCGCAAAATGCACCAGGCTGTCGGAGTAGCTGGAGAAGCCGGAATTGTTGAAGGCGGAGGCGGCCTGGAAGAATCCGTGCCAGATTGCCTCACTCCATGCTTCGCCGTAGCCGTGGCGCAGACGCAGGATCAGGATTGCGGCCACCGCCAGCTCGACCAGCACGGTCACCACAAGCACCATCTTGAGAACACCTTTCACGTCGCCAAAGACGAGGCCGCGATTCTCCGTCTGTGCCGTCAGCCGGGCGGAAAGACGCAGGCGCCGCGTCACCAGCACGCCCAGCAATGTCGCACCACTCATGATGCCAAAGCCGCCGACCTGGAACAGGGCGAGGATCACCATCTGGCCGAAGAAGGACCAGTAGGTGGGGGTATCGACCACGATGAGGCCGTTGATGCAAGCCGCCGAGGTCGCGGTAAAGAGCGCCACCAGGAAGGGCGCGGAGCCCGCCTCGGCCCTGGCCGCCGGCAGCATCAGCAGCGCCGTCCCCAGGAGGATGGCGACCAGGAATGCCAGGGGCACCAGCCGCGTCGGGTGCTGTAGTGAATCGCGCAAAATCGAAAACTCCGGAAATCCCGGGGCGGACGATGCACCGGGCGGCGATTCCTGTCCAGTCGCGGAAGACCGCGTAACAAAGCCGGTTCCGCCCGCGAAGGTCCTACATCGCCCCTGTAGATCTCGGGAGAGGTGCCAGGATGCCCAATCTTCGTCAACTGACCCTGCTGCTCGCGCTCGCCACTGGGTTTGGCGGCGCTGCGCCCGTCCTTGCCGCCGATCTCACCGTGGTGGAACTGTTCACCAGCCAGGGCTGCTCGTCCTGCCCGCCGGCCGATGCCAATTTGGGCAAGCTCGCCGGGCGCGCGGACGTGCTGGCACTCAGTTTCGGGGTCACCTATTGGGACTATCTCGGCTGGCAGGACACCTTCGGCAAGGAGGAATTTACCGCCCGGCAGCATGGCTATGCCCGGGCGCTCGGCAATTCCTCGGTCTACACGCCGCAGATGGTGATCAACGGCCGGATCGACCTGGTCGGCCAGCGAATGCCCGAGATCGAGGAGGCAATCGCGGCCCAGGCACGGCCGGCCGCCGCCGCGATCACATTGGCACCGGCCATGGCGACAATCTCGGCCGGTGCCGCACCGGAACGGGCGGCGGAGGTCTGGCTGGTGCGCTACGAGCCCGGGCCGATCGAAATTCCGGTCGCTCGGGGCGAGAATGGCGGCCGGGAACTGGTCATTACCCATGCAGTGCGGGAATTGACCCGGCTGGGGAACTGGGAGGGCGCGGCCACCGCCTTCCCGCTCCCCGCCGGGAACCCGGGATTGAAGCGCGCCGTCCTGCTGCAGGCACCCTTCAACGGTGAAATCCTGGCCGCCGCCACCGACTGACACGGCTGACAACCGGGCTGGGCCGCATTTTCAATTTGTCGCGCACAGGATTCTGGCAGAACATGGCGCCGGTTTCGTCCTGTCATGAGGTTTGCCGATGCCCGCCGCCCTGCTGGACCTTCCCGCCCTGCCGCCGGAGGGATATCCCCCACTCGCGCGGGAGCCGGCATTCGAGCCTGCGCGGCACCTCGCCCTGGAACGGCCCGAGCGGATCGTCACCCTGGGTGAACTCGGCTATGGGTCCGAGGAGATCGCCGCCTGCCCGGGGGATTTCGGCATCACTTCTTCTTTCCGGCTGCTGAGCGCGGAGGGGGCGGCGGCCCTTCTCGAAGTGTGCCGGCTGCTGGCGCCCTATGCCACCAGCAGCGGCCGCATCCCGAGAAAGGTGCGGGGCGGCGTCTATCAATCCAGGTTCCTGCGCGATCTCTGCCATGCACCCGAGGTCAATGAATTCCTCGGCGAGATCTGCGGCATTCCGCTGCTGCCGCATTCGATCCCGCATCATCTCGGCCACATCAACTACAACCCGCTCGACCTTTCCCAGAATGTCGACAAATGGCATGTCGATACCCTGCGCATCGATTACGTGCTTTTCGTAACCGACCCCGCCTCCATTCGCGGCGGCGAGTTCCAGTATTTCCACGGCACCAAGCATGAGGTGGCGGCACTGCACCAGGCGGGGGCGAAGCTGCCGCTTGAACGCATCGTGACGCCGGCGATCCCGGGTGCCGGTTATGCGGTGCTGCAGCAGGGCAACATGGTGACCCACCGCGCCAAGGGCCTGCAGGCGGCGGGCGAACGCATCACCATGGTCAACGGCTATGTGCCGCGGAATGCCGAGTTTCCCGATTACAACCGCTTCGACCAGATCTACCATGCCGACCCGGCGCATGTGGCCGCCTCGGAATACGCCCGCCATGCGGCCTGGATTGGCCGCGAGCGGCTGCAGGCCTTCATCGACCAGGGGATCTACAGCGAGGACCGGCTGGCGCTGGCCGAGCGCCTGGAAAGGGTCGCGCAATATCTCGGCCAGGCCGCCAGCGATATCCGCAAGGCCGGCGAGAAGCAGCTGGAGCATTTCGGGGATGGATGAGAGTCGCCGCCTACCCGCCGGACCGGCTGTTTGATAGAATGCTATCGGCATGCGGGCGCAACCTTGCCGGCATTTGAGGAGGCATCGATGGCACGATCGGGAAATCTGGCGCTGATACTGGCGATAGGCCTCGCCGCCGGCGCGCTTGCCGGCTGCGAGAGCACTGCCATGACGGACGATGTGGCCGAATCCGCGGCGCTGGCGGGCTATCGCCTCGGCGATGACAGCTACACTTTCGATTCTGGCGCGCTGCTGCAGACATGGCCGGTCATTCCCTACACCCAGCCGCCGCAATTCGCGCGCCTCGCGGTGCGCCTGGACGTCGAAACCCTGGTGCCGGATCTCGCCGGCGATACGCGTCCGGTGCAGGTCGATGTGCTGGCGGCGTCCTTCATCCCCGATGCCGACCAGCATCTCGCTGCGTCCTTCAGCGACTGGAAGAGCCGCGAGAACGCGCCCTCCCAGAGTGCCTACAAGTTCCTCGTCACGTCGCAGCGCGGTGCCACCGGCACAAGGATCGCCTATCTGCGCATGAGCCAGCCACGCCTGGGCCTCGATTCCCTAGCGCCGTTCCAGGCGCAGGAAGGTGCCCCGATTTATCTGGTCGGCCTTGATGGCGCACACGTCACCACGCTGATCGAATGCGCGCCGGTGCCGCCACCCTATGGCGGCGGCGATTACTGCTCGCTGCGCCGCGCCATCGATGCGGATCACGGCTACCGCGTGCTGTTTCCGCTCGATCTGCTGCCCCACTGGCAGGCTTTCGACGACGCCGCGCGCAGCTATGTCAACGCCGCCAGCAGCTGAGGCCGGCCTAGGACAGGGCGGTGAGCGGCAGCATGATGGCCGCACCTTCATTGGCGAGAGGACCCCGGATCATCAGGTGATCGTCGTCCTCCGGCGTATAGGGCAAGGCGCGGAAATCGCCCGGGAGCCGGTCGGGTGGAAAGAGAATCTCGATCTCGCCGTCCGTCGCTGATAGATCGAGTGCCGCCGCAATGGTCGCTGCATCCGGCCAGGCGGGGGCGACGACGTCGATCAACCGCTTCCGCCCGGATCCTTCCGCGAGCACCACCAGGGCATGGGCGCCGGGCGAATAGCGGAGCTGCCAGTCCGGGCGCGCGATTGCGTTGGCGATGAAGATGTCGCCATTGTCGACCAGGCCCAGGTCACGCGAGACTGGTGTGCGTGCGGCATGCAGGGCGAGAATGAGGGCGCGGTCATCGGCATCGGCAAGATCGAGGCAGCGACAGTCTGCGGCAGCGGCGGAATCCGGCGCGGCGTCGAGAAACCCGACAAAGCTGTGCTGCGGCAGATGCCGGAAACCGAAGGGCCGGTAGAGATCGCACTGCGCCGTGAACAGCAGCAACCGGTCGAAACGCCCATCGGCATAGGCCAGCACGCGGGTCATGAGATCGGCAAAGAGACCGCGCCGGCGCCATTGGGGCCTTGTCGCCACGGCATGCAGCTGTGCCGCCGGCACGATTTGCCCGTCCATCAGCAGCGGCAGCGGCCGGATCGAGACATTGGCGGCGATGACATCGCCCGCCCAGTAGGAAAAGGCCCGGTAACCCGGGTGCCAGATATCGAGGGCGCTATAGGCGGAAAGATCGATGGCAAAGACATCGCGCAGCAAATTCAGCCACGGCCCGCGCCGGGACTGATCGTCCATCGCATCGATACGGAAGGAAAGTTCGGTCGTCACGCGCACCTCTCATGGCAAGCAATACCTGACGGCTGGGCGTGATGGAGCCCCTAACCCTGCGCGGCCAGGGTGGCGAGGGCGTCGCGGAGTTCCTGGATGCCGCGGCCGGTTTCCGCCGAGGTGACGACGATCTCGGGATGTGCCGCCGGCCGGCGCGCGATCAGCCGGAGGAGTTTCGCCTGCTGGGCCTCGAGTTCCGAGGGCTTCAGCGTATCGGCCTTGGTCATCACCAGCTGGTAGGAAAGGGCGACCTTGTCCAGCATGTCCATGAGCTCGGTGTCGCTCTCCTTGAGGCCGTGGCGGCTGTCGACGAGGAGCAGCAGGCGCCTGAGATTGGCGCGGCCCTTGAGATAGGCCTCGATCAGGCGCGACCAATGGCCGGCGGTCGACTTGCTGACCTTGGCATAGCCATGGCCCGGCATGTCGACCAGGACCAGCTCGCCATTGAGGTCGAAGAAGTTGAGCTGCTGGGTACGGCCCGGGGTTTGCGAGACGCGCGCCAGGGCCTTGCGGCCGGTGAGCGCGTTGAGGAGGCTCGACTTCCCGACATTGGAGCGGCCGGCGAAGGCCACCTCGATCGGCCCCATGGGCGGCAGTTGGTCGATCGCCGCGGCCCCGGCGACGAACTGGCATTCCCGCTGGAACAGCACGTCGCCGATGGAGCGTTCAGCCTTCTCGCGTTCGCCGCTCACGTGCCGCCGGCCTTCTGGGCCTGCTTTGCCTTCGCCTTCTCCAGCTTCCACATGATGAATTTCTGCTGGGCGATGGAGAGCGTGTTGTTCCAGGCCCAGTAGATCACCAGGCCGGCGGCGAAGGGGGCCAGCATGAAGGTGAAGAGGAACGGCATCACGGCGAAGAGCTTGGCCTGGATCGGATCCGGCGGCGTCGGGTTGAGGCGCATCTGCGCCCACATGGTGAAGCCCATCACCAGCGGCCAGACGCCGATCGAGAGAAAGTGCAGGATGCTACCCAGCAGCGGCGTGCTGTAATAGATCGACGGATCCCAGGGAATGAGGCCGAAGAGATTGAGGACGGTTGTCGGATCCTTCACCGAGAGATCGTCGATCCAGCCGAAGAACGGCGCATGGCGCATGTCGATGGTGACGTAGAGTACCTTGTAGAGCGCATAGAAGACCGGGATCTGCACCAGGATCGGCAGGCAGCCCGCCGCCGGGTTGACCTTCTCCTTCTTGTAGAGGGCCATCATCTCCTGCTGGAAGCGCTGCTTGTCGGCGCCGTACTGCTCCTTGAGCTCGGCCATTTTCGGCTGCAGCACCTTCATCTTGCTCATCGAGACATAGGATTTGTTGGCAAGCGGGAACATCACCGCCTTTACCAGCACGGTGAGGGTGAGGATGGCGATGCCCATATTGCCGACGAAGCGGTAGATCCAGTCGAGGAAGCCGTGCAGCGGCTTGGTCAGGAAGAAGAAATAGCCGAAATCCACTGCGCGCTCGAACAGGGGAATGTTGAACGTGTCGCGGTAGTGCTCCAGCAGCGAGACTTCCTTGGCGCCGGCGAAGAGCTTGTGGTCGAACGCGGCATTCGCACCGGGCGCCACCTCGCGCATCGCGGCGGTATAATCGGCCTGGTAGGAATCGTCGCTGCGGCCATAGAGATACCGCGCCTTGAAAGCGGCGTCGGTGGGCGCCACCTGGGCCACCAGCCAGTATTTGTCGGAGAGACCGAGCCAACCGCCGGTGCTGCTGAAGCTCATCACCGCGGCATTGGCATCGCCGGCGGGCGCATCCTCGGCCTGGTCGCGCACATCGCCATAGGTTGCCTCGTTGAGGGTGGCATCGAACACGCCGACGGGCCCCTCATGCAGGATGTAGATGCCGTCGAGGCCCTTGGGCAGGCCAAAGCGCTTGACGCGCGAATAGGGGGCAAGGCTGACCGCGGCGCCGCTGTTGTTGGCGACCGAATCGACGATGTCGAACATGTAATCCTGGTCGACCGTGATGCGCCGCGTGAAGACGAGTCCGGCGCCATTGTCCCAGGTGAGGGTCACGGGGTGCTGCGGCGAGAGCGTATCGCCGTCGGCCTGCCAGACACTTTCCGCATCCGGCGTCTTGACGTCGGGGGCGGCGACCCAGCCGGTTTCGGCGAAATAACCCAGCTCGGCCCGGGCCGGCGACAAGAGAACCACGTCGGGCGCGTTGGGTTCGATCGTCTCGCGGTAGTTGTTCAGCACCAGATCGTCGATGCGACCGCCCTTGAGGGCGATCGAGCCGCGGATCTTCGGTGCGTCGATCTTGACGCGCGGGCTCAATGCCAGTGCCGCGTCGCGCGCGAGCTTGACGCTGGCCGACTGGTCCATCGGCGCCCCGGTCGCCGGGTCAATCTGAGCTGGCACCGCCGCGGTACCGGTGCCGGTCGCGGCTGCCGCCGGCAGCTGCTGCGCCTGCAGCGCCATCTCGGCTTCCTGCGCTGCGCGCTGCTTTTCCATGCGCGGCAATTCGAAGAAGAACTGCCAGACGAAGATGATCGCCACCGAAAGGGCGATGGCGATGATCATGTTCTTCTTGTCGGTCTGCGGCATCATGACGGCGATCTGTTCCGGAAAATGGGTTAGTGGCGGCTGGACGCGGATGACGGGCTGTCATGGCCGCAGGTGGCGTTGTTGCCCTGGAAACCATGGTGGTGGTCGCCGTGACGATGACGCATCGGCACGGGATCGTAACCGCTGCCGCCCCAGGGATGGCAACGGCCAAGGCGGCGCAGGGTAAACCATCCGCCCCTCAACAGGCCATGGCGTTCGATCGCTTCGATGCCATAGGCCGAGCAGGTCGGCTGGTAGCGGCAGTGATAACCGAGCCACGGCGAAAGCAACAGGCGGTAGAGCCGAATGAGGCCGATGCCGCACGCCGCGGCGAGATGGTTGAGCGAAGCGATCACGCCGTCCCTCCCGCCTTGAGCGCGACGCCGAGCTTGGCAAGGCCGCGCAGCAGATCCTGCCGCAGGGCCGCGAAATCGCGGCTCACCGTGGCGGGCCTGGCAATCAGCACCAGATCCGTGGGTTGCGCGGGACTGGGCGCGTCCTTCAGCAGTTCCACCGCGAGGGCGCGCAGGCGCCGCTTGGCCCGGTTGCGCGCCACCGCATTGCCGACCTTGCGGCTGGCGGTGAAGCCAAGGCGGATATCGCCGTCATCGGATTCAGGCGGCACCGGTGGAACATGGGCCTGCAGGACAAGGCCGGGTGCCACCCATTTGCGGTTGGCAGCGGCGGCGGCCAGGAATTCGGCGCGCCGTTTCAGGCGGCCGATGCGGGTCATCGTACGGGGTTCGTGCGGAAGATGGCGGCGCCGGGAGACAAGCGACCGCGCCCGATCAGGCGCTGAGACGCTTGCGGCCCTTGGCGCGGCGCGACGAGATGACCTTCTGGCCACCGTTGGTCGCCATGCGCGAGCGGAAGCCATGACGGCGCTTGCGCACGAGCTTGCTCGGCTGATAGGTGCGTTTCACGTTAAATCTCCACGGAATTCAGTCATTTGGGCTTTGGCGCGGCTGTATAGAGAAAGCCCGCGCCAGAGTCAATCAAGAGGACCGGCACAACCCGCCGGAAGGCGGCGTTATAAGGGATCGGGGCGGCGCCGTATACCCCCAGCATACTCACACGATAGTATGCCTTTTCGGTAGCCGCGTCTGACCTGTTCAGGACTGCACGCATCGTCTAGCTTCCGCCCCTTCCTCACCTACCGGCCGAACCCGCGACCCGTGACTGCCCCGCCCCGCCTTGCCATCATCTTCAACCCCATTGCCGGCCGGCGCCGACGGGGGTTTCTTGAGGACGTCACCGACCGCCTGACCGCGCGCGGCTGGGCGGTCGACTTGAAGCCGACCAGGGCGCGGGGCGATGCCGAAAGTCTGGCGCGCGCCATCGCAGCGCTGCCCAACATGGAACGGCCGGATCTCCTCGCCGTGGCCGGTGGCGACGGCACCATCGGCGAGGCGATCAACGGGCTGATCGCAAGCGGGTCGGCTGAGCCAATGCCGTTCGGCATCATTCCCATGGGCACGGCCAATGTGCTGGCGGCGGAAATCGGGCTCGATGTGACCGCGGAAGCGATCGCGGCCACGCTGGATGCGCGCCAGGCGCGACCGATCTTCGTGGGCCGCGCCAACGGCCGCGCTTTCGCGCTGATGGCCGGCGCCGGCTTCGATGCGCATGTGGTGGCAAACGTGGACAGCGGCTTGAAACGACGCATCGGCAAACTTGCCTATGTCTGGCAGGCCTTGCGCCAGATGCTGCGCTTCTCCTTCCCCACCTATCGCGTCTCCATCGATGGCGGCGCGCCCATCGACGTGGCATCGGTGATCGTCGCCAAGGGACACTACTACGGGGGCCGCCATGTGCTGGCGCCAGCGGCCAGGCTGGACGCACCGCGTTTCGAGATCTGCCTCTTCGAGCAACGCGGCCGATGGCATGCGCTGCGCTATGCCTTGGCACTGAGCCTCGGCCGCCTGGCGCGGGCTCCCGGTTTTCGCATCGTCGCCGGCACGCATGTTACCATCAACGGCCCAGTCGATGACCCGGTGCAGGGCGACGGCGATATCATCGGCCATCTGCCGGTGACGATCGATCTGGCCCCTGCGGCCCTTGCCCTGGTGATGCCGCGAGCACCTAGTCCGTGGCCGGAGGGGTGACCCCGGCATCCCCCCCGATTGACCAGGAACCGGCAATCGCGCAAGGTACGATCAGACCGAGTGGTCTAGTGAACCAACAAGCTGGCTGAACGATGGCAAACGCAACCAAGCAACAGCTGCTCGAACAAGGTATGGCGATGCTGCTGCGCCAAGGCTACCACGATTTGGGCATCGCCGCGGTTCTCGAGGCGACGGGAATTCCAAAGGGATCCTTCTACCATCACTTCGCCAACAAAGAAGATTTTGGCCTGCAGGTGATTGACCTCTACATGACCCAGGTCCATGCCGGGCTGGATCACTGTCTCGTCGACGAGAGTCGCACGCCTCTTGATCGGGTGCGCCGCTTCTTCGAACTGACCGAGGAGAAGTATCGCGGCGAAGGCTATCTGGGCTGCCTGCTGGGTGGCCTCGGTCAGGAACTCTCGGGCGTGAGCGAGGCGTTCCGGAGCAAGGTCGAGTGGTGTTTTTGCGAGATTGCCCGTCGCATCGCCAACTGCCTGGAAGAGGCGGTCGGGCTTGGGGACTTGGCCGCGGGAACCGACACCAGGGCCATGGCGGATCTGCTGGTCAATTGCTGGGAAGGTGCGGCCCTGCGCACGCGTCTGCGCCGGGACCCGGCACCGCTGCGGCAGATGCTCGACTTCTATTTTCGCGGCGCCGCAGCCTGACGCGGTACCAGGGCGAAGTTTACCAGAGCGCTGTCCCCAGCATGCTGTGCCCGGGACGCTTGCGCTTGGCCCCTGGACACCCCAGCCGCGGGGTGACGCCGGGAGCTGGGCAGGTTTGCATTCGGACTCCTGACATGATATAGACCGACCGGTCTACTCACTCTCTCACAGGAGCAGGAAACCATGGATACCCAATCCCTTTTCCTCCGCCTCGGCGGTACCTCCGGCATCAGCGCGCTGGTTGACGATATCGTCGCCCTGCACATGGAAAATCCAGTTATCCGGGTCAGGTTCCGCCCCTATCTGGAAACGCCGGACAAGCTCGCCGTGACCAAGCGGCACCTGTGCACATTTCTGGAAGCCGGCAGCGGCGGCACCGCCCAATATACCGGCCGCAGCATGGGGGAGACGCATCGCGGCATGAACATCAGCGAGGCCGAATACATCGCGGCGCTGGACGATATCATGGCGGCCCTTGGCAAGCATAAAATAGACGAAGCGACCCAGAAGGATGTGCTGGCGATCGCCTATTCGCTCAAGGGCGAGATTCTCCACGTTTGACCCATCGATCATCGCTCATGGGGACAGGTTTTTGGCCTCGTAATCGGCGAGGCTCTCGACCGAAGGGCCGGCATCAGTCGGGGCGTTCCGGATTTCCCCGGCCGCCAGAAAAAGCGCCACCGCCGCGGCAAGAATGGCGAGCAGCATGCCGAAGCGGTCGGCGAATGGAATTTTGCCCTGCCCAGCTTGGATTGACCCAGAGCGGATGGGCCCAGCGTGGATGGGCCCAGCGCGATGGCCCTGTTCATTGGCGAGGTTGGTCATGATCTGGATCCTTTCTTCAAGTGGCGATGCCACCGAGGTAAGACCTGTCCAGATTTTTGAAAAACGGGTAGTTCTGATACCATTCTTTCGGAATTCTGAACGATTGAAACCCGATGCGTCTTACCAATCTTGACATGGATGTGCTGCGGAGCTTCGTCACCGGCACCGAATTGGGCAGTTTCGCCAAGGCCGCCGAGCGCCTCGGCCGGTCGCAATCGGCGATCAGCCTGCAGCTGAAAAAACTCGAGGAGCAGGTGGGCGAA
>JAEUKV010000270.1 GCA_016794165.1 Rhodospirillaceae bacterium
GGCGCGGCTGGTCTCGACATCCTCGACATGACCAATGGTCACGCAAATCTGCTCAAGCTCGACGTTGCCGCCGCGGCCGACCTAGCCGGTCCGGATGGCAAGCTCACCCTCTATGGCGATTGGTCCGGCGACACGGTTGCATTCTCGGACCCTGAGAACTGGACGCTGGCTGGCCGCGACGCGAGCTTTCTGATCTATCAAGGGACCGATCCCGCCGGCAACCAGGTCGAGCTGACCGTGCATCTGGATGTCGCCAGCCCGAATCTCTTTCCGAAGGCGAGCGACGGCGACGATGTCCTCAACGTTTACCAATTGTGGATAACGGAACAGAGCGGCGTCATCGACGGCAAGGACGGATTCGACATGCTGCACCTGCTGGACGGGGGACCCATTTCGCCAAGGTTGGGATCCTTCAAGCATATCGAGGCGATCGATCTCCTCAACGACCACGACAATGTCCTGGCAATCCACGCCTCGACTCTCGCTGAAAACGGCATCAGCGGCCCGTTGTTCATCACCGGCGAGGCCGGCGACAGCGTGAGCTTGGAACAATCCGCCATCCTCGGGGCGCCGTTCGAATGGACCGCTACCGGAACGGCGATCACGAACAGCGCGCTCAGCAATAACTTCTTCAATGTCTATCAGGCCGTTGCCCATACCAGCGGCGGCGATGTCATCGTGCAGCTGGCAGTGGATCAGGCGATGCTGCAGCCGACCTTGCCTTGAGCGACCCCCGGCACGGGCCTCAGTGCCCGCCCTCGCCCACCACCTGGAACGGCGCCCAGAAGATCGGATGCGCGAGATAGTCCGGCTGATCCTCGGCCAGCATCGCCAGGATCGACCGGCGCAGGCCGCCGGCACGCGTGAGCTCTGGGTCGCCGGCCATAGCGGTGAAAATCCCGGTCGTCAGCTGGACCGCCGCCACCGACAATACCTCCCATTGCGACACCAGAAGCGAACGCGAGCCGGCGAAGAAGAAGGCGCGGGCAAGGCCGGACAGTCCCTCCGCGCCGGGCGAGCCGTCATCGGCGGCGGTGTTGCAGGCGGAGAGAATCACCCAATTCGCATCGAGGCGCAGGCGTGCGATTTCGCCAATGGTGAGAAGGCCGTCATCCTCGCCTTTGGGATCCTCGGGCGGGGTCAGCACCAATCCCGGTTCGCGCAGGCGACCGAAATCGCCCGCCATCAACCCATGCGTGGCAAAGGCGACAACCCGATAGTCTGCCAGAGGCAGTGCCTTCACGGATGCCTCGCTCGCCGCGGCGCCGGTATGAACGGCGCCTGGCTCGGCCTCGAATGCCAGGGCCAGTTCAGCAAGTTCCGCGGCGGAATCCGGCAACGGTGAAAGGCCGCGCAGCAGCGCTGCCACGCTGACGGCCGGGTCATCGGCAGCGAGTTCAACGGGATCGACCGGCTGCCCGGACAGGACCGGATCGCCGAAGCCGACAAAGGGCGCTCTCGCCGTACTCGCGGCCACTACGCCACGCAGACCGGTAAGCGCCGAGATTTCTGGCAGCACCGACAGCTCGTGACGATCAATCAGCCAGGGCAGCCGTCGATAGTCAGCGAACTCGAGCACCGGTTCGGGCGGTGACTGCAACAGCGCGGCAAATGGCAGGCTCTGCAATGTGCCGTCCGGCACGACAATGAGATGACGCCGCTCTTCGGGCAGGTCAAGCGGCGCCAACAACGCCCGATAGAGCGACCATGCCTCCGCAGTCGCAAAGGGCACGATGTCGGAGAGGCTCTGCACCGATTTAGGATCGACTGTGGCGCGGAGGGCATCCACTTCGGATTTTATAGATGCCGCGCTTCCCGGCAGTTCGACCAGATCGGCGGACAGAGCACTGATGCGCCAGGCATAGCTGCGCTCTTCCAGAGTGAGATAGGCAATCAGCACTTCATCCGGCTGCAATGCGGCCTGAATTTCCTCAAGCGATACCGCGAGCCGGATCGTCGCCCGGGCGAGGAGCGGATGATCACGAACGAGTGCCGCCTGCAGGGATTCGCTGCGCGCCGATTCCGCTGCGACCGCCGCCCGGGCGGCGGTAATTTCCTCGGCGGGTGCCTGGCCCTCGACGGCCATTGCCGTCAGTTGACGTGCCGCCAGTTGGCGGCGCAACTGCGCCTCCTGCAGGGCGCGCAGGGCATCGGCGACGGCACTATCGGCGGCGGCAAAGCGGTGGCTCATGCCGGCGATGGCGGTGCCCGCGGCTGAGCTGCGTGCCAGTTGCGCCAGTTCGAACGACTGTGCCAGCAGCACCGTCGACTGCTCGGCCGGCAGGGAGGGTCGCGCGCGAAGATGGGCGATCGCCTGCACATAGTGACCGATCAGGCGGCGCAGATTGTTGATCTCCTCGATCGCGCTGGGGGATTGCGTCGTTTGCAGCAGGAGAACACGGGCACGAATACGATCAAGGTCGGCCGCCAGCATCGTGAGCGGTGCCCGGGTATCGTTTGTTTCGGCCAATGCCAGCGCCAGCAGCGCGCGGGCATCCAGTGTCGCCAGGTGATCCTCGCCCAAGGCGGCACTGCGAATCGCCACCGCGCGCGAAAACTCCCGCTGAGCACTGGCCGCGTCGCCCCGGCTGAGGGCGAGCTGTCCGGCACCGATCATCGTATCTGTCAGCGCGAAGGAATCCTCGCCAAAAATGCGGGCAAGGGTACGCTCGGCCGCCGCCAACGCCGCCGCCGCAGGCGCAAGGTTTCCCCTGCGCCGTTCGGCTTCCGCGAGCCATATCCGGGCGCCCGCCGCGGCCCGGACGCTTGCCGTCTTCGGCTGCGTCCATATGTCGATCGCGGCAGCGAGATCCGTACTCGCCCGCGGCAGGTCGCCACCACGCAATCGAGCATAGCCCCGGTGCAACAGGGCCGCCGCTTCGATCTGGCTACCGGGTCCGAGGCTCGCCAGCGCGAGTTGCAACGCACGCGACAAGGCCCTGTCGGCCAGTACCGTGCGACCGGTGGCATAGTAAACTTGGCCCAGATTGACCAGCGCCGCCGCCATGGCCGGCGCAAAGAATGCCGGAGCTCGATCGTAGACGGAGATAGCCTGCAACAGCGTCGCCTCGGCGTCATCATACCGTCCCACATTGAACAGCCCGGAACCGAGCGAGGTACGCATGTGGGCCGCTTCGGCATGGTCGTCGCCATAGAGACCAACCGCAAGTTCCAGCGACCTCTGCTGCGCGACCAGCGCTGGGGCAAAGTCGTATTGGCGGAAATGCAGCTCCGCCAGGGTCTTCTGATACAGCATGGGAACGCGGGTCCGGGCCATTTTGCCGCTGTGGATCCTGGATGCCAATCCGTTCAGGCGGTCGCCGGCCTGCCGCAGCCGGAAGGCCCGGATTTCGGCCATGGCGAGGGATAGCTCTGCCTCGATCAGCAGCGGATCATCACTCGCGGCGATGCGGCGTGCGATGGCAATCCCTTTCAACAGGGCGATCTGCGCGCGCGTTGTGTCGCCACGGATCAAGGCGAGGTCGCCCATGGCCACGTAAATGGACGCCAATACCGGCTGCACCGCGACATCCGCTGCCGGAAGTCGCCGCAATGCGTCCATCAGGGGCTGTTCGGCTTCCGCAAAATTGCCACTCAGTTGAGCGATCCGCGCTAGATGTAGGGCTCCGGCGCCTATGACCGGTGCTGGCGCGTCAGGGGCGGCGATCATCGCACGGATGAGCTCGCGGGCCACCTCCGGCCGCCCCGTGGCGAGCGCCTGTTCCACCTCTGCAAATATCGCTGAGTCGGCCGTATCCTGCGCCCGAGGCGCGGTCGGCAACCCGGCAATCAGGCAAGCCATGATGCCCGCCCAGAGCGGGAACAAGCGCCGCGACGCCCGCATCATCCGCGCCGGGCGCTGGTTACATGCTTGGATCAGCCAGCCGCCGCGCCTGGCTGCGGCCCGTACGAGTTGGCACCCGGGGTACCGGGCATGAACAGGATGATCAGCGCCACGATCAGGTGCAGCAGGCTGACCAGCCCGGACAGCGCCATCATGGACTCCGACAGGCCGAGAAGGGCGCCGAGAACGCCAATGGCGATGACGCCCCATGCCCATTTGCCAGGTTTGTCAAAATCCTGCAGGCGCTTGGCCATGAGATTAAAGAACGGGAAGATCATCAGCAGATAGGCAATCAGAATGCCCAAGTGACCCAGGATTGCCGCCAGCAGGAACATCAGCACGACATAGGCGACCGCGAGGCCGAGTGCATAGAGGAAGTAGGGCAACCGCGCGAGCCGGCCCGAATTGCTGAGATAGATCGCCTTCAGATTGTCCATGGTAACCCCCTATGGCTGTGAGTGCGTGTCCCCGACTCCTGAGCCGTCCCGGAAATAGGGTGCCGGAACAGACATATCATTGCAACTGAGCGGCGAAGCAGGGGGTCGGAGATGGCACGTTCTTGGGGCCTATACGCGTATCGAGCTCTTGGTTGCCCAAATTTTAATCAGATGAGGTCAATTTCGAGGCACCCACCAACCCTCGCCCTCAAATAATATCTCCAGATCAATGAGTTAATTACTGGCACGGGCCTTGCTCTAACGCGCGGGCACCCTCATCGTGGGGCAACCTGCGTAGCGACAATCAAGATTGGGGAACCCCATGAAGAAAATTGAAGCCATCATCAAGCCGTTCAAGCTCGATGAAGTGAAGGACGCCCTCCACGAGGTTGGCATTCAAGGCATCACCGTCACCGAGGCCAAGGGATTCGGCCGCCAGAAGGGCCACACCGAGCTCTATCGCGGCGCCGAATACGTCGTCGACTTCCTGCCGAAGATGAAGATCGAGGTGGTGCTCGACGATGCGCTGGTCGAGCGCGCCATCGAGGCGATTAGGCAGGCCGCGGCCACCGGGCGCATCGGCGACGGCAAGATCTTCGTCACCAACATCGAGGAAGTCGTCCGCATCCGCACCGGCGAACGCGGCCTCGACGCCATCTGACAGAAACCCAAGACATCACAATAGAGAAACGCAAGGAAACACCCATGTCTGACATCAAGACAATCCTCGGCATGATCAAGGAACACGACGTGAAATACGTCGACTTCCGCTTCACCGATCCGCTCGGCCAGTGGCATCACCTGGCCCATCACGTTTCCACGGTGAACGAGGACCTGCTCACCGAGGGCGTCATGTTCGACGGCTCGTCGATCGCCGGCTGGAAGGCGATCAACGAGAGCGACATGACCCTGGCGCCGGATCTCGGCACCGCCGTGCTTGACCCCTTCGCCGCGCAGACCTCTCTCATCATCTATTGCGACATCCTGGAGCCGCTCACCGGCCAGAACTACGGCCGCGACCCGCGCTCGATCGCCAAGCGCGCCGAGGCCTTCGTCAAGAGCTCGGGCATCGGCGACACCGTCTATGTCGGTCCCGAAGCCGAGTTCTTCGTCTTTGACGACGTGCGCTACAAGGTCTCGATGAACAAGACCTCGGTCGAATTCACCTCCGAAGAAGCGCCCTATGTCACCGACAAGCGCTTCGAGGAAGGCAATCACGGCCACCGCATGAAGGTAAAGGGTGGTTACTTCCCCGTGGCCCCGCTCGATTCCGCCGGCGACCTTCGTGCCGAAATGCTCACCACCCTCGCCGCCATGGGCGTTGAGGTGGAGAAGCATCACCATGAGGTGGCGCCCTCGCAGCATGAACTAGGTGTCAAGTTCGGAACCCTGGTCGATTGTGCCGACGCCATGCAGAAGTACAAGTATGTGGTGAAGAACGTCGCGCACGCCTATGGCAAGACCGCAACCTTCATGCCCAAGCCGGTCAAGGGCGACAACGGCTCGGGTATGCATGTGCATCAGTCCATCTGGAAGAACGGGCAGCCGCTCTTTGCCGGCAATGGCTATGCCGATCTCTCGGAGATGGCGCTGTTCTACATCGGCGGTATCATCAAGCACGCCAAGGCCATCAACGCCTTCACGAACCCGTCGACCAACAGCTACAAGCGCCTCATTCCAGGTTTCGAGGCCCCCGTGCTGCTGGCCTACTCCTCGCGCAACCGGTCGGCATCCTGCCGCATCCCCTACACCGCGAGCCCCAAGGGTAAGCGCGTCGAGGTGCGCTTCCCGGATCCCACCGCCAATGTGTATCTCGCCTTCTCGGCCATGCTGATGGCCGGACTCGACGGTATCGCGAACAAGATCCACCCGGGTGATCCGATGGACAAGAACCTCTACGATCTTCCGCCGGAGGAACTGAAGCAGGTGCCGACGGTTTGCGGCAGCTTGCGCGAAGCCCTGGAATCTCTCGATGCCGATCGCGGCTTCCTGCTGAAGGGCGACGTCTTCACCGCGGACTTCATTGATTCCTATCTCGAACTGAAGTGGGAAGAGGTCTACGCCCTCGAACACACCCCGCATCCGATCGAGTTCCAGATGTATTATTCATCCTGAAGTCATCCTTGCGGCAGTACGACCTCGGCGGCTGGGGCAACCCAGCCGCCTTTTTCTTGACTCTCGATCAGGATCATTTCCCCATCGGCGGAGCACATGACCCGGTTAAGGAAGGGTTTACTAAGACCGATCAAGATGGGCGACACTTGAGGAGGAGGGGAACCCATGACCACCAGCCTGTCGCTTCGCGCGCGCCTCATCGCGGCCGGCATCGCCGCTGTAATCGCGGTCTTGATCACCGCGGCCTTCGGCCTGTTCGGCATGGTTCGCAGCAATGAGGGCCTCCATGCTTCGATCACGTCGACGAGCGCGATACTCGATCAGAAACACGCTGATATGATGCATGACGCACTGCGCGGCGACGTCCTCTTCGCCATGGTCACCGGGCCCTATGGTGACCCGGCGGACCAGGAAGCCATCCGCGCGGACCTCGCCGACCATGTGGCTGATTTCGAGCAATCCATCGCCAGTCTCCAGTCTCTGCCCCTGGCACCCGAAATCCGCACCGCAGTCGACGACGTGGTGCCGGCGCTCAACGCCTATATCGCGGCTGCGCAGGAGAACGTCGAACTGAGCCTCGGCGACACGGTGGCCGGGCGCGAGAAGTTCCCGGACTTCATGCTGGCCTTCTCCGATCTCGAAGAACGCATGGAAACCCTGGGCGAACTGATCGAGAGCTTCGGCAATTCAGCCGGGGCCGCCGCGGAAGAGAACAACAATCGCCTGATCATCGTCCTGGCGCTTGTCTCGCTCGTGGCAACTATTCTCCTCATCGGCATCAATTGGGTGACGGCCGGTCGCATCTCCAAGCCAATCCTGGGCATGGTCGATGCCATGAAGCGACTTGCTGGTGGGGATCGGGATATCGATGTCCCCGGCATCGGGCGCGGCGACGAAGTCGGCCAGATGGCCGATGCTGTTCAAGTGTTCAAGACCAACGCCCTTGAGGCCGATCGGCTTGCGAACATGCAGGCGGGCGAACAACATGCCCGCGAGCAACGGACCAAGCACATCGAGGATCTTTGCCGAGACTTCGACCGCCAGGTCACGACACGCCTGGAAACCGTGATTGGTGCTGTGTCTCAGGTGGAGGGTACGGCGCAATCCATGTCGCGTGTCGCTGAGGATGCTGCCAGCGAGGCGAGCCATGTCAGCCACTCGTCGGAAGCTGCGACCGGAAGCGTGAACGCGGTCGCAGCCGCGACTGAGCAGCTCTCCGCCTCCATCGGCGAAATCGGCGCACAGATGTCCCGCTCGCGCGAAATCGCCGGCCAGGCTGCAAGCCAGGCGGTCGCCACCAACGCCCAGATCAAGCAACTGGCCGAGGCCGCACAAAAAATCGGCGCGGTGGTCCAGCTGATCACCGACATCGCCAGCCAGACCAATCTCCTGGCGCTCAACGCGACGATCGAGGCCGCGCGCGCCGGGGAAGCCGGCAAGGGTTTTGCCGTGGTCGCCTCCGAGGTCAAGAACCTCGCCACCCAGACCGGCAAGGCGACCGACGAGATTTCGCAGCAGATCAACGGAATCCAGAGCGAGACCGGTCAGGCGGTAAAGGCGATCGAGAACATCGCCAGCACCATCGACGAGATCAATCAGATCACCAGTGGGGTTGCCGCCGCGGTGGAGGAACAGAGCGCAGCGACCAAGGAGATCGCCCGCAGTGTCGAGGAGGCCGCCACCGGCACCCAGGACATGTCCGGGCGCATCGTCACCGTCACCAATGCCGCCAATGAGACCGGTGTGGCCGCCGGGCAGTTGCTCTCCTCCAGCAATGCGCTGGCGACGGAAGCCCAGGCGCTGAGGCAGGAAATCGAGCGGTTCCTGGGGACCATCCGTTCGATGTAACGGCGCTAGCCGCGATAGCTCGCGGCCACCCGGCAATAGTGATCGGCGGAATAGGCGAAGTAGGCCATTTCCTTGTCGGTCAGCGGGCGCATCAATTTCGCCGGCGAGCCGGCCCAGAGCTCGCCCCTGCGGACGCGCTTGCCGGGGGTCACCAGGGCGCCGGCCGCGACCATGCCGCCACTCTCCACCACCACACCGTCCATCAAACAGGCCTTCATGCCGATGAAGGCGCCATCCTCGACCGTGCAGGCATGCAACAGCGCCATGTGCCCGACGGTGACGCCGGCCCCGATCGTCGCCCTGGTTCCGGCCGCTCCCTCCCGTTCGTGATTGACGTGGATGACGGTACCATCCTGGATGTTGGTGCGGGCGCCCACGCGGATCGAATTGGAATCGCCCCGCAGCACGCAGCCGAACCAGATCGAGGCTTCCGCGTCGATCTCCACGTCGCCGATGACCAACGCGGTGGGTGCCACGAACGCATTGCCGGCGACCCTGGGCAGGACGCCCTTGTAGGGCAGGATGATGCCGCTCATTGCACGCTCCTATAAACCCAGCATCAGACGAATGTTCTGCACGGCGGCACCCGACGCCCCCTTGCCGAGGTTGTCGAGGCGCGCCACGAGAACCGCCTGACGCGCATCTTCATTGGCAAACACCCGCAATTCCAGCCGGTCGGTATTGTTGAGCGCCTCCGGCTCGAGCTTGCCGCTTGCCTCGGCCTCCACCACCTGGACAAGTTCGGCGCCGGCAAAATGGTCGCGCAGCACCGCGATGAGATCGGCCGCCTTCGGTCGTGCCGGCAAGGTTTCAAGATGCAGCGGTATCGACACCAGCATGCCCTGTCGGAAATGGCCGACCGACGGCACGAAAAGCGGCCGCCGCGTGAGGCCGGCAAATTTCATCAGCTCCGGAACATGCTTGTGGGCGAGGCTGAGGCCATAGAGTTCGAAGGCAGGCCCGCCCACCTTCTCATGCGCCTCGATCATCGCCTTGCCACCGCCGGAATAGCCGCTCACCGCATTGACGGTAACGGGATAATCGGCGGGCAGCAGGCCGGCTTCGGTCAGCGGCCGCAACAGCGCGATGGCGCCGGTCGGATAGCAACCGGGGTTGCTCACCCGCCTGGCGGTCGCGATCGCCCCGGCATGGCCCGCGATCAGCTCCGGAAAACCATAGATCCAGTTTGGCGCCACGCGATGCGCCGTGCTGGCATCCAGCATCTTCGGCGCCTGTTCGCCGAGGCAGTCAGCCAGCGCCACGGATTCCTTGGCAGCCTCGTCCGGCAGGCACAGCACCACCAGGTCGACCTCGGCCATCAGGGCGCGGCGGGCCGCCGGGTCCTTCCGTTTGTCGCCGGTGAGGCTCTTCAACTCGATGCCGGCGATGCCGGTCAGGCGATCGCGAATGCCAAGGCCCGTTGTACCCGCTTCGCCATCGATGAATACGCTGGCCATCGTGATCCTCTCGCTGGTCGACCACACCAAACTTGCAGATTTCCGCGCAAAGAAAAAGGGGTGCGCAGAGCGCACCCCTTTGCCAAACCGGGCTGGCAGACGCGCTTAACGCTTCGAGAACTGGAAGCTGCGGCGTGCCTTGGCACGGCCGTACTTCTTGCGCTCGACGGTACGGCTGTCGCGGGTCAGGAAGCCCTCGGCCTTCAGAGCGCCACGGAGGTCGGGCTCGAAATAGGTCAGCGCCTTGCTGATGCCGTGACGCACGGCGCCGGCCTGGCCGGAGAGACCGCCACCAGCGACCGTGCACACGACGTCGAACTGGCCGGCGCGGTTCACGATACCGAACGGCTGGTTGATCATCATGCGCAGCACCGGGCGGGCGAAATACACCGTCACGTCGCGGCCGTTGACCGAGATCTTGCCACTGCCCGGCTTGATCCAGACGCGGGCGATGGCGTCCTTGCGCTTGCCGGTGGCATAAGCGCGGCCCTGGGCATCGACCTTGCGCTCATACTTGGGCGCGGCGACGGCCTCGGCGGCAACGACGCCACGGGTGGCGGCGCCGAGATCCTTCAGATCGGAAATCTTCTGCGGTTCCTGCGCCATGATTACGCAATCCTCTTGTTCTTCGGGTTCATCGCGGCGACGTCGAGGGTCACCGGCTGCTGAGCCTCATGCGGATGGGCCGTGCCGGCATAGACGCGCAAATTCTTCATCTGCTGGCGACCCAGCGGACCGCGCGGGACCATGCGCTCGACAGCCTTGATGATCAGGCGCTCGGGGTGCTTGCCGCCGAGGATACTGCCCCAGTTGCGTTCCTTGATGCCGCCCGGATGACCGGTGTGGTAGTAGAAAATCTTGTCTTCCAGCTTGTTGCCGGTGACGCGCACCTTGTCGGCATTGATGACGATGATATTGTCGCCGCAATCGACATGGGGCGTGAAAGTGGTCTTGTGCTTGCCACGGAGATGGTTGGCGACGACCGACGCCAGGCGACCCAGCACGACGCCTTCGGCGTCGATCAGGATCCACTTTTTCACCACCTCGGCCGGCTTGGCGGAATAGGTCTTCATGACTCTTCACTCAAGCGTAATTGCCGTCGAAGGGCCCACCCCTTCGCTCTCTGGCGCGGGTGATATAACGCCGGCAGCACCCTGTCAACGGAGTTCTTTAGTGGAGGTCTATCTATTACAACAGTTTCAATGAGTTAAGTTAACGGTATCATAATACCCGCCAATATCACCATGCAAGGCTGGACTTTTTGTCGTCACCCGTCAATCATGCTTCGAATCAATCACTTAAGGTCGGGATGGTACCGGAAGTCACCTATCGGGCGTTGTCCGACGACGCGCTGGCCCAGCAGTTCATGCCCCGGATCGCGGTCCCGGACCATGAGCGCTGGCTGGTCGAGGACGCAGAACTATCCGCCCGGACGCGGCAGGAGTTCAGCCCCCGCTGCGACCTGCGCTATGGTCCCGGCCCGCGCCAGGTCCTCGACGTCTTTCCGGCCCAGGCGGCCGGTGCCCCCGTGCTGATCTGGTTCCATGGCGGCTACTGGCGCGCCCTCTCCAAGGATCACTACAGCTTCATCGCCCCGCCCCTGCTTTCCGCGGGCGCCGCGGTCGTGCTGGTCAATTACGATCTTTGTCCTGCAGTCGACCTCGCCACCCTGCTGTCACAGACTCGCGCCGCCCTGCGCTGGGTGCGGGACCATGCGGCGGAATTGGGGGGCGATCCGGACCGACTTGTTCTTGCCGGAAATTCCGCCGGTGCACATATTTGCGCCATGGCATTGCATCACGATGGACCTGGGGATCGCTGCCCCGCTCATTCCCTGCGCGCGGCGGCGCTGATCACGGGAATCTACGATCTTGCTCCAATACTGCGCCTGCCGGTTCAGGCGGAAGTCAGGCTGCGCGCGGAAGACGTCCCCGGTCTCTCTCCCCAGTTCCTTCCCGTCCGGCACAAGGCGCCCTGCCTGGTCGCGGTCGGCGCCGACGAGCCGCCGCTGTGGATCGACCAATCGCGCGGCTACCATGCCAAGCTCGCGTTGGCTGGCGTCGATGCCGACTTCATGGCCGTGCCGGCCCGGCATCACTTCTCGATCACCCGCGACCTCGCTGATCCCGCGGCACCCCTCACCCGAGCCATCATCGACCTCCTCCAGGCATGACCGACCCCACCCAATCGAAACTCGCGGTCTATGACCGGATCGGCGTCGGCTATGATCGGACCCGCCGCGCGGATCCGACGCTTGCCGCGGCCATTGCCAAACTACTGCGCGTACAACACCCGGACCCGGTACTGGACGTCGGCTGCGGAACCGGCAATTACACCCTTGCCGTGGCGGACAGGAACGTCTTCGTCATCGGCCTGGATCAGTCGACCCTGATGCTTCGCCGCGCCCGCGCCAAGGAACCGCGCATCGACTGGATAGCGGGTCAGGCCGAAGCCCTGCCCTTCGCCGACAACTCCTTTGCCGGCATTTTCTGCACCATGACGCTGCATCACCTCAATGATTTCGAGGCCGTCTTCGCAGAAATCGCGCGGGTTCTGCGACCCGGTGGCCGCTTCGTAGCGTTCACCGCCTTCCCCGAACAGGCGCAGCAGTTCTGGCTCAACGCCTATTTCCCCGAACTGATGCGCCGCGCCGCTGCGCGCATGCCGGGCCGGGAACGCATCGAGGCGGCATTCGGTCCCGCCGGACTGCGCCTCGTCGACACGGAGCCATTCAACGTGCCGGAGAACCCCGTCGACTTCGTGCTCTATTGCGGCAAACATCGGCCGGAACTCTATTTCGACGCCAGGGTCCGCTCGAACATCTTTGCCTTCACCGCCCTCGACCTGGCCGAGGAGGTCGGCACCGGCCTCGCCCTGCTCGACGAAGACATCGCGAACGGCAATTTCACGTCGGTGCGCAGCCGCTTCAGCGACGCCGCCGGCGATTATGTCCTGCTGGTAGCGGAAAAGCCGGCCTAGTCGGCAGACGCCTCGCCCCTGCGGCGGCGTCGCCCCTGCGGTTCAGCCGCTGAACGCCTCACCGAGCGGCATCAGGCGCATGCCCTTGCGCAAATGCCGATAGGGCAAGGCGCGGTTGTCCACCGGGTTGTCGCCCGCCGCCGCCACGATCAGGATCTCTTCGGCAATCGGCTGGAAGTCGGCGCGGAAATGCACCGAACTCTTCAGGGCCAGGATCTTTGCCTCGGTAGGCTCGACGCCGACATGCCGCAGCATGGCCTGGTCGGCCGCCTGCTGCTTGCGGCTGGTGACGACGATGCGCGTGCCGCCGATACCCAGCAGCGCCATGGGTCCCAACTGCATGTGGTTGCCGCGATAGAACGGCCCGGTCGCCTTGAAACTGCCGTCGCCCAGTGCCAGGACCTCGAAGCGGCCATGCAGCCTCTCCAGGCCCGGCGATCCGCACCAGGCACCGATGCCGCGCTCGAAACTGCCATGCAGGCCGGCTTCATGGGCGATCCGCGCCGTCTCCGGGTCGAAGAGGTTCGCGAAAACGGCACCCCGGGCATCGAGGCGCACCAGCGCCTCCAGCAGATCGACCGAGTCCGAATTGCCGCCGGCCCCGGGATTGTCCTGGGTATCGGCGAGGATGATTGGGCGCGGGGCCGTGGCGCCTTTCGCCATGGCATAGCGCACGGCGTCATCCTTCGGCCAGATCTTGCCGGCAAAGGCTGGCTCGGCCGCGTTGACCGCGCCGATGAGGTCTGCCGCCCCGCGTTCGGCATCCTGCGCCGTCTCGGCATAGGCGACGACCACCGGCCCGCAATCCGGGATGTCAGCCGGTGGAAATCCGAAGGCAAAGGACGCGCTGGCAAGACCACCCGTCCGCTCCGACTCCGCCACCGTGCGGTAGAGGGCCGCGGCCGGATCGATCAGGGTGCATTGCCAGGGCAGCGGCACCAGAAACTCCGCCCGTCGCATCGCCTTGGCGAACGGGCCGTGGCGCAGCAAGCGGTTCATGACATCCGCCGATCGGGCGCCGGTCTCGGCAAGGTCGACATGAGGATAGGTCCGGCATACGACCAGGGCGCTGGCATACCTCACCATTCGCTCAGTCAGATTGGCATGGAGGTCGAGACTGACGACGATCGGAAGCTCCGGGCCCACGACCCGCCGCAGCCGCGCCAGCAATTCGCCCTCGCCATCGTCGAGATGCTCGGTCACCATGGCCCCGTGGAGATCGAGATAGATCGCATCGAGCCTGGGCAACGCTGCGATCCCGGCGAGCAATTCGCCGACGATGCGCTCATAGGTATCTCGCAGGACATGGGCCGAAGGCGAAGCCGAACACCATAAAACCGGCAGCAGTTCATGGCCTGCGGCCTGCGCGCGATCGATGAAGCCCGGTAGCGGCAGGTTGATCCCGCGAAAGGTCTCGAACAGGGCGTCGCCGCGGGTGAGGCCCGGCCAGCCATCCGCCATCTCGAAATCCTCGAGGCGTGCCTTCACCGGCGCGAAGGTATTTGTTTCATGTTGAAAACCACCGATTGCGATTCGCGCCATTGCCCCTGACACCTTCCTGAATGTGCGATTGTCCTTCCGAAAACGACCACGATTTGGGAACATAATCAACACTTGGCGCCTGGGAACGATTGTGGAATTCTCCCGCTCGCCATTGGGGTTATAGGGGATGGACGACTCGACATGGCCCAAGCACCTATCTTCATGATCGAGGACGTCGATACGGCGACCCAGCATGCCGCCACCGCCATTGCCGAGATGGCGATGCGCGATATCTCGCCGACCCCAGGCAATTTCTGCGTCTGGTACAACTACCTGGCCGGCGCCACGCCCGAACTGAAAAAGGAACTGGAAGCCCTGCTGGGACAAGGCGGGGTCATATCCTCCAGCCAGATGCAGGCACTGTTCGACAAGTATTTCGGCGAGAAAACCGGCGAGGAAGCAATCCAGGAGACCGGCGACGAACTGCAGATCACCCTGCTCGACGTGATCAAGCAGGTGACGCAGGCCGGCCTGGATGCCCGCGAATTCGGCAAGACGCTCAACCAGGCCAGCGGTTCACTCGGCGCCGACCGGATCGACCCCGCCGCCATGCGCGGCCTGGTGGGCGAACTGATCGCGGCCACCAAGCTGATCGGCCAGCGCAACCAGGCGCTCGAAGCGCAGCTCCAGGCAAGTTCCAGCAAGATCTCCGGCCTGCAATCGCGCCTGGAGGAAGCGCGGCGCGATGCCCTCACCGACGGGTTGACCGGCATCGGCAACCGCAAGAGCTTCGATCTGGCCCTGCAACTGCGAACGCAACAGGCGCGCATCCAGAACGGTGATCTCGCGCTGATGCTGATGGATATCGACCACTTCAAGAACTTCAACGACCAATTCGGCCACCGTGTCGGCGACCAGGTGCTGAAGATCGTCGGCAGCAAGTTAAAGCAGGCCATGAAGAGCATCGATACCGCCGCCCGTTACGGCGGCGAGGAGTTCGCCATGCTGATGCCGCAGACGCGGCTGAAACAGGCACTCGAGCGCGCCGATTCCTTGCGCGTCAACCTGGGCAGCCACTATCTGAAGAACCGCGCCACCGGCCAGAGCTACGGCACAGTGACGATCTCGATCGGGGTGGCACGGTACCGTTCCGATGAACCCCCGGAGAATTTCGTCAACCGCGCCGACCAGGCGCTCTACCGTGCCAAGAAGGAAGGGCGCAATCGCGTGATGGCCGAGGGCGATTGACTGGCGGCCGATCCGGGTTGCCAGCCGATCAACCCAGCACGACCAGGCGATTGGAGAGCTCGTCTGCGCGCCCCCCGTTGGCAGGATAGTGCCGGGCCAGAATGACTGCCAGCGCCTCAATCGCCTCCACAAAACCGGCCTCGATCTCGCCACGCCGCACCTGCTGCGTGAAGCTGTCGATCACCGCCTGCCACTCGGCCGTGGCGACCTGCTGATCGATGCCCTGATCGGCGATGATTTCGATATGATGCTCGGCCAGGCTTACGAAGAAGAGGACGCCGTTGCGCTCCGGCGTGCTTGCCAGCCCCTCCTCCAGAAAGGCAGCGCGGGCGAGGCGGCGCGCTGCAACGGCTTTGATCTGCCGTGGCGTCAGCCGATCGCCTAGTGGCGTCAGTTCCATGAGGGCGAGCAGAGCCAGAAACGAGACGAACTCGGCCAACAGCACTTCGGCAGCCCCAGCCCAAGGCAGGAAAGCCCAGACCAGCATGCCGGCCGCGAAGGTCGCCATGATGGCAAGCGCCAATCCCGTTGCCCGGTATTCGCTTGCCCGCACTGCGAGCAAGGCGACCATCTCGGCCCGGGATGACTTCTCGGCTGCCCCGATCGCGGCCTCGATGCGCGCGACTGCGTCCGCCTTCAATGGATTCTTCACCATCTTCCGCTTGCTCCACCGCCACCAAAGGACCCACCACCACCCGAAAACCCGCCGCCGGAACGCGAGGAGCGGGAACCGGATGAACCGCCGCTTGATTGCAAATACCACTCATAGCGATTGCGTTGCTTGTTCCAGCGCCTCCGGAGAGACAGGGCGAGCGCCGCCAGGAGCCAAAGCACTAGAAAAACGAATGGGCCGTACTCGTCGCCAATGCGTGACCGGTTGGACCCGTTCCCGGACGCAAGTGCCGCTGGCTGATAGGTTCCCTCCAGGGCCGCGAGGATGGCGTAGAGTCCGGCGGTGATTCCAGCCTCCATCTCGCCCTGCTTGAAATAGGGAATGATATCCGACTGGATGATCTCGTGCGCCGTTGCATCAGGCAGGTTGGCCTCCAGCCCGTAGCCCACCTCGATGCGCAATTCGCGCTCATTCGGCGCGATCAGGAAAACGATGCCATTGTCCTTGCCAGCCTGGCCGATGCCCCAATCACGACCCAGCATCAGGCCCCAATCCTCGATCGGTCTTCCCATCAGGTCAGGCAAGGTGACGATGACGATCTGGTTGGTGGTTGTTTGCTCATGCGCCTCGATCTTGGTTTCGAGTACCGCTTCGACGGTGGAAGAGAGAATGTCTGCTTTGTCCACCACGCG
>JAEUKV010000272.1 GCA_016794165.1 Rhodospirillaceae bacterium
CGAATGCTGAAACGGGCGCCGCTCCCTCGCTTCTCCGCAGCCTGAACCCCTTCACCGCGGCGTAGATGGCGGGAATGACGACCAGCGTCAGGATGGTGGAGGAGATCATGCCGCCGATCATCGGCACAGCGATCCGCTGCATGACTTCCGATCCGGCGCCCGTGCTCCACAGGATCGGGAGAAGGCCGGCCATGATGGCCACCACGGTCATCATTTTCGGGCGCACGCGTTCGACGGCACCTTCGACAATGGCGGCGCGGAGATCGGCGTGGGTGAAAGGTCGCATCTCCAGCACACACTGTTCCTTCACCGCTTTCAATGCATGGTCGAGATAGATCAGCATAACGACGCCGGTTTCAGCGGCGACGCCGGCC
This sequence comes from Rhodospirillaceae bacterium, assembly GCA_016794165.1. GTDB lineage: Bacteria > Pseudomonadota > Alphaproteobacteria > Dongiales > Dongiaceae > Dongia. Next base: position 375 of record JAEUKV010000272.1, read on the forward strand.
AGGGCGATGAACCCGACAGCCACGGCGACGCTCATGTTGAAGTCCATGAGATGCATGAGCCATAAACCGCCGACCAACGAGAACGGCAAGGACAGCATGACGATGAAGGTCTCGGTCAACCGCCTGAAATTGAGATAGAGCAGGAGAAAGATAATCATCAGCGTTACCGGGACGACGATCGACAGGCGTTCCTGGGCGCGTTCGAGATACTCGAACTGACCGCTCCAGATGGGAAAGTAACCTGGGGGAAACGTGATCTTGTCGGCGACCGCCTTCTTTGCCTCCGCCACGTAGCCGCCAAGGTCGCGGTCCCGAATGTCGATAAAGATGTAGAGTGCCAGAAGGGCGTTCTCGGTGCGGATGGCGGATGGACCCTGGGCCAATTCAACGCTGGCGAGCTGTTCCAGAGGAATGGCGGCGCCATCGGGTGTATCGATCAACACCTGTCGCGAAATAGATGCCGGGTCGCTGCGGAAGCTGCGCGGATAACGCAGGTTGACACTGAACCTTTCACGGCCCTCTACGGTTGTCGTGACGGTTTCGCCGCCCAGGGCCATGGCGATCGAGTTCTGGAACTTTTCGATGGTGATGCCGTATCTGGCGAGAGCATTCCGATTTGGAACGATGTTGAGATAGTAGCTACCGAGTGCCCGCTCGGCGAAGGCGCTGGTCGTGCCGGGCACCTGCCGGACGACAGCTTCGATCTCCCTGGCAAGCTTGTCCATCACCTTGAGGTCGGCGCCGATGACCTTGATGCCAACGGGCGTACGGATGCCTGTGGAGAGCATGTCGGTACGTGCCTTGATCGGCATAGTCCAGGCATTGCTGACGCCGGGGAACTGCAGGGCGGAATCCAACTCGGCGATGAGGTCGTCGGCGGTCATGCCCGGCCGCCATTCTGATTCCGGCTTTAGATTGATGATGGTTTCAAACATTTCGGTGGGTGCGGGGTCGGTCGCGGTGCCGGCGCGGCCGGCCTTCCCAAAGACCGAGTCCACTTCAGGAAAGGTCTTGATGATCTTGTTCTGGCTCTGCAGAAGCTCCGCCGCCTTGGTCACGGATAGACCGGGGAGGGTCGTCGGCATGTACATCAAGGTACCCTCGTTCAATGTCGGCATGAACTCGGTACCGAGATGCCGCAGGGGATAGACCGTTCCGACCAGGGCGAGCAGGGCCAATAGAATGGTGACAGTCTTGGCCCTGAGAACAACGCCGATCACTGGTCGATAGAGCCATATCATCAGGCGGTTGAGCGGATTCTTGGCTTCGGCGACGATTCTGCCACGAATGAAGAGAAGCATCAGCACCGGAACCAGCGTGATGGAGAGAAACGCGGCACCCGCCATGGCGAAGGTCTTGGTGAAGGCAAGCGGCGTGAACATGCGCCCTTCCTGCGCCTCAAGCGTGAAGACAGGTAGAAATGAGACGGTGATGATGAGCAGGCTGAAGAAGAGTGCCGGACCAACCTCGGTGGCGGCATTGACGATCGCCTGAGATCGTGACTGCCCGGGGCGCAGCCGCTCCAGGTGCTTGTGGGCGTTTTCGATCATGACGATGGCGGCATCGATCATGGCGCCGACAGCGATGGCGATACCGCCCAGGCTCATGATGTTCGAACTAACGCCGATAAGATGCATGATAATCATGGCGATCAACACGCCGATCGGCAGCATGACAATGGCAACGAGCGCGCTGCGAAGATGCAGCAGAAAAATGTAGCAGACGATGGCGACGACAATGCTTTCTTCGATCAGGGTCGACTTCAGCGTTTCGATAGCACGGTGAATCAGCTCCGACCTGTCGTAAACAGATTCGATTGTAACGCCCGACGGCAGCCCCCTGGCGATTTCTTCGATCTTCGCCTTGACGTTGTCGATGACGTCGAGGGCATTTTCGCCGAATCGCTGCAAGGCGATGCCGCTGACGACTTCACCCTCGCCGTTGAGTTCGGTGATACCACGTCGTTCGTCGGGGCCAAGTTCGACTCTGGCAACGTCCGACAGAAGGACGGGCACGCCATTCCTGACCTTGAGGACGATGGATCTGATGTCGCCAAGGCTGCCTAGATAGCCGCGGCCTCGGACGATGTATTCGGTCTCGGCCATCTCGATGGTGCGACCGCCCACATCCATATTGCTGCTGCGGATCGCCTCTCGCACTTGATCCAGGGTGATTTCATATGCGCGCAACCGGATAGGATCCACGACGACCTGGTATTGCTGGGCGAAGCCACCAACAGTGGCGAGTTCCGAAACACCAGTGGCCTTGGCAATCTGGTATTTCGCGTACCAGTCCTGGATGGTGCGGAGCTCTGCCAGCGAATGACTGCCACCAAGAAGGGCGTATTGATAGACCCAGCCGACACCCGTGGCGTCGGGTCCCAGCGAAGGTGTGACGCCGGACGGCAACGATTTCTGGGCGAAGTTCAGATATTCAAGGATGCGACTGCGGGCCCAGTAGATATCTGTCCCATCCTCGAAGATGATATAGACGAACGAGACGCCGAAGAACGAGAAGCCCCGCACGGCCTTCGAATTGGGCACACTGATCATGGCAGTCGTCAGGGGATAGGTGACCTGGTCTTCAACAACCTGGGGTGCTTGGCCCGGATACTCCGTGTAGATGATCACCTGTGTATCGGACAGATCGGGGATGGCGTCCAAGGGCAGGGTGCGAACGGCATAGACCCCGGCGGCGACGATGAACACAGTCATCAGCAACACCAGAAACGTGTTGCGGCTGGACCAGTGGATGATCCGGCCGATCATGGTTCGCTTCCCTCTGTTGAGGCCGATTTTTTCGCGTTTTCGGACATGAAGCTTCTGAGTGCTGCTTGCAGGTTGCTCTCGGCGTCGATCAGGAAGTTGGCGCTGACAACGACTTCCTCGCCGAGCGAAAGACCATGCAGAACTTCGGCATAGCCGTCGCCGCGATTGCCGAGGGAAACGGCGCGCGGCTCGAAGAGACCATCGCCCCGCGAAACCAGCACCGTCTGGCGGGCGCCATCATCAAGAACGGCGCTTTCCGGCACCGTCAGGACCAGACCCTGGGCGGCGTCGGTTGCGATCGCCACGTCGGCATACATGCCCGGGCGCAGGAGCAGTTCGGCATTGTCGAGTTCGATTCGGATTCGTGCGGTCCGCGTGGCCGTGGAAACGTCGGGATAAATCAGGCTGACAGTCCCCGGCCGCGTCACGCCGGGAAAGGCGGAGAAAGTTACCGTCGCCAATTGCCCAGGCCGGATGCCGGAGATATCGCGTTCATTTATGTCAGCCAGCACCCAGACATGCCGCAGATCGATGAGGCGATAAAGAAGGTCGCCAGCTTCCACCCACGCGCCCCTGATAACGGGCTTCTCGAGGATGACGCCCGATGCCGACGCATAGATACCGGTGGTCCGGGGAACCGTCGGCATATTTTCCAGTTCCGCGATCTGGGTTTCGGTCATGCCCTGGCTCTGCAAGCGTTCCCTGGCGACATGGGCGAGTTCGGGCGACTGCCTGAGGGCGATCAGGTAGTTCTGCTGAACGATGCGGAGGGAGGGGCTGTTGATGTCGAGAAGCTTTTGGCCCTTTTCCACCAGATCGGCGGTCGTCGCGGCATAGAGCTTCTCGACCCAGCCGTCGAAACCGGCGGTCACAGCCGTTTCGCGGGATTCGTCCTGTACCACGGAGCCCACTGCACGAACTGTGCGTGCCAGGGTTTTTTCCTCAACCGCGACGGTGGTAACACCCAGCTTTTGTACCTTGTCCAGACTGATGCGGATAACATTGTCGGCCTCGGCCAGTTCGTTCTCATAGACCGGAATGTAGTCCATCCCCATGGAATCCTGCTTCGGTGTATCCGAAATGTCGGGAAGGCCCATCGGGTTGCGGTAATACAGAATCTCGCCCTTGGCACCTTTGTGTGCGAGGGCAGGATCCCCAGAGGGCACGTTCTGCGCCGTGTCCGCATTCGGAGACATCGGCACGGTGCCGGCTTGCTCTGCCACAGTCACTTGGCTGGCCGCGGAATCACCGTCACGCGACAGTGACGCGAAAATGGCCCTTAGTTTCGCAGGATCACCGCTGAAATAGACACCGCCACCGGCGCCCAGGATGACCAGCAGGAGGGCGAGAAGGGATCGGATAAGGATTTTCATGACGCCCATCCATCGCGGTGAGCGGTATCGGCGGCAGGGCGAAACCGCCGCGATGCATGATTCAATATGAAGCACTGGCGGCTAGAGCCGCATTTTCTCTGTCTTGTCATTTCATCACCTGACCAGCCGATGCCAAAGGCAGCGGCATTCATCGAACGGCATCCCGAATCGGGATGCGAACTGCGGATCGGACGCGAAATACGCCCGAAGGTCAGACGATCTGTTTGGGAGGGCTTGGTTCGGGCAGCGGCGCCGTGGTCTGATAGACTCGTTCGGGAACTACGGCAAAGGTCGGCGCCTGCAACAGCACAGGTTCACCGGCTGTGGCGGCGTGGGCCGGCAGTTTGGCGCAGGGTGTGAAGCAGGCCATGTCCACCATGCAATCCGCCCCCGATCGATCCTGATCCGGCACCGGAGGCCCCATACCGGACGTATCCATGTCGCAATCCATCGCGCATGGCGGGGCGGCCGCCTCGGCCTCTGCAACACTCAAGGTGGAGTGCAGCAGCGCCACTGCTAGAAGTACGACCAGGATCTGTCTGATGCGTCGCGTCATATGTCGAATGTAAGGTCAGTTTCCGCAAACACCAGCAAAAAGCACAGTTCAACGGGTATCAAATCGAAGTCGCACCAACATCGCCGGGGCGCCGCAAACCTTGCCGCATTGGAAGGTTTGCGGCGCCCACAGCTTGATACGGGTCTTCCGCGCCGATGTTACGCGGCCTCGCGATTGAGCGGCTGGCACATGCAATGGACGCCGCCGCCGGCCCAGGTGAACATGGTCATGTCGGGATCGTAGACCTCGAAGCCGTTGGCGCGGAGCTTGGCGTTCAAATCCTTGGCGCCGGAGGTCGAGAGGATCCGGTCCTTGCCGAGCGAGACGACGTTGCAGCCCAAGGCCATGGTCTCCTTGAACGTGGCCGGGATGATCTCGATCTTCTTCTGTTTCAGGAAGTCGACGACATCGTCCTCGGTGGTGTCGAGGCAGACCGCCGCCACCTTCTCGTTCAGCATGCAGACCATGAGGTCGATATGGACATAGAACTGGTCGATGGGGGCGAACTTCACTTCCCAGCCTTCATCCTTCATCCAGCCGGCGATCTGGCGGGCCGAGACTTCCTCCGAGCGGTGGTCGGTATAGCCGATGAGCGCGGTGTTATGGGCGATGACGTTGAAATCGCCGCCCTCGAAATTGCCCGAGCTCACCATGTCGTAGATCGGGATGTCGTTGTCCATGTAGAAGCGCAGGCATGACGCGTATTCGCCGCGCCGGCGGGGATTGGCCATCTGGCAGATGACCGCGCCATAGGGCGTCATGAACGAGGAATCGCGGGCATAGACCTGATAGGGGTTATGCTCGTCGAGCGGCAGGAAATGGCAATTGACGCCGGCACTCTCATAGGCGCTCACCATTTCGCGGTGCTGGCGCATCGCCACCTGTTTGTCGAACTTGTAGCCCTTGCGGAGCGTGTCGCGCACCAGCGCCGACCAGGCGGCGTTCTCGAGGCCCATCCAGCGAAACCCTTCCGCCGGCCCGAGCAGCACGTCCTTCAGCGTGCCGAAATCGTTGGTGAGGTTCCACTTCTTCATCACCGGCGTGCCGCCGCCGACGACGCGGCCGCGCAGGGCCGTCTTAGCGTTATCCATGTGCCCGATCCCCGAGAGAGGTTGAACGAAAGGCGCGAGGATAGCAGCCGCGCCCGCATCCGCCCATGGAGTAATGGTCGGGGTTTCGGTGACTTCAGGTCACGGGATGGTCGTCCTCGGCCCCCATCTCCCGTTCCAGCCAGTCGGCGAAGGCGCGGGCGGCAGGGGTGACGAGGTGGGGCAGGACCACGAAATAGGCGCCGAGATGCTCGATCGATTGCCGGAAGGGGCGCACCAGCTGGCCCCGGGCGAGGTCGTCGCCGGCGGTGATGCGGTCGGCGAGGCACAGGCCCAGGCCCTGACGGGCGCCGGCCAGAAGCAGGTTGAAGTCCTGGCAATAGAGGGTACGGACATCGGACATCTCGGCAACCCCCGCTCGTTCCAGCCAGCGACGCCAGTTGGCGCCGGCCGGGTCGTCCAGCAGCAACGTCGCACCGAGAAGGTCCGCCGGTTCCGCGAGACGGGCGAGCAGCGCGGGGGCGCAGACCGGAAAGGAGCCGACATGGGAGAGGAGACGCGCCGTACCGTCCTGCCAGACCGGCTCGCCGAACCGGACGGCGAGATCGACAGTATTTCCCAGCAGGTCGTCGTTGGCATTGGACGACAGCAGCGAGAGGCGCAGGCCAGGCGTCGTATCGGTGAATCGGCCCAGTCGCGGGATCAACCATTTCTCGGCAAAGGCGGATGGGACCGCGACACGCAACTCGCCGGCGATGGTCTCGCCTTCCAGCCGCGCAATGGCATAGCCCAGCTGGTCGAAGGCGGCGGTCGCCGCGCGCAGCAGCTTGCCGCCCTGGTCGGTGAGCGTGAGGCGGTTGCCGCTACGCGCGAAGAGGGCAAAACCCAGTTGGTCTTCAAGATGGCCGATCTGCTTGGAGACGGCGCCGTGGGTGACGCCCAGCTCGTCGGCGGCACGGCCCATATGCAGGTGGCGGGCGGCGGCCTCGAAGGTGCGCAAGGCATTGAGCGGTGGAAGTTGGCGTTTCTGCAATTTTTCCTGGCCCCCAGTCGGCGGCAATGGTCGCCGGAAACGGGAAATCTGTCCAGCAACGCACGCGAATATCGATTTCACCGGGACCAGGCGGCCAAAAGCCGTCGGTTTGTGAGGTGGATCACAGCAATCGCGCTCGGCGCATCTGTGACTCCCCATCGGCCGGTGCTATGTTATTTGTACCGACGCGGACGGGCGCCGGCCGTCTTTTTCCTATTGGGAGCTATATCATGAATGCGCGTAGCCTGATCGCCGCCGCCGCGGCGCTGATGATTTGTGCTGCCCCGGCCAGTGCGGCGTCGGGCGTCAATGTTGGGTCGCTGAGCTGCAAGGTTTCCGGCGGTGTCGGTTTCATCTTCGGGTCGTCGAAGTCGATGTCCTGCGTCTTTACCAGGGTCGACGGTTCGGCCGAAGTCTATAACGGCGATATCGACAAGTATGGCGTCGATATCGGCTTCACCTCGGAATCGCACATGATCTGGGCGGTGTTCGCGCCAGGCAATGTGGCGCCGGGCGCTCTTGCCGGCAATTACGGCGGTGCGACCGCCGATGTGGCAGCCGGTCTCGGTCTCGGCGCCAATGTCCTGGTGGGCGGTGGCAACAGCCAGATCGCCCTGCAGCCGGTCAGCGTCACCGGCAATGTCGGCCTCAACGTGGCGGCCGGCGTCGCGCAGATCAGCCTGCGGCCGGGGATCTAACTCCCGGCAGCCAATTCATACGATTATTCGAGGCGATTTGAGGGCCGCGGCATGTACCGCGGCCCTTTCTCCTTGGCACGATGCGATTGCGCGTCGGTTTAGCAAATTCTTACGTTTCGTTTGCCCGGCGAGTTTTGTAGAGCATGCCGCGCCGCGGTCCGATCGGACTGCGGCGACATTGGAGGAGCAGGAAACATGAATCGATTAACGGCGGCGCTGTCCGCCATCGCCGTATTCGGGCTGATGCCCGGGCTGGCCCAGGCTGACGCGCTGGTTGAGCGCGGCGCCTATCTGGCCAACATCATGGATTGCGGCGGTTGCCACAACACCGGCGCCTTCACGCCGGAGCCGAATCTGAAAACGCCGCTCAGCGGTTCCACCATCGGATTCGAAATGCCGGGAATGGGCGTCTTCTTTCCGCCCAATCTGACGCCGGATAAGGCGACGGGGCTTGGCGACTGGACCGACGATCAGGTCATCGCTGCCTTCACCAAAGGCGAACGCCCGGACGGGCGCATTCTGGCACCCGTGATGCCCTGGATGTCCTACGGCCATATCACGCCGGAAGATGCCAAGGCCCTGGTTGCCTATCTCCGGAGCCTGACACCAGTCGAACACCAGGTGCCTGGGCCGTTCGGCCTGGAAGAAAAGGCGACGGCGCCCTATTTCACCGTGAAGCTGCCGGAGTAGGGCGCCAGGCCACTTGCGTCAGGCCACTTTCGTCAGGCCCGGTACTTCACGCCGGGCAGGACGCAAAGCATCTCGTAGAGCAGGTTGGCGGCGAGCAGGGCCGTGTTGCCGCTGGGATCGTAGGGCGGCGCCACCTCGACCAGGTCGCAGCCCACGAGTTGCAACCCGCGACAGCCGCGGATGATTTCGATCCCCTGGATGGTGGTAAGGCCGCCGATCTCCGGCGTGCCCGTACCTGGTGCCGAAGATGGATCGAGGCCGTCGATATCGAAGGATAGATAGACCGGTCCCTCGCCGAGCTGGTCGCGGATCTCCTCCATCAGGGGCGTAAGCGAGCGGTACCAGCATTCCTCCGCCTGCACGACGCGGAATCCCTGGGCGCGCGGCCAGTCGAAATCCTCGGCCGAATAGCCGGTGGCGCGCAGACCGATCTGCGCCACGCGGGTGCCGTCGAGCAGACCTTCCTCGACCGCGCGGCGGAACGGGGTGCCGTGGGCGATCTTCTCGCCGAACATGGTGTCGTTGACGTCGGCATGGGCATCGACATGGACCATGCCGACCGGCCCGTACTTCTTCTTCAGCGCGCGCAGGATCGGCAAGGCGATGGTGTGGTCGCCGCCCATGGTCATGGGAATGCAGTTGTGGGAGAGGATCTCGTCATAGGCGGATTCGATGATGCCGATGCTCTTCTGCAGGTTGAAGGTGTTGATGGCGACATCGCCAATGTCGGCAATGCTGAGTGAATCGAAGGGGGCGGCGCGTGTCGCCATGTTGTAGGGCCGGATGAGACACGATTCGGCGCGGATCTGACGCGGGCCGAAGCGGGCGCCGGCGCGGTTCGAGGTGCCGATGTCGAACGGCACGCCGACAAAGGCGGCGTCGAGACCGGCGGCACTTTCCCTGGCGGGCAGGCGCATCATGGTGGCGTGGCCGCCGAAGCGCGGCATCTGGTTGCCGCCCAGCGGCTGGTGGAAGATCTTGTCCCCGCTGGCCTTGTTGGGGGGAATGTCGTTCATGATCTGCCTCTTTCCTGAAAGCGGTATCGGCGAAACGCCGCGAAG
>JAEUKV010000291.1 GCA_016794165.1 Rhodospirillaceae bacterium
TGCACCTCCCGCGCGGCGGCGTGGTCGCCGGCGATTTCCGCCACGATGGAGCGCACCTGTTCATAGCCGGTCAGCATCAGGAAGGTGGGCGCGCGGCCATAGCTCTTGGCGCCGGCGATGAAGAAGCCAGGCTCGGGATGCGTCAGTTCCGCGACGCCATGCGGCGGCACCGTGCCGCAGGAATGCAGGTTGGGATCGATCAGGGGCGCCAGGGCCGGCGGCGCTTCCACCGCCGGGTCGAGTGCGATGCGGATTTCCCGCAGCATGTCGAGATTTGGCCGGAAACCGGTCGCCGTGATGATGCGATCGACCACGAACTCGACCGCCTTGCCGTCATGCCGCGCAAAGACCCGCACCCCGTCGCAGCTCTTCTTCACCCGGTCGATGGCAAAGGGTGCCAGCAGGCGCAACCGGCCTTCCTCGATCGCCCGCTTGGCCGCAAGGCCGAGGGCGCCGCGCGCCGGCAGCTTGTCGTTGAGGCCGCCGCCCAGCAGCCGCTCGATGCGGTTGCGGCGCAGGGCCCAGGTGACATGGGTGCCGGGCGCCTGCTTCTGCAGGGCAAGCAGGTCGAGCACGGCGTTGATGGCGGAATGGCCGGAACCCACGACGAGGACGCGCTTGTCGGCATAGTCACGCCGCGCATGACGCAGGACATCGGGAATGCCATAGGCGATCGTGTCGGCGTTTTCGCCTTCGCCAGGTACCGGGCGGCCATCGACGCCGAGCGGGTTGGGGGCGAACCACGTTCCGCTGCAATCGATCACGGCACGGGCGAGGCTGCGCTGGTGAGTGCCGTCCTGGTCCACCCATTCGATTGCAAAGGGCGTCGCCGTGCGCTCGGCGTCGGTCAGCTTGTCGAGGCCCTGCCGGGCGATCGAGCGAACCTCGGCATTGAGCTGGATGCTCGCGCGCAGGCGCGGATGCGCCGCCAGCGGTGCCAGATATTGGGCGGCGATCTCGCCCCCCGTGGGCAAGGTGTCGGGCTCCGGCGCCGACCAGCCGGTCTCGCCGAGCAGGCGCGCGGCGGCCGGGGCGATGTTTTGCGACCAGGGGGAAAAGACCCGGACATGTCCCCAGGCGCGCAGCGCATGACCGACCGCCGGTCCGCGCTCGAACACCAGGGGCGTGATGCCGCGGCCGACCAGTTCGGCGGCCGCCGCCAGTCCAACGGGGCCGGCCCCGATCACGGCAACCGGCAAGGCATTCTGGTTCATGGTCTCAACTCCTTGATCGAAGATAGCAAGTATCGGGCTCGGATGCATAGAAGAACGATGTATCAGCTCAAAAAAAGAGCGCGTGTTAGCCGCAGCAATCTCCCTTGCCGCGCCCGGTCGCAGCGACCATGTCGCCGCATTCGGTGAGAAAGCGGGTGACGTCCATCCAGGCGGCGACAGCGACCTTGAAGGCATCGCGGCCTTTCTCGGTCAGGGTGTAGACCCGCCGCTCACGGCCCGAGACGATCTCGGTATCGGAGGTGACATAACCGCCCTCCTCGAACTCGCGCAGGGCTGGATAGATGGTCCCCTCGGTCGGCGAGCAGCAGCCGTTGGTGGTGCGTTCGACCATGGCGGCGATGTCGTAGCCGTGCATCGGTCGCTGATGCAGCACGGAGAGGATGAAGAACTTGGACAGGCTCATCTTGATGGTGCCGTTCCAATAGGCGCGGCTGGTGTAATCCGGCACGGGCTTGGTAACGGCACGAGGGCGGGCCTGGGCGGCGGCGGCTGATTTTCTCATGTCGCCAATCTATGCATTGTTCTCCAATGTGTCAAGGGGCGGAGTATAGGCGGGCTTCGCCCGGCCGTTGGCTGTGGTCAAACCCGATCACAGGAAGGGCTCCTACCGCGACGCGCTTCTCGCCAAAATCTTGACCGGCCTAGCAATTATGCCGTTTGCGCCCCATTTCTGTCATCATTGGCGCCGATCTTGGCAGGGCCCGCTGGCCACGGCCGGGCAATTTCGCTATCTGTTCCCGCGCCAAGGAGGATCCACGTGCCGCAAACAATTGCGCTGGTCGACGACGACCGCAACATTCTGACCTCGGTCACCATGACGCTCGAGGCGGAAGGCTTCGCCGTGCGCACTTATAGCGACGGCGCCGAAGCGCTGCGCGGCCTCACCAGCCAGCCGGTCGACCTTGCCGTGCTCGACATCAAGATGCCGCGCATGGACGGGATGGAACTGCTGGAAAAGCTGCGCAAGACCTCGGCGCTGCCAGTGATTTTTCTGACCTCGAAGGATGACGAGGTCGACGAGCTCATGGGCCTGCGCATGGGGGCCGACGACTACATCAAGAAGCCGTTTTCGCAGCGCCTGCTGATCGAGCGCATTCGCAGCATCCTGCGGCGCGAGGAGAGCCGGCTGGGCGGCGTCAGCAACGGCGAACAGGCGATGGTCCGCGGACCCCTGATGATGGATCCAACCCGGCACCTCTGTACCTGGGAAGGAAAGTCGGTGGAACTCACCGTCACCGAATTCCTCTTGCTGAAGGCGCTGGCGCAGCGGCCGGGCCATGTGAAGAGCCGTGACCAGTTGATGGACGCCGCCTATGGCGAGAACATCTATGTCGACGATCGCACCATCGACAGCCACATCAAGCGGCTGCGCAAGAAATTCAAGGCGGTGATCGGTGAGTTCAACCAGATCGAGACCCTCTATGGCGTCGGCTATCGCTACAAGGAAAGCTGATTGCCGTGACGGATGCCGGCGGCAGCGATGAGTGAGGCGACTCGCGACGAATCCCTGGATCGCTGGCGCCTGCCGCTGTCATCGGAACCGCAAACGCGGGACGGGCGAAGGTCCGAGCCGGCCATGAAGAGCGGATTCTGGCGGCGACACGGCAAGCCGCCGGAAGACGTCACGGTTGCGTCGAAGACAGCCGACCCGCGCCGCACCAAAGAGGAACCGGCGGTCGTTGAAAAGGAGCGCGCCAAGCGTCTCCCGGCCTCGCGCCGCAGCCTGTGGCAATCGCCGCTCACGCGGCGCATCCTCGCCCTCAACATCATGGCGCTGCTGGTGCCGGTGCTGGGCCTGCTCTACCTGCCGACCTACCGCGACAGCCTGCTGCAATCCGAGCTTGAACTGCTGAAGACCGAAGGCAAGCTGTTCTCCGGGGCGCTGGCGGCGAGCGGCGTCGTCACCGGGCCGCTGGGCGACGAAAAGCTGCTGCCGGAAACTTCGCGCCAGACCATCCGCCGCCTGGTCGACGTTTCCAAGACCCGCGCGCGCCTGTTCACCCCGGACGGGACCCTGATCGCCGACAGCTTCCTGCTGTCTGGCCCGGGCGGGATCGTTACGATCACGCCGCTGCCGCCGCTCGAACCCGAGCAGAGCCTGGTGTGGCGCTGGATATCGGGCGCCTACGACTGGGTCTTCAACCGCCTGCCGAGCAGCCGCGTCCTGGCACCCTACCAGGAATCGGCCGTGCAGAACGCGGCCGACTACCACGAGGTCGTCAAGGCCCTGGCGGGCGAGGCGACAACCGATGTGCGCGATGCGGGCAAGGGCAAGATGATCCTCTCCGCCGCCGTTCCGGTGCAGCGCTATCGCCAGGTGCTGGGTTCCCTGCTGTTGACCAAGTCCGGCGACGACATCGAGAACACCCTGCGCGATACGCGCCTGACCATCATCGGCGTGTCCGGCGTCGCCCTTGGCATCACTGTGCTGCTCTCGCTCTATCTGGCCAGCACCATCGCGCTGCCGATCCATCGCCTTGCCGACGCTGCCGACCGCGTGCGCCGGGCGAAGGGGCGCCAGCAGAAGATACCGGACCTGTCCAGCCGCGGCGACGAGATCGGCGATCTCTCCGGTGCGCTGCGCGACATGACCGAGGCGGTCTGGCGCCGCATGGATGCGATCGAAGGCTTTGCCGCCGATGTCGCCCACGAGATCAAGAACCCACTCACCTCGCTCAGAAGCGCGGTGGAAACCGTGGCGCGAGTCGAGGACCCGCAACAGCAGAAAAAACTGATGGGCATCATCCTCGACGACGTGCAGCGTCTCGACCGGCTGATCAGCGATATCTCCGATGCCTCGCGGGTCGATGCCGAGATGTCGCGCGCCGAAGCGGGACCGGTCGACATGCGCGCCTTGGTGCTCGCCCTCGCCGATATCCATGCCGCCACCGGTGATGAAAACGACCAGCGTCCGCGCATCGAGACGAAGCTGCCGGCCAGTGATTCGCTGACGGCCATGGGCACCGAGGGCCGGCTGGGGCAGGTGTTGCGCAACCTTGTCACCAACGCCATCTCCTTCAGCCCGCCCAATGGAACGATTATTCTCTCCGCCCGCCGCACCCCGCGCCGGATCATCGTTACGGTCGAAGACCAGGGCCCGGGGATACCGCCCGACAAGCTCAAGGCAATCTTCGAACGTTTCTATTCGGAACGGCCGAGGGGCGAGAAGTTTGGGACGCATTCGGGGCTGGGTCTTTCCATTTCGAAGCAGATCGTCGAAGCCTATGGCGGCACGTTGAGCGCCGAGAACCGTACCGATGCCGACGGCAGGATCGTCGGCGCGCGTTTCATTGTCGATCTGGCAAGGGCCTGAGCAAATGTCGGAGCCGGCGCGCATCCGGATCGATGGGGTGGCTGTGGCGATCGGGGAAGTGGCGGTCCTCCTGCGCGGCCCTTCGGGCAGCGGTCGCTCGGACCTCGCCCTGCGCCTGATCGACGAAGGCGCCCGCCTGATCAGCGACGAGCAGGTGGAACTGGAGCGGCGCGATCGGCGGCTGTTCGCGACGGTTCCCCAGGGGATGCCGGGAGATCTGGTCGGCCGGATCGAGGCGCGCGGTATCGGCATTGTCCCGGTGCCGCATGTGCCCACCCCCCTGCCGCTGTCCTGGGTCATCGATCTGCGACCGCGACAGGAAATCGAGCGCCTGCCGGCGGCCCGCGATGTCGACTATCTCGGCATATCGGTGCCGGCCCTTGTCCTTGACCCGTTTGCTGCCTCGGCAACGAGCAAACTGCGTCTTGCGGTCAAATGCGGCCCGGACCTAATAATGGGCCGCACATGACGCCGGGCGGGAAAACCCCATGACCACGACAGACGCCGCCAGCAGGGAATCGAAGCCTGACGCCGCGACCATGGTGATGGATCGCAGGCATGTGCTGCTGGTCACCGGCATGGCCGGCGCCGGACGCTCCACCGCGCTGAAGTGCCTGGAAGACATCGGCTATGAGGCGGTCGACAACCTCCCGCTCGATCTGTTGCCGGTGTTGCTCGCGGGACTGGGCCAGGCGGCAATGCCCGATATGGCAAAACCGCTCGCCTTCGGCATCGACTCGCGCACGACCGGTTTTTCCAGCGACAGCTTCGCGTCCCTGGTGCACCAGCTGCGCGGCGATCCGGCTTTCAGGGTCAATCTGCTGTTCCTCGATTGCGAAGACGACGTGTTGCAGCGGCGCTTCACCGAAACGCGGCGGCGTCATCCCCTGGCGCAGGATCGGCCGGTGGTCGATGGGATCCATCGCGAGCGCATCCTGATGGGGGCGGTGCGTGACGAGGCGGATCTGTTGATCGACACCACCGATACGGCGATCGGCGATCTCAAGTCGCTGCTGATCGGCCATTTCGGTCCCGGCGCACAGGCGGACCTGGCCCTGACCATTGTTTCGTTTTCCTATCGCCACGGACTGCCGCGCGAAGCGGATTTGGTTTTCGATGTTCGGTTTCTCGATAATCCACACTACAATCAAGAGCTTAGGCCACTTACCGGCGAACATGACGCGGTTGGCAAGGCGATCGCCTCCGACCCGGCTTTCCCCGGTTTCTTTGCTGCGCTGACTTCCCTATTGTGGCCGCTCTTGCCGGGATTCGAGGCCGAGGGAAAGAGCTATCTGACCATTGCCGTCGGGTGTACCGGCGGACGGCACCGGTCGGTGTTCGTTGCCGGCAAGCTGGCCGCCTGGCTGAGCGAGAAGGGCCGCACGGTGACGCTGCGGCATCGGGATCTCTCGCGCGATGTTGCGCGAACCACGGCGGACGCGACGAGATGACGTTAGAGTTGGGGGATTGAGTGGGTCAGACATCGCTAATCGGCATCGTCCTGGTGACGCATGGCAATCTTGCCGCCGAATTTCTCGCTGCTCTTGAGCATGTCGTTGGCAAGCAGACCGCCGCTGCCGCCATTTGCATCGGACCGGACGACGACATGGAACTGCGTCGGCGCGAGATCCTCGATGCCGTCGCTGCCTGTGACCAGGGCAAGGGTGTCGTCCTGCTGACCGACATGTTCGGCGGGACACCTTCGAATCTCGCTATCTCGACCCTTGACAAGGCGAATGTCGAAGTGGTGGCCGGCGTCAACCTGCCGATGTTGATCAAGCTTGCCAGCGTGCGCGGCACGCTGCCGCTCCAGGGCGCGGTGAGCGCGGCGCAGGAGGCAGGACGGAAATACATCAACGTCGCCTCGCAACTTCTCAAAGCCAGCGAATCCTAGACCGGAGCGCGAGATGTCGGCGGACAGTGAAATAACGGCGCGCGCGCGGATCGCCAACCAGAAGGGCCTGCACGCCCGGGCTGCGGCGAAATTCGTCAAGACCTCCGGATCGTTCAACGCCGACATTCGCGTGGCCAAGGGCGAAATGGACGTCAGCGGCGGTTCGATCATGGGCCTGATGATGCTGGCCGCGGGCATCGGCTCGGAACTGGTGATCCAGGCGAGCGGCCCCGACGCGCAGGCGGCGGTGGCAGCCTTGATCGACCTGATCGAGCGCAAGTTCGATGAAGAGTAATGCCGGATGACCCAGGACGACCCAAGCCCGAAGCGGCGAAAACGCAAGCCCGCTGATGGCAGGCCGGCGGCCGGCAGAAAGGCCGGCGGCAAGGCGAAGGCGCCGATCAAGGTCGATCCCGCGCTGCCGCCCGAGATCATTCTTGAAGGCCTGCGCGTCTCCGCCGGTATCGCAATCGGCGAAGCGCATCTGGTCGAGATCGGCGTCGTCAATGTGCCGGATTACGAAGTGCCAGCGAACGCCGTCACCGCCGAACAGGAACGCTTTGCCGCGGCCCTGGCCAAATCCGAACGTCAGCTCAGGAAACTGAAGAGGAAAAGTACCGAGCTGCACGGGGCCGCCGCCGAGGAGCTCGAGTTCCTGCTTGAGGCGCATCTCCAGATGCTTTCGGGATCGCGCGTGGTGCGGGGCGTCGAACGGCGCATCCAGGAGCGGCAGAATGCCGAAGCCGCGGTGCAGGCCGAGATCAACGCCGTCGCGCATGAGTTCGAGCAGCTCAACGACCCCTATCTGTCGGCGCGGGCCAAGGATGTGCGCGAGGTCGGTGACCGCCTGCTGCGCAACCTGACCAAGACGCCATTCGAGGCCTTCAAGCACCTGCCCGACGGCGCCATCGTCATTGCCGAGGAACTGACCCCGGCCGACACCGCTCTGTTCGACCCCAAGCGCATCCAGGGATTCGCCACCGAACTGGGCGGCGCGGAAAGCCATACCGCGATCATGGCCCGGTCGCTGGCCCTGCCGGCTGTGCTTGGCCTGGCTGGACTCACCAAATCGCTCAAGACCGGCGACACGGTGATTGTCGACGGGACCGCGGGTCGCCTCTACATCAACCCGACCCCGGCGCGGCTCGACGAACTGCACCGGCGGCAGCTGGAAATCGAGAAGGGCGACCGGCAGCTGGCGCGCCTCAAGAAGGTGCCGGCGATCACGCGGGACGGGCAGCGCATCGGCATGCTGGTCAATCTTGAGATGCCGCGCGAGCTCGACATGGCCCTGAAATCGGGCGCCGAGGGCGTGGGTCTGCTGCGCTCGGAATTCCTGTTCATGAACCGGGTCGATCTGCCGAGCGAAGACGAACAGGCCGAGGCCTACCGGGCGATCGTTGAGGGCATGGCGGGCCGGCCGGTTACCATCCGCACGCTGGATGTCGGCGGCGACAAGCTGGCGCCGTCCTTGCGCGAACGGCTGGGCGATACCGCCAATCCGGCACTCGGGCTGCGTGCGATCCGCCTCGGCCTGCAGGAGCGCGGCCTGCTGGAAACACAGATCGCGGCCATCCTGCGCGCCAGTGCCTTTGGCGAGGTGCGCATCCTCTTGCCGATGATCTCGTCGCTGTCCGAAGTGCGTCAGGTGCGCGACGTCGTCACCCTGGTGGCGAAGCGGCTGAAGCGCCGTGGCGTCAAGCTCCCGGACCCGCTGCCGCCGATCGGCATCATGATCGAGGTGCCGGGCGCGGCGCTGGCCGCCGATGCGCTTACCCAGGTCGCCGATTTTTTCGCCATCGGTTCCAACGACCTTACCCAGTATACCCTCGCCATCGATCGCGGCGAGGAGCAGGTGGCGCATCTCTACAACCCCTTGCACCCGGCGGTCCTGCGGCTGATCCAGTTCGCGACCGAGGCTGCCTTGCGCGCGCGCATTCCGGTCAGCGTCTGCGGCGAGATCGCGGGCGACCCCAAATATGTGCCGCTTCTGCTTGGCCTCGGCATCCAGGACCTCTCCATGGCCCCGGTCAATCTGCCGCGCGTCAAGCAGCGGATCCGGAACATCGACTATCTGGCGGCGACGCGCTGCGCGCGCCTGATCATGGATCAGTGGGATGCCGGCCGGATCGCCATGATGCTCGACGATTTCAACGCGCTGGCGATTTAGCGCGGGGTTGGGTGCTGCATGCGGCGCTGGATCCAACGCCTGCTCGTTCTCCTGCTGGCCGCGGCGGCAGCCTATACGATCGCGGCACTGATCCTCAATGCCGTACCCAGGGACAGGGCTGTGGTGACGGAAGCCACCTATGGCTTCTTCGCTTGCGACAATGGCGTTCATGTCGATGTCGCCCTGCCGACTATCGGCGGCGGGCGGGATTGGCGCCGGGTGTTCCCCGTGGCGGACTTTGCAGCCGATGTCGCGGCTGCGCCCTATCTCAGTCTTGGCTGGGGGGCGCGCGGTTTCTTCGCGGCGACGCCAAGCTGGCGCGATATCAGGCCGGGGCCGGTGATCCGCGCCCTGTTCTGGCTCGATCGCAGCGTTGTGCATGTCGTCTATCACGGCGACCCCGGCGGCCTTCCTCACTGCCGCCGGCTGGCGACCGACGCGGCGGGGCGGGATCGCCTGTTTGCCTTTATCGATGCCACGCTCGACCGCCGGGAGGGGCGCACGGTCCGCGAACCCTTACCCGGCTATGGCGCTCACGACGCCTTTTATGCAGCGGTCGGGCGTTACTCCCTGTTGCGCACCTGCAACGTCTGGTCGGCCGAGGCCCTTCGTGCCGCGGGGCAGCCCACCGGGCTCTGGTCACCCTTCTCGTTTCAGATCATGGCCAATCTGCCGCAGGGCCGGCGCGATTGACCTGGATCAAGGCGCGGCTCAGGCGGCGACCTATGGTGGGCCGGAACCATTTGTGACGGGAGCAGAGCATGATTCAATACGTGTCCGGCGATATTCTTCTCAGCAAGGCGGCGGCCATCGCCCATGGCGTGGCGCCCGGCGACCATTTCGGCAGCGGACTGGCGCTGGCCCTGCGCGAGAACTGGCCGGCGATGGTGAAGGATTTCCGGCACCATTGTCAGACCAGCCACCCGGCACCCGGCGACATCTTCGCCTGGAAGGGGGCGGACAATCGCCTGGTGCTCAACCTGATGACCCAGGAAGCGGCCTATGGCCAGGGCGAGAAACCCGGCCGAGCCAAGATCGAATATGTCGGCCATGCCCTGAAGGCACTGGCCAAGCTGGTCAAGGCCGAAGGGGTCGCCAGCCTCGCTTTGCCACGCCTGGCAACCGGCGTCGGCGGCCTCGACTGGGACGACGTGAAGCCGCTGGTGGAACGTCATCTGGGCGATCTCAACATCCCGGTCTATGTGTATGCCGTCTTCCACAAGGGCCAGAGCGCCGCGGAAGCCGCCTGAATATGCCTTAAATTCCTATAGGTTAGGGCTCAGAACCTGAAACGACCAAGGCCGTCTTGTCCAGCGCAAGGCGGCCTTGCCACTTTCATGGCCGCCTGCTATACGGCCGCATAAGTTTTTCCTTATCTGACCCAAGCACGCTGGAGAATACGACATGGCCGCCGTCCAAGACTTCAAGGTGAAAGATCTGAGCCTCGCCGAATGGGGCCGCAAGGAAATCGCCATTGCCGAAACCGAAATGCCCGGGCTGATGGCGCTGCGCGCGGAATTCGGCAAGAAACAGCCCTTGAAGGGCGCGCGCATTGCCGGCTGCCTGCACATGACCATCCAGACCGCGGTGCTGATCGAGACCCTGATCGAACTCGGCGCCGAAGTGCGCTGGTCGTCCTGCAACATCTTTTCCACCCAGGACCATGCCGCCGCGGCGATCGCCGCCAAGAATATTCCGGTCTTTGCCTGGAAGGGCATGTCGGAAGAGGAATTCTGGTGGTGCATCGAGGCGACCGTGACCGGCCCCAACGGCTGGAAGCCCAACATGGTGCTGGATGACGGCGGCGATCTTACCGTGCTGCTGCACGACAAGTATCCGGAGATCCTCAACGAGGTGAAGGGCATCTCGGAAGAGACCACCACCGGTGTCCATCGCCTCTACCAGATGCAGAAGGACGGCTCGCTCAAGGTCCCGGCCATCAACGTCAACGACAGCGTCACCAAGTCGAAGTTCGACAACAAGTATGGCTGCCGCGAAAGCCTGGTCGACGCCATCCGCCGTGCCACCGATGTGATGATGGCCGGCAAGGTGGCCGTCGTCGCCGGTTTCGGCGATGTCGGCAAGGGCTCGGCAGAAAGCCTGCGTCATGCCGGCTGCCGCGTTCTGGTGACCGAGGCCGACCCGATCTGCGCCCTGCAGGCGGCGATGGAAGGTTACGAAGTGACGACGATGGAAGACGCCACCACCCGTGGCGACATCTTTGTCACCGCCACGGGCTGCGTCGACGTGATCACGGTCGACCATATGCGCGAGATGAAGGACCGGGCGATCGTCTGCAACATCGGCCATTTCGACAGCGAGATCCAGATCGCCGGTCTCCGGAACTTCAAATGGCAC
Organism: Rhodospirillaceae bacterium; assembly: GCA_016794165.1. Taxonomy (GTDB): domain Bacteria; phylum Pseudomonadota; class Alphaproteobacteria; order Dongiales; family Dongiaceae; genus Dongia. The sequence goes on from JAEUKV010000291.1 coordinate 10,971, forward strand.
AATGTGAAGCCGCAGGTGGACGAGGTCGAGTTCCCGACCGGCCGTCGCATCCTGGTGCTGGCCGAGGGGCGCCTGGTCAATCTGGGCTGCGCTACCGGCCATCCCAGCTTCGTCATGTCGGCCTCCTTCACCAACCAGGTGCTGGCGCAGATCGAGTTGTGGAACAACCACAAATCCTACAAGAACGAGGTCTATGTGCTGCCCAAGCATCTCGACGAGAAGGTGGCCGCCCTCCACCTCGCCAAGGTGGGCGCCAGGCTGACCAAGCTCTCCGACAAGCAGGCGGCTTATCTCGGCATCGCCGCCCAGGGGCCGTTCAAGCCGGAACACTATCGCTATTAATAACGCCATGATGTGAGTATCGAGGGCGCCCGCCACGCGAGTCGCTGGCGCCCTTATCTTTTTCGAAGACGGCCAACCGGTGCCAATTGCTTGTCACCGGAATCGCACACCCGTACATTGTTTCCCCATGGGGGACTCGGGATATCCAAGGTTGACGCGACACCACCGACCCGGCCGCAACGCTTCGGTCGTTGCGGCGTCGGTCGGATTCGCCCTGGCGCCGATGTCGGCAGCCTTCGCACAGGGTTCAATACCCAGCGACGGGGCGACTTCCGGCATCCTGGGCATCGGCCTGGCGATCGCCCTGGCCGTGGCTGCCCTCGCGGCCTTCAAAGCCCGGCAGTGGCACAAGGCCAGTGATGCCCTGCGATCCGCGCTTGAGGGGGAAAGCTTCGCGCGCCAGGCTGCCGAGGCGACCCTCGCCAGCGAAAAAGCAATCTGGTCGACCGCGCCGGTCGGGCATGTCGCCTGGTTGGCGGGCAATCCAATCGCGGCCGACGACAAGGCACGCAACGCGCTGCAGCTGACAGAGGCTGCTCTGATGCCGGTGGATCTGGCCGGTCGGGCGCATGCCGATGATCGCCAGGCCCTGCAGGACGCCCTCCGCGATCTGGACCGGGACGGGCATGCCTTCGTCCTGTTGCCACGGCCCGCCGAGGGCATGCCGCGGATGCGCTGGATCGGGCGGGTCGGCGCTGATGGCAGACGACACCTGTGGCTGAGCGAAGTGGACGATATTCTGGCCCCGATCGAACAGGCCAGCCAGCACGCCATGGCGACCGCGGCCTCTCTGGGGCAGCTGCTCGATCAACTGCCCTATCCGGTCTGGCGCCGCGGCACCGACCTTGCCATCGCCTGGTGCAATCTCGCCTTCGCCAACATCTACGACATGCCGGTCGAGCGGATCATCGGCGAGCGGCGCGAAATCAACGCCGCGGCCAAGGCGCTGGCGCAGCGTGCCCAGCGCGTCGGCCTAGCTCAGTCCGAGAGCCAGCAGCTGGTCGTCAAGGGCCAGCGGCGGCTCTACGACCTCACCGAGGTGCCGCTGCCGGACGGGTCGGTGATCGGCTTTGCCCTGGACCAGACCCAGCTTGAAGAAAGCCATGCCGAGCTCACCCGGCATCTTGCCGCCCATGACGATGTGCTGCAGGCGCTATCCACCGGTATCGTCATTTTCGGGCCGGACCGCCGGGTCAAGTTTTTCAATTCCGCCTTCCGCGAGCTGTTCACGCTGGACGCGCATTTCCTGCGCCAGGAGCCGAACGTCGATCAGGTTCTCGACAAGCTGCGCGAACGGCGCCAGATTCCGGAGCAAGCCGACTTCCGCTCGTTCAAGAAGGAGTGGAGCCGCCATGTGATGTCGGTGATCGAGCCGTTCGAGGATTTGATGCATGTCCCGAGCGGTGCCACCTATCGCATGATGGCGGCACCCCATCCCTTCGGCGGCGTCATCCTGACATTCGAGGATGTGACCGACAACCTGACGCTCGAGCGCAACTACAACACCCTCATCGAAGTACAGAAGGAAACCATCGATCATCTTTATGAAGGCATCGCCGTCTTCGGCAGCGACGGTCGCCTGAAGCTGCACAATCCCGCCTTCGAGCGCCTGTGGAACCTGCCGGCCGACAGCCTGGAAGGTGAGCCGCATGTGACGCAGATCGCGGATGCGGTAAAGCCGTTCTTTGAAGGGCGGCCCAACTGGCTGGACCTGCGCCACCGGATCATCACCGAGGTCGCAGAGCGCGAGCTGAAGAACATCCGCCTGGAGCGAGTCGATGGCAAGATTGTCGACATCGCCGCCATTCCGCTGGCCGATGGCGGCCGGCTGTTCAAATACACCGACGTCACTGACAGCATCAACATGGAACGGGCGCTGACCGAACGCAACGAAGCGCTGATGGCAGCCGACCGGCTGAAGTCGGAGTTCATCGCCAACGTCTCCTATGAGTTCCGTACGCCCCTCAATGCCATCATCGGTTATGCCGAGTTGTTGGCACGGCAGTACTTCGGCGACATGAACGAGCGGCAACTCGAATACGCTTCCGCCATTCTCGATTCTGCACAAAACCTTATCCTGATGATCGGCGACGTTATTGACGTGGCGGCAATCGAAGCCGGTTACATCCAGCTCGAACCCGTCGCGGTCGATATCAGGCAGCTGGTGGAATCCATCTCGCGCCTGTTCCAGCAGCGCGCCCGCAGCCGCAATATCGACCTGGTCCTTGAAGTGCCCGCCGACATCGGCACGCTTCAGGCGGACCCACAACGGCTGAAGCAGGCGCTGGGCAATCTGCTGAGTGCCGCCATCGGCGCGGCGCCGGGCGGGCGCACGGTCGTGGTGAGCGTCAGACGCCACGTGGAAAATCTGGAAGTGTGCGTTGCCGTGCGCGGCGCGCCGGACGATTTCGGCCTCGATGTCGGCCCCGATTCAGATTCCGCCCAGGCTCGCAGTTCGACTCGCGGCCTTGGCGTCGCCCTAGCCCGCACCCTGATCGAATTGCATGGCGGCAGCCTGCAAACGGAAAGCGGCGCCATGGGCCGCCGCATCGTCTGCCTCCTGCCGATCACTGCGGCCTAGGGCATCCTGCGAGTTCGGGCTTCAGAGCTCTGATACGTGGCCGAGGATCGAATCCAGAGTGGCAATCAGGCCCGGTCGCGTTACCGTCGACTTTGTAAGGTAGCCACTGATGTCGTAGCGCTGTCGAACCTTGGATTCGGGCGCGCGGCCAGGCTGGCCAGTATGCAAAAGAACCGGCAGGCGCTGGGTGCCGGGATCGGCGCGAATGTCGTCGAGAAGATTGAGCCCGGCACCCGACGTTTCCATGACGACATCGAGCAGCACAAGATCAACCGGTGCGTGGCGATCGATCAATCGTGCCCGGGCCGCCGCGGCCGAATCGCAGTGGCTGATGGCGAGGCTGCGACCGCGAATGACGACCCCGGAAAGGGCCAGGTCCATGGCTCGGTGCACCTCGGGATCGTCGTCAACGATCAACAATCGCCAATCCCGTTCCTTGCGTTGGTCGGAAGCAGCCGCCAGGTCATCCTCGTCAAGCTCAAGCAGATCGTCGTCCCCGAGGGACTGGAGACGCAGGACGATCCAGCTGCAATTGCCCTCGGTCGCTAGGCTGGTCGGTGATGGCGGGTGGGTGGTCATCACAGCTTCCTGGTCACGACTCGTTGATGGATGACAGGGGTGCGGTTCGCGGCAACTGAATGCTGAACGTTGTGCCCTTGCCGATCTCGCTGGTCACGGCAATCGAGCCGCCGAGTATATCCGCTACAAGGTTGTGGACGATGTGCAATCCGAGGCCGCTGCCGCCCTGACCCAGCCTTGAGGTAAAGAACGGGTCGAATATGCGCCCCAGAACGGTGGCCGGAATTCCCGCGCCGTTGTCGGCAACTTCCAGGCAAACGCGAGTCCCGTCGACCTGCGCGGCGCTGATCCTGATAGTGCCGGACTTGTCCGCTTTGAAGGCGTGCAGCAGGCAGTTGTTGATCAGGTTCGTCAGGATCTGTCCCAGCGGCCCGGGATAGGAGTCCAATGTGATTGCGGCATCGACCGAGATGTCAACCTTGACGCCGCTGCGCTTGAGGCTGGGGTGCATCGTGGTCACGATCTCGTCGACGATTTCCGTCAACTGGAATTGACGCCGCTGCGAACTGGTCTGATCCACGGCGACCTGCTTGAAACTCTGGATCAGCCCCGCGACGCGCTCAATGTTGCGATTCGCGATGTCAGTCCCCAGCTTGACCTGCCTGATGAAGGCGTCCAGGGCCGTGCGGGTGAGCTTGTCCCTGGCAAGATTCTCGAATTCATCGATACTGGCGATCATGGTCGAGGTGGCGAGGCTGGCGTTTCCGACCGGTGTGCTGATTTCGTGGGCGACACCGGCCACCAGGCTGCCCAGCGAGGCCAGTTTCTCGGCCCGCATCAGGTTTTCCATGGCGGATTTGAGTTCCGCCGTCCGCTCCGTGACCAGACGTTCCAGTTCGTCGTTGAGTTGCTTCTGCGCAGCCTCGGCGGCACGGCGCAGCGTGATGTCCTCGACCGTCGACCAGACATACCGGGCACCGTCCGAGCCGGTGATCATGGAACCATTGAGGCTGACGGCGATGCGTGTGCCGTCCTTGCGAACATACTCTTTCTCATAGGGGCCGTACCTGCCGGTCGTGGCGAGTATCTCGACATGCCGCTGGTCCTGATCGGCATATTCCGGCGCGGTGAGCTTGCGATAATTGAGGTCGGGAAGCTCGTTCGGTTCGTAGCCGGTGATGCGCAGGAACGCCTGGTTGACCTCAAGAAACTGCCCATCGACGGTGGTGAGGGTGACGCCAAGCGGTGCCGTCTCGAACAGCGAACGCAGCTTCTCCTCACTGGAGCGCAGCAGTTGCTGCGCTTCGATCTGGTCGGTCATGTCGTCCTGGACACCGAGGACACCCTTGACTTCGCCGGACCGAGTAACGATCGGTACCTTGCTGAGCTTCATCCAGCGTCTCTGCCCGGACCCGTCCAGGAACGGTACGACGTCATCGATCACAGGAGTAAGTGTTGTGGTAACCTGCCGGTCCATGGCGATAAACGCTGCAGCCTGATCCTGCCAGACCAGATCAAGGTCCGACTTGCCGACAATGGCGGCGGGATCGTCGACGCCCGCATCGATGGCGAAATTCCGGTTGCTCCCGAGATAGACGGAGTTGAGATCCTTCCAGAAGACGCGGGATGGAATTGAATCCAGGACCGTCTGCAGCATCTGTTCGGATTCGTGCGCGGCCTCGATCGCCAGTCTGAGATCGGTGACGTCGTGCACGACGGACAGAATCAATGCTTCTCCATCCATGGTGAAGCTGCGCGCCCACATCGCGCAGTGGCGAACGGAGCCCCCGCGCTGGTTGATGCGGATTGGCATGGAAACGATCTCACCAGAATTTTTGATCGCGTCGATCATGGCCAATCGCTCGGTAAGGTCGTGCCAGATGTCGAGGTCGATCGTCGTGTGCCAAAGGGCATCAGATCGTTTGATGCCGGTGATCTTCTCGAAGCCGGGATTGGCTTCCATTATCCGCCCGTCGGCAAGCGACGTGAGGAGAATGGCATCAGGCGACTGAAGCAGGATGCGGCTGGATATCTCCTCCAACTTGCGCAACCGCTTCGACATGGTTTTGCGTTCGGTGACATCCGAGGCGATGCCGAGAAAGCCGCTGATGCTGCCATCCGGGGCCTTGATGGCCGTCACAGACAGCAGTACCGGGAAGGTCGTGCCGTCTTTGCGAATATAGGTCCATTCCTTTTCACTGGACTTGTCGTACCGAGCCTCGGCAACGAAAACTTCGAAGCCTGGAGAGATGTCGTGTTCAAACTCGCCGCTGAGCCATTCTGCGCGCTCTGCAACCTCCTGCGAGTCGTGAAAGATGGCGGGGGTCTGTTTGCCGACTAGCTCGATGGAGGTATAGCCGAGCATCCGCTCGGCAGCCCGATTAAAAAAGGTAATGACGCCTTCTGCTGTCGTTGCGATGACCGCATAGGCGGCATTACCGAGAATCGCCGCCTGCAGCGATGATGTCTCCTTGGCGGCTTTCTCCGCCAGTCTCTGTTCGGTGATGTTGAGCAGCACCCCGTCGAACCGCCGGCTGCCGTCGGCCCCAAGCGTGGCACGACCGCGATCCTGAATCCAGACATCGCGTCCATCGGCATGGCGCAGACGATAGTCCAGGGTGTACTCCTGTCCGGCAGGGATCGCGCCCAATGCTCCTTCGACCGTCTCGCGGTCTTCCGGATGGATGAGATCGCTCCAGCGAAGGGCGGCGGGGCCGACCAGAACGGCCGGCGGATGGCCGATGAGCGGCTCGATGCCGGAAGACAGATAGCTCACGATCCCCCCGGTGCCGGACTGGCGCTGATAGACCGCGCCGGGGATATTGTCCGTCAATAGCCGGAGTCGATCCTCCGACAGCCGCAGGGCATCTTCCGACCGGCGGCGCTGCTGATTGACATAGGTGAGCGCGAGATAGCTGCAGACGCCCCGCGCCAGCGCCATCTCCGGCTCCTGCCAGGGTGTACTACCCTCGCAACGTTCCATGCTGAAGACGCCAACGTCCTCGCCGGAGGCCCGAATGGCGTGATCCAGCGTGGCGGCGATTCCATTCGGGGCCAGATAGGAATCGCGAATGTCGGCAAGGCGGGGATCGTTGAGCGCGTCGGCGGAGTTGAGCAGCGGTGCCTCGCGCAGTGCGGCGAATTCGCCAGCCACCTGGGCCGCGGGAATGGTTGCCGGGGCGCAACGGCGCATGGTTCTCGTATCCAGCCGCGCGATGCTTCGCAGGCAGGATCGCTCGCTGTCGAACAGCCAGACGCCAACGTAATCCATGCGCGCGAGGCCCGCAGTGCGCGCGACCACGAACTCGGCGATGGTGTCGAAATCGCCTTCCTGAACGGCCGGGTGCCGCGACAACTCCCCAAGGAAGGAGACAGTCTCCGCCGAAACCTGCGGCACCGAAGGGGTCTCGTGCTGTTTCTTGGCGCGCATTGCCCGGGCTACGCCGGATGGCGCGGAAGGATGAGAGAAACCGTCGACCCGCCGCCGTCTCGATCGTCGACGGCGAGGCGACCGCCCATCATCGTCATCAATTGACGGCAGATGGTCAGGCCAAGGCCCAGGCCGCTCGCATCCTTGGTGAGGACGTCCTGGCCGATCGAGAACGGTTCGTCGAGGTTGCTGCGGATGGATTTGGGAATGCCGGGGCCACGATCGCTCACGGAGATTGTGATGTGCTGGTCCAGAAGCTGCCAATTGACGTCGATATCCTTGCCCTTGGGAGAATAGCGCAGGGCATTGGCAATTGTGTGGCCGAGTACTTTCGTCAGGGCGCTGCGATCGAGATCGCATTGGTAGCTGCGGTCGCCCGGCCCGACGCGGATCTGCAAGCCGAGACGCCTTGCGTCACTGGCGTAGAGTTCCTGCTGATACTCGATCAGTTCCTGAATGCCGGTGGGCTCGCAGACCAGGCGCCGCTTCCGCGTGTCCAACTGGCTGAAGTCGAGAATGTCGTCGACGACCGATGCCAGCCTGCGGCCGGCATCCAGCACGTCCTGGAGGTAGGTGGCGGGCACGGGTTTGCCGTCTTCCACTGCCCGCAGCGACAGCTCGCTGAAGCCGATGATGGCATTCAGGGGCGTGCGCAATTCGTGGCTGACATTGGCGAGAAACCGGGATTTGGCCTGCGCCGCGGACATGGCTGCCTCGCGCTGTTCGAGATAGTCGACATTGAGGATCTCGAGTTCCCGTGCCATCGCCTCCCGGCGTTCATTGGCTTCCTGCAACTGGCGCAGGCGGTCATAGGCGCGCAGGGCCGTCGCCACGGAAGTAAACAGGCGCGCCCGCGACAGTTCCGACTTGGTCCGGTAGTCATCGATGTCGTAGTCGCGGATGACATCGCGTTCCGGGGCATAGCCGGGATGCCCGGTGCGCAGGATGATGCGCGGAATGGTGAGGTGGAGGGTATCGCGGATCATGCGCACGAGGCGCAGGCCGGCATCGTCGGATTCCATCACGACGTCGAGCAGGATCACCGCGACCTGATTTGGCTGCGAGAGAATGCCCTCGGCCTCCGCGGCGGAATAGGCGTGCTGGAAGTGAAACCCGCGGCCCTCGAAGGTCTCGGAGCCGAGGGCAAATTCCGTCGCTACATGCACATCGCGATCGTCGTCGACCACGAGGATTTGCCACGGCCCGGATTCATCCGAGCCATGCCGTTCCGCCACTGTCTCCGGTCCCTCGGAGAAAATCTGGATAGCCCCACTCAATGCCGAGTCCTGTGTTGCTGAAAATTTTCCTATTATTTTCAGGCGCTTCGGACTCAACATGGCAAAAGAGTGTTAACGCAATCTGAATACCATACATGCGTTGTGGTTATGCAGGCGTTAGCTCGGATGGCAGGGGGAATCGCCGCTGACAGCTAGCTGCCCGGCACGCCCTTCGAGGTCGAGTATTCGAAGTGCAGGGCCTCGCCCGGATGCAGCAGGGGATGCGCGGCGTGAGCCGCCATGGCCGCTTCCGAGAAGCCGCACAGGATCAGTTTCAGTTTCCCGGGATAGGTCGCGATGTCGCCAATGGCAAAGATGCCGGGGACATTGGTGGCACAGTTGCGCGGGTCGATGGCGATATGGTTGCGCTCCAGGTTGAGGCCCCAGGCGGCGATCGGCCCGAGATCCATGGCAAGGCCGAAGAAGGGCAGCAGGATGTCCGCCTCCAGCCGCCGGATGTCGCCCTCCAGGGTGGCGACATTGACGGCCGCGAGCTGGCCATTGGCGCCCTCCAGGGAATGCAGTTGATAGGGCACCACCAGTTCGACCTTGTCGGTCTTGGCAAGGGCCTCCATGCGAGCGACCGATTCCGGCGCGCCGCGGAATTTCGGACGTCGGTGGATGACGTAGATCTTCTCGGCGAGTTCGGCGAGCGAGATGGTCCAGTCGAGCGCGGAATCGCCGCCGCCGGCGATGACGATCCGCTTGCCGCGGAAATCCTCGCGGCGCTTGACCAGATAGAACACGCTCTTGCCTTCGTACTCCGCCAGATGATCGAGCGGCGGGCGGTTGGGTCCGAACGCGCCACAGCCGGCGGCGATAATGACGACGCGGGCATCGATCCGGGTGCCGGCATTGGTTTCCACCAGCCAGCGCTCCCCTTGCGGCGTCAGCCGGTCCACCTGCTGGCCCAGATGATAGGTGGGATGGAAGGGTGCCGCCTGTTCCTCGAGCTTGTGGATCAGCTGGGCGGCGTCGATGCTGGGATAGCCCGGAATGTCATAGATCGGCTTTTCCGGATACATGGCGACGCATTGCCCGCCGGTGGATTCCAGGGCGTCGACGACATGGCAGCGCATCTTCAGCATGCCGCATTCAAACACCGCGAACAGGCCAACCGGCCCGGCACCGATGATCACCACATCCGTCTGTTGAATGGCGCCGCTCATGCGATCCTCCCCGAGATTCCGGAGCATCCTTTAGCATATTGTAATCATGGGGCAAATGTGACGCTGCGATGAACATTGCGGCGAGGTCGCAGGACCGCTACAAACCGGCGCCATGAAGCCAGTTTCAGCACAGATTCTCCTGGAATGCGACCTCGCCGGTGAGGCGCGAACCCGTCTGGTGGCGCGCCAGATCGCAGCAGAGGCCCGACCTGGCGACGTGCTGGCGCTTTGGGGCGATCTCGGCGCCGGCAAGACCACCTTCGCGCGCGGGTTTATCGGCGCGCTTGCCGGGGATGACGAACCGGTGCCCAGCCCTACCTTCACCCTGGTGCAAACCTACCAGGTTACCCTGGGCGGCGAGGCGGCCGAGATCTGGCATTTCGACCTCTATCGCCTCAAGCAGGCGGATGAGGCCTATGAACTCGGCATCGAGGACGCTTTCGCCGCCGGCATCTCGCTGATCGAATGGCCGGAGCGCCTCGGCAACCTCTTGCCACGGGACCGTCTGGACGTGACTCTGTCGCTGGGGAGCGCTGCCGATTCGCGCCATCTGGTGCTGGCTGGCGGGGCAAATTGGACGGAGCGCGTGGCGCGGATCAGGGCCGTGCTGCTTGGGGGAAAGGCCGGGGGGACAGGGCTGACATGATTGCAACGACGACATTGGATGTCGCTGAGCGCCAGCGACGTCGCGACGCCTTCCTGGCTGCGGCCGGCTGGGGCGCAGCCGAGATCAGGCTGCTGGCCGGCGACGCCTCCTTTCGCCATTACGACCGCCTGACATTGGCAGGTCGCACCGCCGTGCTGATGGATGCGCCACCGCCGATGGAAGACGTGCGTCCCTTCATGCGCATCGGGCGCCTGCTCAAGGGCCTGGGTTTCAGCGCCCCGCAGATCCTGGCGGACGATGCCGAGGCGGGATTTCTGCTGCTGGAGGATCTCGGCGACCGGACCTATACCCGTGCCCTCGATGCCGGTGCCGATGCGCAGGCGCTCTATGCCTTGGCGACTGATACCCTGATCGCTCTCCATGACCGGGTGCCGCCATCGGCGCTTGAATCCCTGCCGGTGTTCGAGGACGCCCGCGCCTTGCGGGAGGTGCAACTGCTGCTCGATTGGTACTGGCCGGCGCATTTCGGACGGCCGGCGCCGGACGATGTGCGCGCGGCCTTTGTCACCGCCTGGGAAGAGGTGCTGCCGCGGCGCCGGTGCGTCCCTGAGAGCATCGCCCTGTTCGACTTTCATGTCGACAATCTCCTGGTGCTCCAGGATCGCAAGGGGATCGAGGCCTGTGGCCTGCTGGATTTCCAGGACGCCGTGCTGGCGCCGGTCACCTTTGACCTTGTTTCCCTGCTCGAGGACGTGCGCCGCGATGTTCCCTGGGATCTGATGCGGGCCATGATCGATCGCTATCTGGCCGCCAATCCGGCGATTGCGCGCGACGATTTCATGGCCGCCTATGCGATCATCGGCGGCCAGCGCAATACCCGCATCGCTGGCACCTTCGCGCGCCTGCTGAAACGCGACGGCAAGGGCTGGTACCAGCGTTTCATGCCGCGCGTCTGGGAGTTGATCGCGCATGATCTCGCGCACCCGGCTCTGGCACCAGTCGCCAGCTGGTATGCTCGCCATCTGCCACCGGCCGAGCGCGCCGTTCTGCCGACCGATTGAGAAGGACCCATCTTGAGCAAGCGAACCACCGGGATCCCGCAAACCGCCATGGTCATGGCCGCGGGCTTTGGCACGCGGCTGCGACCGCTCACGGAAACCACGCCGAAGGCGCTGGTGCCCGTGCTGGGCGTGCCGATGCTGGACGTCGTGCTCAACCGGCTGCAGGCCGTCGGCGTCAAGCGCGTGGTGATCAACCTGCACCATCTTGGCGACAAGATCCGCGCGCATCTCAAGGACCGCACCGATCTCGAGATTCTCTATTCGGAAGAGACGGAAATTCTCGAGACCGGCGGTGGCATCGTCCAGGCACTGCCGCTGCTGGGAGATCAGCCCTTCTTTACCGTGAACGCCAAGATCATCTGGCTCAACGGCAAGATCGACGCGCTGCAACGGTTGGCGGCGAGCTGGAACGACGAGAAGATGGATGCTCTCTTGCTGCTCCAACCCACCGTCACGGCAGTCGGCTATGGCGGCAAGGGGGACTTCACCATGGATCAGGACGGTCGCGTGCGCCGGCGCAGGGAGTGGGAGGTGGCGCCCTTTCTTTACGCCGGCATTCAGATCTGCCATCCACGTCTTTTCCGCGATGCCCCTTCCGGCCCCTTTTCCACCAATCTCGTCTGGGACCGGGCGATCGAGGAGGACCGCCTCTATGGCATCCGTCACGATGGCGAGTGGTACCATGTCTCGACACCGCAGCATCTGCGCGAGGTCGAGCGGCATTTGAGCTTCCACGGCATCAAATTCTAGGTCACTCTTCCCGCGTCGAGGGGAGAAGCATGAGCCTGTTCGATCGCGCATCGCGAGTCTGCTGCATTCCCACGGGAACGAGTTTTGTCGACGCCCTGGCCCATGGCCTGATGGTGGAGACGGCGGCCGATCCGCTCAGTCTCAGCGCGATCACGGTCCTGCTGCCCAATCGCCGCGCCTGCCGTGCCTTGCAGGAGGCGTTTTTGCGCCTGGGTGCCAGCGGTGGCCGCGCGCTCATGCTGCCGCGCCTGATGCCGCTGGGCGATCTCGACGAGGGCGAGTTGGGTCTGCAGGGCTTGGCGCTCGATCTCGGTCTCGGCGATGTGCTCGGTGCCGAATTGCCACCGGCGATTCCGCCCTTGCGCCGCCAGATGCTGCTGGCCGAACTGGTGCAGGTGGCGGCGGCTGCCACGCTGCCCGGCGGTGGCGAGATGTCGCTCGACCAGGCGGCACGGCTGGCCGGCGAATTGGCGCGACTGCTCGACCAGGTCGAAACCGAGCGGCTGGATTTCGCGGCGATCCGGGATCTCGCGCCGGTGGAACTGGCGGAGCACTGGCAACTGACCCTGCGCTTCCTCAATATCCTGCAGGAGAACTGGCCGGAGATCCTGGCGCAGGAAGGCGGCATCGATGCCGCAAGGCGGCGCAACCTGTTGCTGGCGCGCCAATGCGCGTTGTGGCGCGAGCGGCCGCCCGCCGATCCGGTAATTGCCGCCGGCAGTACCGGTTCGATTCCAGCCAGCGCCGATCTCATCGCCACGATCGCTGCGCTGCCGCGGGGATTGGTGGTGTTGCCTGGCCTCGACGTCGCGGCCGACGCGGTCGCCTGGACGGCCATCGGCGAGGATCCCGCCCATCCGCAGTTTGGCCTCGCACAGTTGCTGGCGCACCTTGGCACCGCGACCAGGGACGTCTGGCTCTGGCCGCACCAGCCGCCGGAGGGACCGCAGCGCGCGGCACCGCCGACCCGGGCCCGTATCGTCAGTGCCGCCTTGCTGCCGGCGGCGGAGACCAACAACTGGCCCAGGATTGCCGAAGACCTGCGCCGGCCCGAAGGATTGGCTGCGTTGGCTTGGAACGATGTGCAGCGCATCGACTGTCGTACCGAGCAGGAAGAAGCCGGGATCATCGCCCTCATGCTGCGGGAAGCGGTGGCGCAGCCGGTGCCCTATCGCGCCGCGCTGGTAACGCCGGATCGCGGTCTCGCCCGGCGCGTCGCGGCCGAGTTGCGGCGCTGGAATATCCTGATCGACGATTCCGCCGGCACGGCCCTGCCGATGACCGGCCCAGGCCTCTTCTTCAATCTCATAGCCGACGCCCTCAATGATGAGCTGGCGCCCGTGGCGCTGCTGGCGTTGCTGAAACATCCGCTTTGCGCATGCGGTCTCGCCTATGCCGATTTTCAGCAGGACGTGCGCCTGCTGGAGCGGTTGGTCCTGCGGGGACCGCGCCCGGCACCCGGCCTCGCCGGACTGCGCGCGGCGCTGGCGGCGGCGGGCACGACCCGGGAGCACGACCGTATCGCCACGCTGCTGGATCGTCTGCAGGCCGTCTTTGCGATCGCGGGTGACTGGCATGATTCCCAGCCGCTGGGCGATCGGCTGACCCGCCATGTGCGGATGGCCGAGGTGCTGGCGGCCCGCGCGGACAGCGACGGGGCCGAGAACCTCTGGCGCGGCGAAGCGGGCGAGGCGCTTGCCGGGTTTGTAAGCGAACTGCAGCCCGCATTGCGCGGCATCGCGCCGGTCCAGGCGACCGTCTATGGTGCGCTGATCCGCGAGACGATGTCCGGGATTGATGTGCGGCCGCGCTTTGGCCTGCATCCGCGCCTCTTCATCTGGGGTCCGCTGGAGGCACGCTTGCAGCAGGTGGATCTGATGATCCTGGGTGGTCTCAACGAAGGCATCTGGCCGGGCGAAGTGGCGATCGATCCCTGGCTCAGCCGGCCGATGCGCAGGAAGTTCGGGTTGCCGGCGCCGGAACGGAAGATCGGCCTCTCCGCCCACGACTTCCAGCAGGCCATGGGCGCACCGCGCGTGGTGCTGACGCGGGCGCAGCGCGTCGGCGGCAAGCCCAGCGTGCCGTCCCGCTGGCTGCTGCGGCTGGATGCTTTCCTGCGCGCCCTCGGCATCGTCGTGCCGATCGAGGGGCCGAGCCTCTATCGCGGCTGGCAGGCGCGCCTCGACTGGCCCTTGGCGCCACCGGCACCGCTCACGCGACCGGCCCCGCGACCAGGTGCCAGATACCGACCCAATCGCCTGTCCGTGACCCAGGTGGAAACCTGGATGCGCGATCCCTATGCGCTCTATGCCCGGCAGATCCTGCGTCTGAAGGCCCTCGATCCGCTCGACCAGGATCCCGGCGCGGCCGATCTGGGATCGCTGTTCCACGACATTCTCGACCGCTTCGTGCACGAGGTTGGCCTGCCGCTGCCGGACGATGCCGAGGATCGCCTGCTGGCGCTGGGCGAAGCGGCCTTCGCGCAGCACATGGCGCGACCGGCCGTCTGGGCCTTCTGGTGGCCGCGGTTCCGGCAGATGGCGGCCTGGTTCATCGGCGAAATGCGCCGGCGGGAACCGGACATCGCCGCGATTGCCACGGAAAGCTGGGGCGAGTGGCGCTTCGACGAGGTCGCGCCGCCCTTCCTTCTGGTGGCCAAGGCGGATCGTCTGGACCGGCGCAAGGACGGCTCGCTCGTCATCATCGACTACAAGACCGGCAAGCCGCCGACGGCGCTGGAGGTCAGCCTCGGCTTTGCGCCGCAATTGCCGCTGGAGGCGGCGATCGCCGCCCGCGGCGGATTCAAGGGGGTGTCGCCGGCACCCATCAGCGCGCTCGAATTCTGGCATCTGAAGGGCGGGCGCGAGGGTTGCGCGGTGATTCCGGTGAAGGACCCCGGAAGCCGCGACATTGCCGATCCGGCGGCGCTGGCCGATGCGGCCTATGCGGGGATGGTGGCGCTGGTTGAGGCGTTCAGCAGCGACGCCGCAGCCTATCTCGCCGCACCGCGCGATGCTTTCGCCCTGGCCTACAACGACTATGAACACTTGGCGCGCTATGCCGAATGGGCGAGCGAGGCCGACACATGACGGCAAGGGCAATGGATCCGACCGCGCAGGCGACGCGGGATCAGAATCGCGCCGCCGATCCGGCTGTTTCCGCCTGGGTTTCCGCCTCGGCCGGGTCGGGCAAGACGCAGGTGCTGCGCGACCGGGTCCTGCGCCTGTTGCTGGAAGGGGCGGCGCCGGAACGCATCCTGTGCCTTACCTTCACCAAGGCGGGTGCCGCCGAGATGTCGAACCGCATTGCCACGACACTTGCCGAATGGGCTGCCATGCCGGACGACGCGCTCAAGCGCGATCTGCAGCGCCTCGTCGGCGGCGGTCGCATCGCCACGCTGAAAGAGACCGCGCGCGGTCTCTTTGCCAGGGTGCTGGATGCACCTGGCGGCATGCGGATCGAGACGATCCATGCCTTCTGTCAATCGCTGCTGCGCCGCTTTCCCCTCGAGGCCCAGGTGGCACCGCATTTCCATCTGATCGAGGAACGCGATGCCGCGGCGCTGCTGGCGGCGGCGCGGGAAGCGCAGCTTGAGGCGGCCCGATCCGGGCAAGCGGACGACCTGCGCAATGCGCTCGACCACCTGGTTGAGCGCAGCGGCGAAGTCGGGATTGACAGGATCGTCGGCGCCCTGCTGCATGACCGGGCGCGCCTTTCTGCCCTGCAGAACCGGATGCGCGACGCTACGGCGTACCGCCGGGCGCTGGCGGCGCTCCTGGGCATCGATCCGTCGGACGACCGGCGGAAGGCCCTGCTGAAGGCGTGTCGGGATGACGCCTTTGATGTGGCCGGTTTGCGCGCAGCCGCCGATGTCCTGGCGCGGGGGGGCAAGACCGATGCGGCGCGGGCGACGACGCTCGCCGCCTTCTTGGCAGCGTCGGTGGACGATCGCCTTGAATCGTTCGAGGGCTATCTGCAGGTTTATTTTACAGCCAAGCTGGAGCCGCGGGCCAAACTTGCCGGCAAGGACGCCGTCAAGGCGATGCCGGACATCGAGCGGATGCTGGAGCGCGAAGTGGCGCGGCTCATCCGGGTTCTCGATCGGTTGCGCGCCGTCGACATCCTGGCGGATTCAGCGGCCCTCATGACCCTCGGTCTCGATCTGCTGATCCGCTTTCAGAAGCTGAAGGCAGCGACCGCGGCGCTCGATTTCGACGACCTCATCCTGGCAACGCGGCAGTTGCTGCAACGGCCGGGCATTGCGCCCTGGGTGCTCTACAAGCTCGACGGCGGCATCGACCATGTCCTGATCGACGAGGGCCAGGACACCAGCCCGGTGCAATGGGACATCGTGAAGGCACTGACCGAGGAACTGGTGGCCGGCAGCGGGGCCGATCGCCGCCACGACGGGGGCGGTGGCGCCGACAGGCCGCGCTCGGTCTTCGCGGTGGGGGATTACAAGCAGTCGATCTTCAGCTTCCAGGGGGCGGAGCCGCGCGCCTTTCTCGCCGCCCGGGAGCATTTCCAGGAGCGGCTGGCGCGCGCACCCGGAGCCAGCGATCCGCGCACGTCGTTCCTGGATATCCCGCTCAACGTCTCTTTCCGCTCCAGCCCGGCCGTGCTGCAGGTCGTCGATACCGTCTTTGCCGGCCCTGCCGGCATCGGTGTCGGCGATGGAAAATCCGCGATCCAGCACATTCCCGCGCGCATCGGTGCCGCCGGTCTGGTGGAAGTCTGGCCCCTGGCCATCCCGCTCGATGGTCGGGACCCGGTGCCCTGGGCGCCGCCCGAGATCGATTCCGGACCCAGTGATCCGGCTGCCCGCCTCGCCCTCGCCATTGCCGACAAGATCGCCGATCTGGTCAAGGGCGGGCAACCCCTGCCGGCGCGTGGCCGCGCCATCCATGCCGGCGACATCATGGTGCTGGTGCGTTCCCGCACGGCCTTCGTTCCGGCCCTGGTCAAGGCGTTGAAGGCGCGCGGCATCGAAGTCTCCGGGATCGATCGCCTGGTCCTTATGTCGGAGCTGGCGGTGCAGGATCTGGTCGCGATGCTCGACTTCATGCTGCTGCCGGAAGACGACCTCAATCTCGCGGCGCTCTTGAAGAGTCCCCTGATCGGCCTCAGCGAGGAGGACCTGTTCGAGCTCTGCATCGAGCGCGGCGACCAAAGCCTGTGGCAGCGGCTGCGCGATCTCTCACCCACCAATCCACGCTTTGCCGAAGCGCGGCGTTTTCTCGCCGACTACCTCGAACGTTCCCAGCGCCTGACGCCCTATGAACTGCTCGCGGATCTGCTGACGGCGGGCGACGGTCGCCGTCGGCTCCTTGCCCGCCTCGGCCTGCAGGTCGGCGAGGCGATCGAGGAACTGCTCAACCTGGCGCTCGGCTACGAGACAAACAACCTGCCGTCGCTGCAGGGTTTCCGCCATTGGCTCGACGTCAGCGAGGCGGAAGTGAAGCGCGAACTCGGCGAGGATGGCGGCGGCCAGGTGCGGATCATGACGGTGCACGGCGCCAAGGGCCTGCAGGCGCCGGTCGTTTTCATCGCCGACGGCCAGAGAGGCAAGCCCGTTTCGCCCGGCCTGTTCTGGCTGGGCGGCGACGCGGCGGAACTGCCGGTCTGGGTGCCGCGCAAGGAACTCGATGTCGCGGCGACGCAGATGGCGCGCAATGCGGCCGAACAGCGGGCCGAGGAGGAAGAGAACCGGCTGCTCTATGTGGCCATGACCCGGGCCGAGGACTGCCTCTATGTCTGCGGCTGGCGCGGTCGCCGGAACAGCGCGCAGGTCAGCTGGCATGCCAACGTGGCCGGTGCGCTCGCCGATCTGGCGGCGCAAGGGGTCGCGGACATGAGGACAGCGGAACCCGCGGCATGGCGCGACGAGGATGGCTGGGAAGGCATTTGGCGGTCCTATGCCTGCCCGCAGGCCGATCCGCCGGGCGACAAGGTCACCAGGACGGCACTCCCGATCGATATCGCGGCGCCGTTCCAACACTGGGCGCTCCATCCGGTGGCGCCGGAACCCGATCCGCCGCGACCGCTGATACCCTCGCGTCCCAGCGCCGATGCCGGTGCCGACACGCCCCTGCTCTCGCCCCTTGGACGCGATCAGGGTTTCCGCTTCCAGCGGGGCCTCGTCATTCACAAACTCTTCCAGTTGCTGCCGGACCTGCCCCTGGCCGAGCGCCGGCCGACGGCGCGGCGCTGGCTGACGGCGATCAACCGCAGCAGCGGCCTGGCCGCTGGCGACAGCGACCTGGATGCGATCGTGGACGAAGTGATGGCGGTGCTGGAGGACCCGGCATTCGCGTCGCTTTTCGTGCCGGGCTCTCGCGCGGAAGTGCCGATCGTCGCCGAACTGGCAAAGGCCGACGGCGGCCGCGAGATCCTCAGCGGCCAGATCGATCGCCTGGTGGTGACGGCGACTCACTGCCACATCGTCGATTTCAAAAGCAACCGGCCGCCAGCCATGCAAGCCGAACATGTCTCGGTGCAGTACCTTCGCCAGTTGGCTCTCTATCGCTCGGCCATCCGGAAGATTTATCCAAGCCATACAGTCGCTTGCTATCTTCTATGGAGCGCCGTACCGCGCTTGATGCCGATTCCCGACCATCTCCTCGACAGCCATGCGTCTTGAGCAAGTCTGCCTCTCCGGACGGCGTCGTCACCTTGACGCTGGCCGGATGGGTCCATAGATTCCCGCTCATGCGGCGCCATTCGGGCCAGCGATCTGGCGCGATGCCGTTCATTGGTAGAAACGGGCCGCCGGATTCTTGGAATGGCCCCATGTGAAGGAAGACGGGATGAGCACGACCCATGTCAGCGACGCAAGCTTCGACGCCGATGTCCTCAAATCCGACCAGCCGGTGCTGGTGGATTTCTGGGCCGAGTGGTGTGGGCCCTGCAAGACGATCGCCCCGGTGCTGGAGGAGATCGCGCAGGAGCTCGACGGCAAGCTGAAGATCGTGAAGGTCGATATCGACCGCAACGCGCAGACGCCGAAGAAGTACGGGATTCGCGGCGTGCCTACCCTGATGCTGTTCAAGGGCGGGCAGGTCGCTGGCACCAAGATCGGCGCCGAGCCAAAGCGCAAGCTGCTGGAATGGGTGAACTCGGTCATCTGACCGCGATTCCCAGCTAGTCGGTTCATGGCCCCGCCCGGCATCGCCGCGGCGGGGTTTCCTTTTGCCGGCTTGCCGCTTGCCTGCCGATGGCGCAAGCTGTCGGCACGAATGATGCGCGGTGGAGCGATGAGCCGATCATGCGCTGTTCCATTTGTGCGGCAGAAAACAAGGCTGAACGACAATTCTGCGCCGCTTGCGGCGCGGCTTTGCCACTGGCTTGTCCGGTTTGCGGCTTTGCCAATGACCACGACGACGCCTATTGTGGCGGCTGCGGACGCGATCTAGGCCGCAGGAAGCCGGCAGAGGCGGCAAGTGCGGAGCGCCGGCCGGTGAGCGTGATGTTCGCTGACCTGGTTGGTTATACAGCCCTGGCGCAGCGGATCGATCCGGAGGAGATGCACGGGCTGCTGGCGCGCTTCTTCGAGATTGCCGACGAGATCATCCTGCAATTCGGTGGGCGCGTCGACAAGCATATTGGCGACAATGTCATGGCGCTGTTCGGCGCGCCGATCGCTCATGGTGACGATCCGGAACGCGCCGTAGGTGCCGCCCATGCGCTTCATCAGGTGATGCCGGAATTGTCCGCGGAGGCCGGGCGCAATCTGTCGGTTCATATCGGCATTGCGGTTGGTGACGTGCTGGCGAGCGGTCTGGGAAGCGCCGTTCACAGCACGTATACGGTCGTCGGGCCGGCGGTCAATCTGGCAGCTCGGCTAATGGAGCGCGCAGGACCGGGCGAGACACTCGTCTCGGAGGAAGTCGCTCGGCATGTCGGGCAGAGCTTCGAGATCGTGCAACTCGGCGAGCAGGCGATCAAGGGTCTGGCGGCGCCTGCTCCGATTTTTCGGGCGGGCGCACCTCTGAGCGACAGCCATCGGCATCGCCGGCCGATCATTGGGCGGCGCAGTGAATGCGCCCAGATCGACGCTCTCTTGGCAACCTGCCGGGACGAGGGTGTCGGTGCCTCGCTGGTGGTCCGCGGTGTTCCCGGAATCGGCAAGTCACGACTGGCGGAAGAAGCGGTGCAGCGGGCCCGAGGCAGCGGTTTCCACTGCTTCGTCTTGCGTATCCTCGATTTTGGCACCGGCGCCATCCGCGACCCGCATCGACAACTGGCGCTGGCTCTCGCCAGCGTGGTCGGCGAATCTGACTATCTTGATCCGCTGCAGCGGGCCATGCTGGCGTCGCTAGTCGATCGCCCGCTGCTGCCAGAGGAAGCCCGGCATCTGGAGGCCATGAGTCATGCCGCCCGGCAGGGCGTAAGGGCCAACGCCCTGGCCCAGATGCTAGCTGATGCGGCCGCCCGGCAGCCGACGCTGATGGTGATCGAGGATATCCACTGGGCGGACGACAGTTTTCTGCTGACCCTGGCGTCTCTCGCCGATCGAGTCGCCGGTTCGCGTGCCATGTTGCTGATGACCACGCGCGTCGATCCGGATCCGATCGACGCAACATGGCGCGCCAGTCTCCGCAGCGGCCGAGTCATCTCGATCGATCTCACGCCACTCTCGTCGACGGAAGCACTCGAAATGTCGACACAGATTGCCATCGACATCGACCCGTTCGTTCATCGGTGCGTGGCGCGCGCGGAAGGGAATCCGCTGTTCCTCGAGCAGCTGCTGCGCCACCGCCAGAGCGGCGAAGGCGGCGTCCTGCCAGACTCGCTGCAGAACGTCGTCCTTGCCCGCCTCGATCAGTTGCCGGAGGGCGAGCGGACGGCTTTGCAGGCGGCCTCGATTCTGGGCCAACAATTCAGCGGCGAGGATCTGGCGCGGTTGCTGGGGCACCCCGGCTTCGATGGCGCGGCCATGGTGCGCCGGCAATTGCTGCGCCCGACGCCCGGGGGCTACCTATTTGCTCACGCCCTCATCCATAGCGGTATCTACTCGGCCTTGACCCGCGAGCACCGTCGTCAGTTGCATCGCAAGGCGGCCGAACTGTTTGCCGAGCGCGATCCCGTTCTTTTTGCCGAGCATCTCGATCGCGCTGAATCGGATGCGGCGGTTGACGCCTATCGTCGGGCGGCCCGGCATGAAGCGTCGCTCTATCATCTCGACCGGGCAGCGCAGCTGGCGGCGCGTGGCCTGACTCTGGCCCGGACTCCGCTAGAACGTTGTCGCCTCGGCCTGGAAGCCGGCCGACGCTTTCTTGACATCGGCGATCCGCTGGCCGCTCGCGCGGCCTTCGAGCGCGCCCTGGAGGCCGAGCCGGAACCGCTCGATCGCAGCCGGACACTCGTCGGCCTGGCTGCCTGTCATCGGCAGTTGGGCGACATCGACCTGGCCATGAACCATCTCTTGGCGGCAGAACCGCTCGCCGATGCCGAAGACGAACCGGCCTTGTTGGCCGAGATCAGCTATCTGCGCGGCAATCTAAATTTCGCGCTGGGCAGGGCGGATGAGTGTTTGGCTGCCCATGGTGCAGCCCTTGCTGCTGCGCGCCAGGCCGGTGAGGCGGAGTGGTTGGCACGGGCAGAGAGCGGCCTTGGCGATGCCTACTACTTGCAGGGTCGCTATGCCCTGGCACAACGCCATTTCATCAACGCGGTCGATGCGGCCGAAAGTGCCGGTCTGCTGCGCATCGTGCCCGCCAATCGCGGCATGATCGGCAACTGCCACGTCTTCTACGGCCGGTTCGACCTCGGGCTGGAGGATGTGGCAGCAGCGTGTGCCGCGGCAACCCAGATCGGTGATCGCTTTGGCGAGATGTTCGGGCTCGAATGCAGGGCGTTCATCCTGATGACGGCTCGTCGCTGGCCGGAGGCCGAGACACCGGCGCGCGAGGCCATGGAGCTGGCGGCAGAGATCGGGGCGCGGCGCTACGAATCCATTACTGCTACGATCCTGGCGATGAGCTTGCTGGCGGCCGGAAGAAACGCGGAGGCAGAAGCCCTGTCGCGCCGAGCCGTGGTGCTAGCGGAAGAGACCGGCATCGGCTTTGCCGGAGCGTTGATTCTCGCGGTACGCGCCATCATTCTGGGGATAGGAGCGGAGGCGCGCGCAGCGATTGAGCGCGGCGAGGTCCTGTTGCGTCAGACCGGCATGGCACACAATCACATCTTCTTTCGTGCGTTCGCAATCGACTGGGCGATCATTGCTGATGATTGGGCCTTGCTGGATCGCTTTGCTGGCGGCCTCGCACAGTTTACCGCCGCCGAACCGTTACCCTATGTCGAGATCGTCATCGAGCGGGCGCGCCTGCTGGCGCGCCTGCAGCGGAATCCAGGCGACGTGTCCGCGCGGCGAGATCTCATGCTCCTGGCCGCAGATGCGAGACGGATAGATTTCCGGCTCGCCTTTCCAGAAGCTTGATCAGCCGTTCTCCGCCAGCACCGTGCCGGCGAGATAGAGCGATCCGCAGATAAGGATCCGGCGCGGCTCGCTGCTGCCCATATGGGTGTCGACGATCGCGCGCAACGCCGCTTCTACCGAGCGGAATCCCTGGCTAAGCAGGCCGACATCGGCGCCGGCCGCGACGCATTCCTCGATCGAGAGACTGGCATGGTCGCCGGGGATGGCCACCGCCGCCAGATCCTCGGCATGGGGGGCAAGCTGTCCCAGGAACGCCACCGGATCCTTGCTGTTGAGCATGCCGAAGATAAGGTGCGCGGGTTTACCGTCGCCGGCCCGCCAATCGGCCAGCATCTGGGCGATGACCTCGCCCGCTTCCGCATTGTGACCGCCGTCCAGCCATAGCTCCCAATTGCCCGAAGCGCCCCCGGGCAGCATCTCGACCAGCGGTCCCCGGGTCAGGCGCTGCATGCGGGCCGGCCAGGACACCTCGCGCAGTCCCCGCGCGATATGGCCGTCGGAGATCGTGAAGCCCTCCAGCACACCGGTGGTCGCAATGGCGCAGCCGGCGTTCCTGATCTGGTGCCGGCCGGCGAGACCGGGCATCGGGTAGAGCCGCGGGCCGCGATGGTCGGCAAAGCGCAACGCGGTTACCAGATCGCCATCGCAACGCCATTCCCGGCCGAAGCGGCAGAGCGGCGCGCCGAGACTGGCGGCCTTTGCCTCGAACACGGCGAGGGCCTCGGGCGGTTGTGGCGAAATGACCGCGGGGCGCCCCGATTTGATGATTCCGGCCTTGGCCTTGGCGATCAGTTCCAGTGTATTGCCGAAGAATTGCATGTGATCGAACGAGATCGGCATCAGCACGCTGGCCAGCGGCTGGTCGACCACATTGGTGGCATCGAATTCGCCGCCGACCCCGGTTTCCAGCAGCACGATATCGGCCGGTTCACGGGTAAAGGCGAGGAAGGCCGCCACGGTCGTGATCTCGAAGAAGGTGATCGGCACGTCGCCATTGGCGCGTTCGCATTCCTCCAGCAGTTCGATCAGTGCCGGTTCCTCGATCAGTTTGCCGTTAAGCCGGATGCGTTCGTGGAAGCGCACCAGATGCGGTGAGATATAGACATGGACCCGGTAGCCGGCGGCCTCCAGGATGGCGCGCAGATAGGCGATCACCGAGCCCTTGCCGTTTGTGCCGGCGACATGGATCACCGGCGGCAGGCGCCGCTCCGGATGCCCGACGGCCGCCAGCAGGCGCAGGACGCGGCCGAGCTCCAGGTCGATCAGCTTGGGATGAAGTCTGGTAAGGCGCTCGAGAACGATGTCGCTGGTCTGGGTCACGCGGCCTCGTCGCGCTTGGTGAGCAGCGATATCAGCCGGCCGATCTGCTCGCGCAGTTCCTTGCGCGGCAGCACCAGGTCGATGATGCCATGGTCGAGCAGATACTCGGCGCGCTGGAATCCTTCCGGCAGCTTCTCGCGGATCGTTTCCTCGATGACGCGGGCACCGGCAAAGCCGATCTGCGCGCCTGGCTCCGCGATCTGGATGTCGCCCAGCATGGCAAAGGAGGCGGAGACCCCGCCGGTGGTGGGATCGGTCAGCAGGACGATAAAGGGAAGGCCCGCTTCCTTGACCTGGTCGACGGCGATCACCGAACGCGGCATCTGCATGAGCGAGAGAATTCCCTCCTGCATGCGGGCGCCGCCGGAAGCGGGTACCGCCACCAGGCCGGCCTTGCGCGCGACAGCGAGTTCCGCCGCGGCGACCAGGCCTTCGCCCACCGCCATGCCCATGGAGCCGCCCATGAAGTCGAAATTGAACGCGGCCACCACGGCATCGGCGCCGTTCATGCTGCCATAGGCGACCACGATCGCGTCCTGTTCCTCGGTCTTGGCCTGGGCGTCGCGCAGGCGGTCGGTATAGCGCTTGCGATCCTTGAACTTGAGCGGGTCGAGCAGCACCTTGGGCGTCTCGACGCGTTCATATTTCCCATCGTCGAACAGCAGCTCCAACCGCGTCTTCACATCGATGCGCATGTGATGGCCGCAATGTGGGCAGACGCGCTGATTGGCGTTAAGCTCGCGGTGGAAGATCATCTGGCCGCAGGCGGGGCATTTGTCCCAGAGGTTCTCCGGCACGTCCGTCTTCTGGACCAGCTTGCGGATCTTGGGCCGCACGAAATTGGTGAGCCAGCTCATCTTGTCTTTCTCCGTGTCGCCGTTCCGGCCACTAATCGATCAAGCCCGGGCGGCGCGGACGCCCGCGGCCAGGCTCTTGACGAGGTCGAGCGCCGAACTGGCGGCGTGTGGCGTCGGTACGCCGTTGGCATCCAGGGCCGCAGCGATGCGGTTGACCACTGCCGATCCGACCACAGCGGCATCGGCCACCCTGGCGACCGCCGCGGCGCGCTCCGGCGTCGAAATACCGAAGCCGACCGCGATCGGCAGATCCGTATGTCGCTTCAATCGACCGACAGCGGCGGCAATGTCCGCGTCGCTGGCCGAGCGTGTGCCGGTAATACCCATGATCGAGACATAATAGACGAAGCCGGAGGTGTTGTTGAGCACCGTCGGCAGGCGGATATCGTCGGTGGTCGGCGTGGCGAGGCGGATGAAATTGAGTCCCGCCTTCATCGCCGGCAGACACAGCTCCTCGTCCTCCTCCGGCGGCAAATCCACGATGATCAGGCCATCAACCCCGGCCTTGCCCGCATCGGCGAGGAAGCGGTCGACACCGTAGGAATAGATCGGGTTGTAATAGCCCATCAGCACGATGGGGGTTGCCGCATCCTTGGCGCGGAATTCGCGCACCAATTGCAGCGTCTTCTTCATGTTCTGACCGCTCTTGAGCGCGCGCAGCGACGACGCCTGGATGGCCGGTCCATCCGCCATCGGATCGGTAAAGGGCATGCCGATCTCGATCAAATCGGCGCCCGATTTGGGCAGCCCCAGCAAAATCTCGCGCGACACCTCGTAGGTGGGATCGCCGGCCGTAACGAACACCACCAGGCCACCGCGCCCGGCCGCGCGCAACTCGCCGAAACGCTTCTCGATTCGCGTACTCATAGTTTCGTGCCCAGCCTTTCCGCGACGGCGAAGATGTCCTTGTCGCCGCGACCGCAGAGATTCATGATGATGATCTGTTCCCTGGCGCGTGTCGGCGCCAGCTTGCGGACATAGCCAAGCGCATGCGCGGGTTCGAGCGCAGGGATGATCCCCTCGATCCGGGCCAGCATCTGGAAGGCGTCGAGCGCCTCCTGATCCGTCGCCGAGACGTATTTCACCCGCTTCATCTCATGCAGCCAGGAATGCTCCGGACCGATACCCGGATAATCCAGGCCGGCCGAGATCGAATGCGCGTCGATGATCTGCCCGTCATCGTTCTGCAGCAGATAGGTGCGGTTGCCATGGAGCACGCCGGGTCGGCCGCCGGTCAGGGAAGCCGCGTGGCGTCCGGTCTCGACCCCGTCGCCGCCAGCCTCGACGCCGATGATCTCGACCTCGCGGTCGTCGAGGAATGGATGGAACAGGCCGATGGCGTTGGAGCCTCCGCCGATACAGGCGACCAGCGTGTCGGGCAGGCGCCCCTCGGCCGCCAGGATCTGTTCCCTGGTCTCGACACCGATCACGGACTGGAAGTCGCGCACCATGGTTGGATAGGGATGCGGTCCCGCGGCGGTGCCGATGATGTAGAAGGTGTTCTCGACATTGGCGACCCAGTCGCGCAGCGCCTCGTTCATCGCATCCTTGAGCGTCGCCGTGCCGCTGTGCACCGGCACCACTTCGGCACCGAGCAGCTTCATGCGAAAGACATTGGGCTGCTGCCGGGCAATGTCGGTCGCCCCCATATAGACGGTGCATGGGAGGTTGAAGAGCGCGCAGACCGTGGCGGTGGCGACGCCGTGCTGGCCGGCCCCGGTCTCGGCGATGATGCGGGTCTTGCCCATGCGCCGTGCCAGCAGGATCTGGCCGACGCAATTGTTGATCTTGTGGGAGCCGGTGTGATTGAGCTCGTCGCGCTTCATGTAAATCTTGGCGCCGCCCAACTCCCGGGTCAGGCGTTCGGCGAAATAAAGCGGGCTGGGGCGGCCGATGTAATGGGCGCGGTAGTATTCCATCTCGTCGGCGAAGGTCGGGTCCGCCTTGGCGGCGGCATAGGCCTTTTCCACCTCGAGGATCAGCGGCATCAGGGTTTCCGCGACGAAACGGCCGCCGAAAATGCCGAAACGGCCATGTTCGTCCGGTCCGGTGCGGAACGAATTGGGTTGGGCGGCGCTGGCAGTGCTCACGGCAGATTGGCTCCGAAACGCAGGGAAAACAGATGGATAAGAGCGGGTTCGCTCAACGGGCGCAATCAACCATAGGTGCGGGCAAAGGTCAAAGGTCCAGCGCGCAAGTCGCGACCCCCTCAAAGGGATTGGGCGATCGCCAGAAATTCCTTGATTTTGTTGATACTTTTCTTGCCCGGTCGATCCTCGACCCCGGACGACGTGTCGACCGCCGGGGCGCCTGTCGCCTTGACCGCCTGCGCCAGGTTGCCGGCATGGAGCCCGCCCGCCAGCATCCAGGGAAGCCCGAAGGATTGACCCCGCAGCAGCGACCAGTCGAAACTGATTGCATTGCCGCCGGGCAGGGCGTTCGACATGGATTTCGGCGGCTTGGTGTCGAACATCAACCGGTCGGCGACATCTTCATAGGCCCTGGCCGAGGCGATGTCCGCCGCCTCCGCGACGCTGATCACCTTCATCACGGGCAGACCGAAGCGCGCCTTTACCGCGGCGACCCGGTCCGGTGTCTCCTTGCCGTGGAGTTGCAGCAGATCGAGCCGCGCCTCGTTCAGGATGGCGGCGATTTCGTCATCGCCGGCATCGACAACCAGTCCCACCCTGCCGGTGGAAGCCGGTACGCGTTTCCCCAATTCACCGGCCAGGGCCGGGCTCAGGTAGCGCGGGCTCCTGGCAAAGAAGTTGAAGCCGATCATGAAGGCGCCGCCGCTGACGGCCGCATCGACCGTTTCCGCCGTCTTCAACCCGCAGATCTTGGCGTCGACCGGCATGGCTACACCGTTTCCGAGACGAAACGCGGATAGGTAAGAACGAAAACGGCGCCGATGCTGGCGAACATGACGTACTGGATCACCACGGAAATGAAGCTGAGCGCCAGCGGTGCCGCAGTCATGAAGCCGAGGCTGACCGACAAGCTTAGCAGCATGGTCTGCAGCACAAACAGCAGGAAGGAGACGGTGACGAATGCGACTGCCAGCCTGATGCCATAGCCCTCGGTTCGCCGCCACGCGTCACGGAGTTTCATCGGCGCGTCGATGGCGATCCCGACCCAGACCGGCCCCAGGCGCACGACGGCGATGAGATACCAGATCAGGAACAGGATCACGGCCGCATATTGCAGGGCGGGTGCCGGATAGACCAGCAGCACGATCAACAGCATGATCGCGAGGAGGAAACCTCCGCCGATCTGCATGGCCAGGGACAACAGCAACATCCGCAAATGGCGGCGGCCGAAAGCGAGACCCAAGCCCGGCACGGCGTCCGGCCCCAGCACCAGGAACCGCATCCAGTTGACTACAAAGACGACAACCACGCACCAACTCGCCAGGGCATAACCGATCAGTGGCATCTCCAGGGCCGAGACGACGGCCGGGTCGGGCGTCTGACCCGGTTCAATGACAATCAGCAGATCGCCGATCGCGCCCTGCAGCCAGATGTTCAGAAGGAAATTGACGATCACCGGGACGGCGGCCAGTCGCAAGAGGTCGTCGCGCATCTGCCACACCCGGCGGAGAGCCGCCATGGCGAGTGGCCATGCCTGCAGATCAGTACCGCTCGGTTGCGTCATGTTGCGGTCGTCAAGAACTCTTAACGACGGGCTTGCGCCGGGACGTGGCCGATCGCACCGTCGATTTCGGTTCCGATGCGGCAGGCGGCCTCGCGCGGATCGGCCGCCGCCGTGATCGGCCGGCCGATGATCAGGTAGTCGGCCCCGGCCTTGGCCGCCTCGCCCGGCGTGCGCACCCGCTTCTGGTCGCCAGTGTCGCTGCCGGCCGGGCGAACCCCCGGCACCACCAGAAGGAAGTCCGGGCCGAGTTCGCTCCGAAGCGCCTCGATCTCGTGCGGGGAACAGACCACCCCGTCAAGGCCAGCCGTCTTGGCCAGTGCAGCCAAGCGTTTGACCTGGTCGCTGGTCGAGCCGGATTGGCCGATCGCACCCAGATCCTTGTCATCGAGACTGGTCAGCACGGTAACGCCGATGATCTTGGGGCGCTTGCCGTCGCGCTTGCCGGCTTCCTCATCGGCCGTTTCACGCGCCGCTTGCATCATGGTCTGGCCGCCGGCGGCGTGAACCGTCACGATGCTGGGGGCCAGTGGCATGATGGCGCGCACGGCGCCGGCCACGGTATTGGGAATGTCGTGAAGCTTGAGGTCCAGGAAGATCGGCATGCCGACGGCGGCAATTCGACGATAGCCGAGCGGGCCATTGGCAAGAAAGAACTCCAGCCCGAGTTTGACGCCGGCGACTGTCCGATCCAGCCGATGCGCCCAATCGACGGCCCGGTCAATATCAACCGTATCGAGTGCCGCCAGAATCTGACCTTTGCTGCCCACGCGGATCTCCCTGCAATATCGTCGGAGGTTGCAAGCCGGCAGTTGCCGGCACCGACTGGCCGGACCTGCCGATCCTCACCATGGGCTTTTAAACCATATTCTTGCCAGCGTCACCCGCCTGGAAGGCCCATAGGCCACTTTCATGCGCCGAAGCGACCGGATAAGCTGGCCGGGAACCAGGCGCATGGGGTCCCGATGCAACTCACCCAGTTTTCCGACTATTCATTGCGGGTCCTGATCTATCTGGGGCTGCGGCCGGATGCCCTGGCGACGATCGAGGAGATCGCCTCCGCCTATGGCATCTCCGAGAGCCACCTGACCAAGGTTGCCCATCGGCTGGGTCGACTCGGGATCATTGAGACGGTGCGGGGGCGCCATGGCGGCATGCGTCTGCAGATCCCCCCGGCCGAGATCAATATCGGGGCCACCATCCGTCAGATGGAAACCAATCTGGTCCTGGTCGAATGCTTCAACCCGGACCACAACACCTGCCCGATTGCACCTGCCTGCGCCCTGGCTGGCGTTCTCGACGAGGCCCTTCAGGCTTTTCTCAATGTGCTGGACCAGTACAGCCTCGCCGACGTCATGGGTAACCCGAAGTCCCTGGGCGGCCTCCTGGGCGTTGCGGCGCGCGTCGGGCGCCCGGCAGCTGGTACCCCGGGATAAGCGGAGAGAAATCGAGGGCAGACCGACCCGCCATTTTGCCAGGGAGTTGGAGAGGCGATATGCACAAGCCGACGATATGCAAACCAAGGGTGCCTGGCGCGACAGCCGCCGTTTTGCTCATGGCGGCCGTTCTACTCGCTGCCTGCGCCAGCCCGGTGCGCATGGTCGACCGGCCGAGCGGCCCACTCCCGTGGTCCGCGGCGATCGGTCGGCTGGATTCGGTCGAGGCGGGTGGGTCCTGCTCGGCGACCCTGGTGCGACCGGACATCATCCTGACGGCTTCCCACTGCCTCTATGGTCGTGGCGATTATGCCCGCATCACCGATTTTTCCTTTACCCCCGCGCTCGATGTCGGGCGGGAACGGCTGCGGCCGATCCCGGTGGCCTCGGTCATTGCCATGGGCTGGCCGATCAAGCCGGATGCCAGCGGTGAACTGCGCGGCGAGCCGCGCGACGACTGGGCGCTGTTGCGGATCGCCCGCAATGTCGATTACCTGGCGCCCTTGAAGGTCGAAAAACTCAGCGTTGCCGAAATCGAGGAACGCCTCAAGGGGGGCAACACCCTGGCTCATGCCGGCTATGGTGTTTACGGCGTCGGTTCCGGCCGGCGCCTGCAGATCCGCGACCATTGCCGACTGATCGTCGACGAAAAGGATCTTCTGCGAACGGGGCGCGACGTCATCAAGAACAACTGCGCCGTGATCCCGGGTGACAGCGGCGGTCCGATCCTTCTCAGCGATGCCGCGGGCCAGCATGTCGTGGTTGGCGTCGTGACCAATTTCTGGCGCCCGGAAGACAGCGATGAGATGACCAGCTTCGGCCCAAGCTCCATCTATTTTGCCGACATGATCGGTGAGGGGAAGTCGGCACCCGCGGCGGCGACCAGCCTGTCCCAGCCATAAACCTCATGCGCCTCGCCGGTTTCATTCTAGGTCTGGCCCTGCTGGGGTGCCTCGCCGGTTGTGCGGCGCGGCCGCCGGCGCCGCCCGCGCCGCCGCCGCCTGCGGCACCTGCCCCCTTGCCGTGGACAGCCGCCGTCGGCCAGTTGCAGGTCGGCCAAGGCGGCCGGCCCTGTACCGCCGTGCTGGTGGCGCCAGACCTGATCGTGACGGCGGCGCATTGCCTTTTTCAGGGCGAGACTAGCGGGATGGCCGCCGGTTTCGCCTTTCACCCGAATTTCGGCGCCCAACCGGATCTGGGCAGTTCTCGCGCCTTCGCCATCCGGGCGATCGGCAGCACGGCCGGGAACGGGGCGGTCGACAGTGCCATGGACGTGGCCGCGGATTGGGCCCTGGTCGGCATCGAGCCACCGGTGCGGGCCGTGGCCCCGGTCGCGGTGGCGCGACTCACCACCCAGGAAATCCTGGCGCGCCTTCGGAGTGGCGCCAGTCTCTATACCGCCGGCTATGGCTATGGCGCCACGCGTGAACTGCGCCGCCA
This sequence comes from Rhodospirillaceae bacterium, assembly GCA_016794165.1. Classification (GTDB taxonomy): domain Bacteria; phylum Pseudomonadota; class Alphaproteobacteria; order Dongiales; family Dongiaceae; genus Dongia. The sequence continues at coordinate 41,849 of JAEUKV010000291.1, forward strand.
TGGCAGATGCCAGGTGGTCGATCCTCCGGATTCAAGTCCGGTCTTTACCCAGGCCATCCTGGTGACGGATTGCATCATCCGCATCGGTGACAGCGGCGGGCCGATCGTTCTCATCGACGAGAGCGGGCGCCCGAATCTGATCGGGATATTTTCGGGCTTCGGCACAAACGGTCAGACGGGCCTTGCCTTTGGCAGCAATGCGGCGAATTTCGCCCCCTATCTGGCGCCGCCGCTGCTCAGTTGGCTGGGGCTGGGCTCCTATCTCGGGCTCACCTCAAAAGTCCATCTATGAGGCCGATTGACTCTTTGTCGCCAGCTGTATACAGCTTGATCAAGCATCTGAAACCATAAACAAACCATCCTGCCAGCAGGACCAGCCGGGCGCCTGGCTGCGACCTGCATCGTTGGGGAGACCGTCACCGTGCCGCGCAATCCACGCTACGACCTTCTGTTCGAACCGGTGAAGATCGGGCCGGTCACCGCCCGCAACCGCTTCTACCAGGTGCCGCATTGCACCGGCATGGGCTACGACCTGCCGCATTCGGTCTCGCGCCTGCGCGAACTGAAGTCCGAAGGCGGCTGGGGCGTCGTCAACACAGAATACTGCTCCATGCACTGGTCGTCCGAGGACGCCCCCTATCGTCTCTGTGCCCTTTGGGACGAGAACGACGTGAAGACGCAGTCGCTCACCGTCGAGAAGATCAAGCGCCACGGCGCGCTGGCCGGCGTCGAGCTCTGGCATGGCGGCAATCACAGTCCCAATCGCTGGAGCCGCGAAACGCCCCTGTCGCCCTCGGGCTCGACCCAGCACGCGGTCTTTCCGATGCAGACCCGCGCCATGGACCGCGAGGACATCCGCAACCTGCGGAAATGGCAGGTGGATGCCGCCAGGCGCGCTAAGCGCGCCGGGTTCGACATCGTCTATGTCTATGCGGGGCACGGCTATCTGCCATTCCAGTTCATCACCAAGCGCTGGAACCAGCGTTCCGACGAATATGGCGGCCCGATCGAGAATCGCGCGCGGTTGCTCAGGGAGATGATCGAGGACACCAAGGATGCGATCGGCGATACCTGCGCCGTAGCCGTGCGCCTCGCGGTCGACGAACTGATGGGCCCGGAGGGCGTGCAGGCGGCGGAGGAGGGCGAGGCGGTGATCTCGCTGCTGGCCGAGCTTCCCGATCTCTGGGACGTCAACATTTCCTATGTCGAGAACGATTCGCTCTCCTCGCGCTTCGGACCGGAAGCGCATCAGGAGAAGTTCACCGGCTTCGTCAAGAAACTGACCAGCAAGCCGGTGGTGGGCGTCGGCCGCTTTACCTCGCCCGATACCATGGTCGACCAGGTCAAGCGCGGTATCCTCGATTTCATCGGCGCGGCCAGGCCTTCGATCGCCGATCCCTTCATCCCACTGAAGATCGACGAAGGGCGCGAGGACGACATTAGGGAATGTATCGGCTGCAACATCTGCCGCGCCCAGAACAATTCCGGGGTGCCGCTGCGGTGTACGCAGAACCCGACCATCGGCGAGGAATACCGCCGCGGCTGGCATCCCGAGATCATGAACCCGAAGAACGGTCATGCCGACGATCCGGTGCTGATCGTTGGCGCCGGCCCGGCCGGCCTCGAATGCGCCATGAGCCTGGCGCGGCGCGGCTATGACGTGGCGCTCGCCGACGCATCGCGCGATCTCGGCGGACGGCTCAACCGGGAACCCAAACTGCCGGGCCTCGCCGCCTGGGCGCGGGTGCGTGACTACCGCCTCGGCCAGATCGAGAAGCTTCCCAATATCGAGATCTTTCGCGAAAGCCGCATGGACAAGACGGCCATCCTTGAGGCCGGCTACCGCCATGTGATTCTGGCGACCGGTGCCGTCTGGCGACGCGACGGAATCGGCCACAACAATCACCTGCCGGTCCTGGCGCGCGATGCCGCAAATGTCCTCACACCCGACGACATCATGGCCGGCAAGGCCGTGGGCGGCCCGGTCATCGTCTATGACGACGATCAATACTATATGGGCGGCGTCATCGCCGAGAAGCTGCGCGCCGAGGGCCATGACGTGACCCTGGTGACGCCGGGGACCGACATTTCCAACTGGGCCTTCTATACCGACGAGCAGTTCAAGACCCAGGCCAAGCTGATGAAGATGGGTGTCAGGCTGGTCCTCACCCATCGCCTCGCGGCCTGGGGCGGGGACCACGGCCTGTTTGCCTGCAACTATACCGGCGTCGAGAAACGCATCGACGCGGCGACCCTGGTCAGTGTCACCTCGCGGCACGCCAGCGACGCGCTCTATCTCGAACTGAAGGCCGACGCGGCCGGGCGCGATGCTGCCGGCATCGTCACGCTGCGGAACATCGGCGACAGCGACGTGCCGGGTGCCATCGTGCATGCCGTCTATGCCGGCCACAAGGCCGCGCGCGAATTCGGCGAGATGATCGATCCGGACGTGTTCCCGTTCAAGCGGGAGCTGGTCTTCGTCAAATAGCAGCAGAGGAGGCGGCGATGGCCCGTGAAACCACCAAGCGGCGCGAGCGTCGGCCGGCGCAGGTTGGGCCGCGGCAATTGCCGTTCGCCGGCGTCACCAATCGATATCCGCCAATCACGCTCCTGAGCGCTGACGAGGTGGAATCGATCCATCATGCATCCCTCCGTCTGCTTTCCGAGATCGGCATGGAGGTGATGCATGACGAAAGCCGCCAGCTTTTGAAGGCCGCCGGTGCGATGGTCGACGAGAGCACCCAGCGCGTGCGCTTCGATCCGGCGATGGTCGAGGAGAAAATCACGACGGTTCCCTCCAGTTTCACCCTGCAGGCGCGCGACCCGGCAAAGAATCTTCGCGTCGGCGATGGCAGCATGATCTTCGCGGCAACCGGCGGCCCTGCCTTCGCCCATGACATGGATCGCGGGCGGCGCGCCGGCAATTACCAGGACATGTGCGACTACATCAAGGTCGTGCAGTCGCTCAACGTGATCCATCAGGAAGGCGGCTGTCCCTGTGAACCGACGGATCTTCCCGCCGATTCGCGGCATCTCGATTTCTACCTCGCCGCCATCCGCTTGACCGACAAGAACTGGCAATGCTGGGCGTTGGGCGGCTACCGGGTCGAGGATGCGATCGAGATGCTGTCGATCGCTCTCGGTCAGTCGCGCGAACAGCTCCGCGCCAATCCGGCCACTCTCACCATCGTCAATTCGAACTCGCCCCTGCGCCTCGACATTCCCATGGGCGAGGGACTCTGCGCCATGGCGCGGGCCGGGCAGCCGGTCGCGATGACCCCCTTCACCCTGATGGGGGCGATGAGCCCGGTCACCATCGCCGGGGCGCTTACGCAGCAGAATGCCGAAGCCCTGGCGCTGATCGCGCTCTCCCAGATCGTGGCGCCGGGGGCGCCCGTCATGTATGGCGGCTTCACCTCGAATGTCGACATGCGGACCGGGGCGCCGGCCTTCGGCACGCCGGAATACGCCAAGGCCCAGCTCGCCTCGGGCCAGCTGGCGCGGCGCTACAAGATTCCGTTCCGTTCCTCCAACGTGACGGCCTCGAACTGCGTCGACGTGCAGGCGGCCTATGAAGGCGGCATGTCGCTCTGGAGCACGATCATGGGCGGGGTCAACCTCATCGAGCACGCCGCCGGCTGGCTGGAAGGCGGCCTTACGGCGTCCTTCGAGAAGCTGATCCTCGATGCCGAGATGCTGCAATTGATGCGCAGCTTCCTCGACCCGATCAAAATCGACGAGGCCAGCCTTGCCTTCGACGCCATGCAGGAAGTGGGGCCGGGCGGGCATTTCTTCGGCGCGGCGCACACCCTCTCCCGCTTCGACAGCGCCTTTTACGAGCCGATGCTCTCCGACTGGCGCAATTTCGAGAACTGGTCGGAATCGGGCGCCAGGACCGGTACCGAGCGCGCCAACGCGATCTGGAAGGATCTGCTCCGGACCTACGAACAGCCGCCGATCGATCCCGCCGTGGACGAGGCCCTGGAAGCCTTCGTCGCCAAGCGCAAGGAAGAAATCCACGCCAGGGCGTAGGGTGCGATAGATCCGACCGGGCTCATCGCTGCGAATCTGCCAAACTTCCGCCTTCACTCTCCCTTGGAGTTCAATTTCTTCGGTGGTGCCGCCTTCTCTTCGGGTTCGGCGATGGTCACCAATGGCTGGGCGCACTCTTTCTGGCCGGCGAGGGTGGCAAGATAGTTCTGGCGCGATTGCAGGGCCTCGATTTCCTTGCCCGCGGTACCCTGGAGATCCATCGCGAACCAGAGCGGCCAGATGAAGATCCCGGCAACGCCGGCTGCAACATTCTGCGCGACCTTGGCGCCCTGCTCTCCGCCCAGATCCGTAATCTTCTTGTTGTTCGATTCGGCCTCGGCGTAGATCGCGGTGCAATCCAACATATGATCGGTCGGTTGAACCACTGCGACAGGGTCCGGCGAGCGACCGGCGCAGCCCGACAGCACAGCGCCAATGAGAATTGAGGCAGCCATCAGCGATGCGGCGCGAACGCGCGTCGCCGGCCAAACGTTATACTTGTGCATTTTCCCGTCCCCTAGCAGCAAGATAGTCAATCTATGGTAGAAACAGGGTCGCTGTCCAGTTGCTCCGTGCAGGGGCGCACGGCCATATTTGCTGGATTTACCCCTCGAATGTTGGTCGGCCGGTCGCTTGCCGCCGGCCCTTTTGCAGGTCACGATTTCGCGCTTGGCGGGAATTCCGAAATGGTGATTGGCCGCCACTTAGTTGATGAACCAGGCAGAAGTTTTGCCGATTTGTCGCATGACAGCAGCGGGTCGGCTATGATCCGATCCAGCGCCAGCGGGCGTAAGGATGGATCATGAGCGACGACAGCGAAGCCAATTCCCTGGGTGGGCGCGTCAAGCGCTATGCCAGGGTCGGCCGGGCGATGGGTGGCCTCGCCGCCCGGGTCGCGGGGCAGCGCTATCTGGGGATCCGCGTCGATAAGGCGGAGCATGCCGCCGATCTCAAGGCGGCGCTGGGTGGCCTCAAGGGACCGCTGATGAAGGTGGCGCAGATCATGTCCACCATTCCTGACGCGCTGCCGAAGGAATATGTCGAGGAACTGCGCCAGTTGCAGGCCAACGCCCCCTCCATGGGCTGGCCCTTCGTCCGGCGCCGCATGGCGGCGGAACTGGGCCCCGACTGGCAGAAGCGCTTCAAGGCATTCGAACACGAAGCGGCGGCGGCTGCCTCGCTGGGCCAGGTGCACCGGGCAATCGCGCCCGATGGCCGGCCGCTCGCCTGCAAGCTGCAATATCCCGATATGCAATCGGCGGTCGAGGCGGATTTATCGCAATTGAAGCTGATCTTCCGCCTCTACGAACGCTACGACCGCGCCATCGCCACCCAGCAGATCCATGCCGAGATCGCCGACCGCCTGCGCGAGGAGCTGGATTACGACCGCGAGGCGAAGGCCATGGCGCTCTACCGGTTGATGCTCAAGGGCGAGCCCCATATCCATCTGCCGGAACCGCTCTCAGACCTCACCACCAAACGCCTCCTCACCATGACCTGGATCGAGGGCGAGCCGCTGATGACCTTCCTTGCGCAGAAACCGTCGGTGACGTTGCGCAACAAGGTCGCCCACAACATGTTCCGTGCCTGGTATGTGCCGTTCTACGAATATGGTGTCATCCATGGCGATCCCCATCTCGGCAATTACACCGTGCGGCCGCAGAAGGCGAAGGATGCCGGCGACGTCAATCTGATGGATTTCGGCTGCATCCGCATTTTCGAGGCGAAATTCGTGCAAGGGGTGATCGACCTCTACTGGGCCCTCTCCAACGACGACCGCGACCTCGCCATCCATGCCTATGAAAGCTGGGGCTTCAAGGGGCTGAACTCGGACGTCATCGACGTCCTCAACCGCTGGGCGCTCTTCGTCTACGGCCCGCTGCTGGAAAACCGCACCCGCAAGATCCAGGAAGCCGAGAGTGGCATCTACGGCCGCGAGGTGGCGGAAGGCGTCCACGCCGAACTCCGGCGCCTGGGGCCTGTGACGCCGCCCAAGGAATTCGTCTTCATGGACCGCGCCGCGATCGGCCTCGGCTCCGTCTTCTTGCATCTCAAGGCCGAGATCAACTGGTACGAACTGTTCCACGACCTCATCCGCGATTTCGACGTCAAGGTCCTCGCCAAACGGCAGAAGGCGGCGTTGAAGGAGGTGGGGCTATCGGCGAGCTGATCGCGTGGCCGGAATTGA
>JAEUKV010000266.1 GCA_016794165.1 Rhodospirillaceae bacterium
GCGCTCGATGACCCCGACCGCGCCGGCACGACTTTCGCTGGACGATGCGGGCGGGGCGACGGTCACGCTGGCATCGGCGCAGTTCGGGATCGCGCCCGGCCAGGCGGCGGCCTTCTACCAGGGCGCACGCGTCATCGGCGGCGGCTGGATCGTGGCGACGGAACTGGGCACGCGGCCGGCGTCGGACGAACGCGCGGCCTGACAGAGAGGGGGAACGGATGGAGACCGAGGCACTGATCGAGGAGATGCGCCGCCGCGCCGGGCAGAACGTCAAGCTCGGCTACAAGGTGAAGTTCCTGGTGGAGGACGACATCATCTTCTGGGACGGGACCGAACACCCGCCGACGATCGGCAGCGAGGATCTGGGCGACGCCAACACCACGATCAGGATCAGCCCGGAAAACCTGCAGAAACTGCTTCACGGCCAACTCGACCCGACCCTTGCCTACATGACCGGCAAGCTCAAGGTGGAAGGCAGCATGGGGGTTGCCCTCAAGCTCACCTCGATGTTCGGCGACTGAGGCAATTCGGCCAATCAAATCAGCCGCTTGCGTTATCCTTGACAGGTCGCCCGGGGGGCATATATACGCTTGCAGCCGACGCTTCCCGTAGGCGTCCAGCGGGCATCCCAGCCCATCAGCGCAGTGTGGCACCGTAGCTCAGCGGTAGAGCAGGGGAATCATAATCCCTTGGTCGGCGGTTCAAATCCGTCCGGTGCTACCATCGCCCGCATTGTGGCAAGTGGGCCTGCGGCACAAAACCGCGCTGATTTTCCAGAATAAGTCCCCATCTAAAAAGCTATTGCTTCGGAACAATCCCGGCCCGGCGTGGTTAACACTTGTGACCAGTTAACCGAAAGCGACGGTCGTGCTGGGCTGTTGCACCGCTGGGTGCGTCTTGGCTCTATCAGAAACAGGAGAATCCGATGAAACAGATCATGGCCTTGTCTGTGATAGGCTTGCTCGCATCGACCGGCGCAGCAATGGCTGCGGATCCCGCTGGGGGAACCGCCGCCATCCAGGTCGCGCAAGCGGACACCGACCGCTTCATCGTCCACTTCCCGCTCGACCAGGCGACGCTGGATTCCGAGGCCATGCGCGTGATTTCCGCGGCGGCGCAGGAATACCAGCGCACCGGATCGGCCCGCATCTCGGTTCGCGGCCACACCGATACATCGGGCAGCGCCACCTACAATCAGGCTCTCTCCGAGCGTCGCGAGCAGGCAGTGGCCGGCGAATTGATGAACCAGGGCGTGCCGGCCAGCGCCATCACCAGCGATGCCGTGGGCGAAACCGATCCAGCCATAGCGACCGGCGACGGCGTGGTGGAAGCTGCCAACCGACGGGTCGAAATCATGGTCGAACAGCCGCCGGCACCGGTCGCCGAAGTCGCCCCCGCGCCGGCTCCGCCGCCACCGCCGACACCCGCTCCGGCCCCCCTGCCGGTGATGAAACATGACCGGTTCTTCAGCATCGGTGGCTTCTACGGCTTCAATCTGGAAGATCAAGTCGGCAACACCAGCCATCTCGGTGGCATCAATGTCGCCGTCGACGTCCCCGTCCTGCCGTGGCTCTCCGTCGGTGCCGAGCAAGCCGGTTTCTATCACTTCGACACCCCGAACGACGGCTTCGGCGGCCGTACCGTGGCCAGCCTCGATCTGACCATGGGCGACGATCCGGATTTCCGCCCGCATGTCGGCGGCAATATCGGCTATCTCTACGGCTCGGGCATCGACGACGATTTCATCGCCGGCCCGGAGCTTGGCCTCGCCGCCGGCCCCTTCATCGCCAAGCTCGCCTATGACATTCCCTTCAATCGCGACCTCGACGAAGGCATCATCAACGCCACCTTCGGCATCCGCTTCTAGGCGATTATCCGCGCGGTCGCATCGCCTGCGGCCGCGCGGACTGGCCAGCGGTACCGGCCCCAAGAAATCTGTCGCCGCCGGTTTATCCGGTCGGTATACAGGCGGCATGACCGCTACAGCTGATCTCGAGATATTCCTGGTCTCCACCCCGGGTTTTGAATCTGTGCTTCTCGCCGAAGCGCGGGAAAACGGTTTTGTGGAGCCGAGCATCGCAAAGGGCGGTGTCACCATCAAGGGCGGCTGGCCAGAGGTCTGGCGTGCCAATCTGAAGCTGCGCGGTGCCAGCAGCGTGCTGGCGCGGATCGGCGCCTTCCCGGCCTTTCACCTGGCACAGCTCGACAAACGGGCGCGGAAGCTTCCCTGGGGACAGTTCCTGCGAAAGGACGTGCCGTTTCGCGTCGAGGCCGCCTGCCGGCATTCCAAGATCTATCATTCCGGCGCCGCCGCGCAGCGCGTGCAGCGAGCGATCGAGGAAACCCTCGGCGCCCCGGTCTCGCCCGAGGCCGAGATCTGCGTCAAGATCCGCATCGAGGACGATCTCTGCACCATCAGCCTCGATACTTCCGGTGAATCCCTGCACAAGCGCGGTCACAAGGAAGCCGTCAACAAGGCGCCGATGCGCGAGACACTGGCTGCGCTGTTTCTGCGCCAATGCGGCTTCGATGGCAGCGAACCGGTGCTCGATCCCATGTGCGGCTCCGGCACCTTCGTCATCGAGGCGGCGGAGATCGCTTCCGGTCTCGA
>JAEUKV010000008.1 GCA_016794165.1 Rhodospirillaceae bacterium
GCTGGCCGTCACCTGCAGCGATCCCGCCGATCCCAACCACAAGGTCTGCGCCGACAATCTGGCGCGCCTGCGCGCCACGCGCGATGCGTCGGGACGCGAACTTGAGATCGTCGAGATCGAGCAGCCGCGCCCGCAATTCGATGCCGAGGGTCGGCGCCTCGCCATGTCCTACGTCAATTTCTATCTGCCCAACGGCGCGGTGATCCTGCCGGCCTTCGAGGACGGTGCCGCCGACAAGCGCGCCTTCGACATCTTGACGCGGCTCTATCCCAAGCGCGAAGTCGTGCAATTGCCGGCCATCGAACTGGCCCATGGCGGCGGTGGCTTTCATTCCATCTGCCTGCCGCAACCCGGCGGCAACGTCGCCAAGCCGAACTGAGGGATAATCCCACTATTCGGGTTGAGCCGGTCCGTCCTTTCTGTTTGCCTCCCGCGCCAGCCACGCGGCGGCAATCGAGGCGAAGGTGATCAGCAGGATGGCGAGCCAGCCGCGCCAACCGATCCGGTCACCCAACAGGGCGAAGCCTATCACGGTGGCAACCATCGGCTCGGCGGCGATCAGAATGCCGAATGTTTTCGGTGGCATCGACTTGAGGGCGAGGAATTCCAGCAGCAGCGGGATCGCAGCGGAGAAGAGGGCAACGCCCAGAACCGCCGGAACCGCACCGCCACTGACCGTGAGCTGCGCCAGCGCGCCGAGGCCACTCACTGGCAACAGCAGGAGCGCGGCGACAATCATGGCGAGAGCCAGGCCCACGCCACCTTCGACCGCGCGGCCGATCCGCTTGCTCAGCAGGATGTAAACCGCCCAGCCCAGCCCCGCACCGAAGGCATAGAGAACACCGATCGGGTCGAGACGGCTGCCGATGTCGGGCGTGAGCAGCAGGATGCCGCCGGCCGCCAACGCGACGCACAGTACGTCGAGCCACCACCGCGAGGCCGCCAGCGCAACGCCGAGGGGTCCCAGGAATTCGATCGCAACCGCAATGCCGAGCGGTATCCGGGCAAGGGACTCGTAGAAGAGCCCGCTTTGCGCTGCCATCAACAGGCCGAGCAGCACAATACCGCGGGGCGCCTGCCGCCAGCCGCGTACAAGATGACCGCGATAGAGACAGCACAACGCCGCACCACCGATCGTCATGCGCAAGAACAGCACGCCAAGCGGCCCGAACAGGGAGAAAAGCCCGATCGCCAGAACCGCCCCAAGCTGGATCGAAATGATGGCCGTTACCAACAGCAGCGGGGCCGGCAGGCGTTCAATTGGCTGGATAATCGCCTTCATGGGTAGATGCCGTGTCGAGGGCCAATCCGGCGGCGGAAGGGAAAGACGTGGCGATGGGAGTCTGCTACTCCACGCCCAATGTCATCTTCCAGTATTCCAGCGAACATGACACCAGTGGCGGCAAGTTGGGATAGCGGTCGCGCATGACCTCTTCGCCCAAGGTACCGCCAGAAAGCGATTGCACCAGGGCCGAGCCGAGACTGCTATTGGAGGTCTCGGCCGCAACCATTTTCTGCTCCAGCGCGGCGCAGGAACTGGTCGCGGATTCGACGACCTGTGGCGCCCAGATGAAGGCGACGGCGATCAGCAGCAGGGTAACGAGGAGGCGCTTCATGCCGCCGCCGCGTCCCGGACGCGGCCGAACGGCGGTCGCGCGAACAGACGCTGGACCATGGGCACGAAGGCCTCGATCGGCGCCGTATCGTAGGCGGGGTCGAAGCTGTTCTGGTCATAGTTCTGGCAGAAGAGGGCCGTGCGCTCGAACATCGGGTGGCCGCGGTACTGCTCGCGCTCGTTCCGGTCCAGCCCCAGGTGATGGAAGAAGTAGTAGCCCTGGAACACGCCGTGGTGCTTCACCAGCCAGTAATTGTCTTCCGAGACATAGGGGCGCAGGATCGCGGCGGCAAGCTCGGAGTGGTTCTCCGGCGCCAATAGGTCGCCGATGTCGTGAAGCAGGGCGCAGACCACCATTTCCTCGTCCTCGCCGGCGCGCATGGCCCGGGTCGCGGATTGCAGCGAATGCTGGTAGCGGTCGATCTGGTAGCCCATCTTGTCGCCGGCCAGCAGCTTGAGATTGGCCAGAACATTGTCGGCGAGGTTGTGGTTGAGCTTCTGGTAGATGCGGTCGAGGAACTGGTATTCCTCAAAGGTGCCGTCTTCCATGCGGATGAAGTTGACGGATTCTGATTCCATGGCGCCGTTTCCTCGACATCAATTTGACAATTTCCGATGCACTCTAGGGGCACCGAAGCACCCGGTCCAGACCGCTCATTGCCCGAATTGACCATGCCAGCCGACTTCATGGAATCGCTTGCCGCCGCCCAACTTTCCGCCGCCCTGGCCGAACACGGCATGGCGCTGCGTGGCGGCTTTCGTGTGACCGCGGCGGACGATCTGCCCGACCCGGCGCCCGGCCGCCAGGCGCGCGCGCTGCTGCTGGTCGGCAATGTCGGCGGGGCGATGTGGCCGGCCTTTGCCGCAGCCAGGGATGGCGGCACGGGCGCCAATCCCATGGATAACTGGACCCGCCGTGTGATCGACCCCATTGCCGGACAGGTCGGCGCCCTGGCTCTCTATCCCTTTGTCGGCCCGCCCTATTTTCCCTTTCAACGCTGGGCGATGCGGGCGGAAGCCGTGGCGCCGTCGCCATTGATGATCCTGATTCATCCCGTTCACGGCCTGTGGCATGCCTACCGGGCCGCCCTCGTGCTCGCCGATGACTGTGATCTTGCGCCCGTCCCGGCGGCGCCCATTCCGTGCGAAACCTGCGCCGATCGCCCCTGTCTACGGGCCTGTCCCGTGGCGGCCTTTACGGCCACCGGCTTCGCCGATCGCACCTGCGCCAGCCATGTGGATGGGCCCAACGGCGGAGATTGCCGTGAGGGCGGTTGCCTTGCCCGCCGCGCCTGCCCGGTCGGGCAGGACCTTGCCTACCCACCCGCCCAGATGGCCTTTCACATGGAGGCCTTCCTGTCCCGCCGCCGGTGACCCGGCGGGTTCCGCGAGTGAACTCCATGGGCCCCCCGCGGCGACAGAGCGGCATCAATACCCATTCACCGACTTGAGAAAATGAAACAAGCTTCTGGATTTATGGCTTTTACCTCGCTCGTCGTCGCTGCCTGCATCATGTTGGCCGGGGCGTTCCTGGCCGCCCTTCTGGCATCGGGTGCCAATGCCGGATAAGCCTCTGTTGTCGGGATGCCTGTGACAAACGTGCCACAGCTCCTGGATTTCCGGATCACACTTGTCCCGGCATGAGTCGATGCGGTATCAACTAATCCTCCTGAAATTGATCAAACGGGGAGGGCGGGTTGCGCTCACTCATGAACAAGCTGGCGGGTTTTGGCGCCGGCCTTGCAGTCTGTCTCGGTCTATCCATCGGTGCCACGCAGGCCGCCGAAGTAACGATCCTGGCGGTTGAAGGTGCCGGCGGCCCCGAGGTCACGGAGACGATCTCCTGGACCGTGGTGCGGGTCGACAGCGAAACCGGCAAGCCGGAAACCAAGCCAACCGCGACAGGCAAGTCCGCGCAACTGAAAACCAAACTTGAGCCGGGCCAGTACATCGTCACCGCCATGCTGGGCAAGACCCAGGCGCGCCAGGCGATTCTGGTGGGCGAGGCCGCCACGACCCGCTCCATCATCCTGACCGACCCCAGCCAGAAGACCGCCAAGGCGCTAGCCGGCCCACCGGCCCAGCTTTCGATCAACATGAAGCTGAGCAAGGGCAAGAACCCGGTCAAGGATCCGGTACATTGGGAAGTCTACGAGTACACCAAGGGGGCGACCGAATCCGGCGCTCTGGTCATGGAGCAGAAGGCTGCTACCGGGAAGTTTACCCTGCCCCCGGGCAGCTATGTGGTCCGGGCCAATTTCCAGGGCGCACAGGCCGATCTGGTGATCCCGCTGGAAGCCGGCAACTCGTTCAAGTACACCCTCAATCTCTACGCTGGCTATGCCAAGCTGAGCGCCGTAAAGCCCACCAAGCTCAAAGCCACCGACAAAGTCACCTGGCAGATCCTGCGCCAGCGGCCGAATGCGCCCGGGGTCTATGAAATGGTTGCCAGCAGCGACAAGCCGGATCCCACCATCATGCTGCGCGAGGGGCGCTATCTCGCCGTCGCGCGCGTCGGCCCCCAGCTCTGGGGTAGCGAGCAGATCACCATCCTGGCCGGTGAGACCATCAAGAAGAAGGTCAATCTGAAAGAGGGTGTCGGCGCCCCGGAAGTGGCCGCCGCGAACTGAGCCACGGCCAGATTTCGACGAAAAGGCGCTGCCTCCTGGGCGGCGCCTTTTTTCGTAGCGGGCGGCTCCGACAACCGTCCGGGATGATTGGCCGGAATGGGCGCCATGAGACTTTCTTTCCAGCCGAAAGCGACCGTCTTTGCTAGGTTGACGACAGAAGTTAACTCCCGAGGGGCCCATCATGTCACGCGAAGCAGCGCGCGAAGCGCGCGGTCGCCGCAATGTTCGCCAGGCGCGCGGACTGAAGCAATTGCCCTGGCGCAACCATCGCAACAACTACGACCCGATCCGGGTACTTTCCGACGACCAGATCGAGGCCATCCATCTGACATCGCTGCGCATCCTTTCGGAGCTCGGTATCGAGTTCCTGGAAGAGAACGCCCTGCGTATCCTGAAAGAGAACGGCGCCGACGTGACGCCCGGCTCCAATCTGGTCCGCTTCGATCCGGCCCTGATCATGGAAAAGATCAGAACCGTGCCGAAGACATTCACGCTGCATGCCCGCAACCCGGCACACAATCTTTCCTTCGGCGAGAACCATATCAATTTCGGCTCTGTCGCCTCAGCCCCCAATGTCTCCGATCTCGACAAGGGACGCCGGCCTGGCAATGTCGAGGATTACGGCAATCTGCTGCGCCTCGCACAGTCGCTGAATGCGGTGCAGTTCCTCGGCGGCTACCCGGTCGAGCCCGCCGACCTGCCCCCGGCGACGCGGCATCTCGATGCGCTCTACATGGCCGCCACCCTGACCGACAAGGTCTGGCACCCCTATTCGCTCGGCAACGAGCGGATCGAGGATGCCATCGAGCTGATGGCGCTAACGCGCGGCATCTCGAAGGAGCAACTGGCCAAGGAACCCAGCGTCTTCTCGATCATCAACAGCAACTCGCCCCTGCGCCTGGATACGCCCATGCTCCAGGGCCTGCAGGCGATGGCGAAAGCCGGGCAGCCTATCGTGCTGACTCCCTTCACGCTCTCCGGGGCCATGGCGCCGGCAACCGTCGCCGGCGCGCTGGCTCAGGCCAACGCGGAAGCGTTGGCGGGCCTCGCCTTCACGCAGATGGTCAATCCAGGCGTGCCCTGCGTCTATGGCGGCTTTACTTCGAATGTTGACATGAAAACCGGCGCGCCCGCTTTCGGCACGCCGGAATACACGCGCGCCGCCATGGCCGGTGGACAATTGGCGCGCCGCTATGGCTTCCCCTACCGCTCCTCGAATGCCTGTGCCGCCAACGCGGTCGATGCGCAGGCGGCCTATGAATCCGAGATGTCGCTGTGGGGCGCCGTCATGGGGCATGCCAATCTCATCCTGCATGGTGCCGGCTGGATGGAAGGTGGCCTCGTTGCCTCGTTCGAAAAGATGGTGATCGATGCCGAGATGATTCAGTCAATGAGCGAGTTTCTGCTACCGCTCGACACCTCGGAAGATGCGCTTGGCTTCGAGGCGATGAAGGAAGTCGGTCCTGGCGGCCATTTCTTCGGCTGCGCCCATACCATGGCGCGCTACGAGACGGCATTTTACTCGCCGCTGGTCTCCGACTGGCGCAACTTTGAGACTTGGCGCCTCGCTGGCGCCCAGGATGCGGCGCAGCGGGCAAACGCGCTGTGGAAGCAGGCGTTGTCGGATTACGAACGGCCGCCGATCGATCCCGCGGTGGATGAAGCGATGCAGGCCTTCGTTGCCAGGCGGAAGGAAGAAGGCGGAGTCAAGCAGATCTGAAATCCCGTCGCGGCACCCGCCCCGTCAAGTCGCCCGCCCAAGTGGTGGTGCCCGCTAGGCGAGGTCCGAATAGGGGTGGAGCAGTGGCTCCTTCGGGTGCAGGAAGTATTTCTTGGCCAGCGCCGCGTAACCCTGGACGAAGTAATTGCCATTGGCCGCCAGCAGGGCCGGCTTCATCTCCCGGTAGCGGCTTGGCCGGCGGTGCCAGGCCAGGCCAGGCTCCGCATGGTGCAGGGCATGGAGATTGTTCCACAGGAACATCACGCTCCAGAACGGGCCGGCTTCCAGGATGATGGTGCGCTGCCTCTCGTCAGGCATGGCGCGATGCTCCGCGAAGGAACGCACCAGTGCCATTGATGTGCCGGGATAGGCAAACAGTGCGACATAGGCCCAGAAAGGAATGTCGCAGATACCGATCACCCAAAAGAGAATAAGTGCGGTACTCGGCAAGTGCCAGACCCAGGCCCGCAAGCGCTGGCCGTTGCCCTCGCGCAAGTCGCGCAGCAGGTACCGCAGGACGTTGACTGTATAATACGCCGGACCCAGCAGCATGCGACCCGCCAGTGTCCGCATGGCCTGGCGCACCAGCCGATGCGGCGCCGACATGCCAGCCAGTTGCGCCGCCGTCAGGTAATTCGATTCCGGATCGATCAACGGTGCAGTCAGGTCTTCGTCGATGTGATGCTTGAGGTGGCTGTGAACATAGTTGTCATAGGGCATCCACAGCCAGAGGGCCCAGCCGCTGAAGAGGCGGTTGAGCGTCGGCGACTGGAAGGGATAACCGTGGACTGCCTCATGCTGAAGCGAGCCATGGAGGCAGATGACCGAAGCGCCCAATGGCAGCACAACCCACCACGGCAGATCGCGATAGAACCAGGTGAGCAGGAGAAACGCGGCATAGACACTGAAACCGAGAAAAATGGTAGGCATATCCGCCCGATAGTCGTGGCGGCCAACGTCACCCTTGTTTCTGATCCGCGCGGTGCTGGCGGATGCGGTCCCGGTCGACATGTTTCCCAAAAGCCTAAAGAAGGTGCGGATATAGGTAACGAAAATCTCGCAAACCGGCAATCGAGAAAAACTACTGCCGTCGTGCCGTCGGGTCGGTATGCTCGCGCGGAAGTAAAAAGTGATGGTTAAGAACGGGGCGGGTGCATGAAACGGGGTCAGTGCCTGTGTGGAGGGGTGAGTTTCGATTTGCCGGGTCCGCTGAAGGCGCCAACCGCATGCCATTGCGCCATGTGCCGGCGTTGGCATGGCGCCCTTGGGGTCTATACCTCGACCCCGAACACGGATTTTCGTCTGCGGGGCGCCGGCCTGGTGGGGTGGTATCGGTCCGGCCCCAATTCCGAGCGCGGCTTCTGCCGGCAGTGCGGCGCCTCCCTGTTCTGGCGCGAGGTCGGCGGCAGCCATACCGACATCGCCATGGGGGCGATCGACCCGCCGACCGGCCTTTCGCTTGCCTGTCATATCTGGGTCGCGCATCGTGGCGACTATTGCGACCTCGCCGACGGGCTTCCACAATATGCCGAATCATCCGCCGATGCCTCCCCGATCGCACCGGTGCCGGCCCCGGCGTCGGCAGTCGTGCAACCCGATTTACATCGGGGCGGGTGCCTGTGTGGCGCCATCACGCTGACCATCGCCGGCCCGATGCGTGACATCAGCACCTGTCATTGCCGGCAATGCCTGCGCTGGCACGGTCATGCGCCGGCCTACAGCAAGGCCAGATGGTCGCAGATCGCCCTCGAAGGCGCCGATCATCTTCACTGGTATGTCTCCTCCGAGACGGCGCGCCGCGGATCCTGCGATGTTTGCGGATCGAGTCTGTTCTGGGAACGGCGCAATGCCGATGCCGTGTCCATCGCGGCCGGTGCGCTCGACTCACCGACCGGTCTGCGCGTACAGCATCACATCTTTACCGCCGACCGGGAGGATTATGCGCCAATCGCCGATCGACTGCCGCAATTCTCCGGCAGTGGCGGCAACGCACTGCCCTTCTGACTATCCTCAAACTAAACCGAATTCTTAGTGGGTTCCGCGTTCATGATTGTTGCCCTGCCGATGTACGACCTGCCGGAAATCGCCGCGGCCACCGACGCCTTCTGGCAGGGCCTGCGCGGGCATCTGTCGGCGGCCGGCCTCACCGGGCTTCCCGTCGCGCTGAGCCGGCCGGAGGAACTCTACATTCACTGGCTGGATCCGCAGCTGGCACTGTCACAGACCTGCGGCTATCCGCTCACCCATATGCTGCGCGGCCGTATCCGCTACCTGGCGACACCATACTATGACGCCGATGGGTGCCGCGGCCCGCGCTATCGCAGCTTCGTGATCGTGCGCGCGGACGATGCGATCGAACAGGGGCGCGATCTCGCCGGGCGCAAGGCGGCTTTCAACGGCACGGATTCCCAGTCCGGCTACAACATCCTGAAGCATTACCTGAATCGCCAGGGTGTGCGGCCGGGATCGCTGGCCGGTGCTGTCGAGAGCGGCGGCCACCGCCGCTCGGTGGCGCTGGTGAAGTCGGGCGGCGCCGATTTCTGCGCCGTGGACTGCGTGACCTGGGCGCTCCTTCAGGCGCATGCGCCGGAGGAAACCGAGGGGTTGCGCGTCCTCGACAAGACCTCAAGCGCCCCGAGCCTGCCCTTTGTCACCAGCCGCGATACACCAATCGAGAACATTGCTAGTCTGCGCTCCGGTCTGGGTGCGGCGATGACCGATCCGGGGCTTGCCGATTGCCGCGCCACTCTTCTCCTGGAGTCGATCACGGTGCTGGACGAAGACGCCTATGAGGTGATTCTGGAACAGGAACGGGAAAGCTCCGCCGCCGGCTGGTCGGTGCTGGCATGAGCAGCGCGGGCAATATGGCAGCGCCCGCCGGGAATGGTGGTGTTCTGCTGCCCAGCGCGGCGCTCATCGCATCGACCCTGTTCTGGGGATCGATGTGGATCGGCCTGCGTGGAATCGATGCCGCCGGTATCCCGGCGACCCTCGGCGGAACGCTGGTCTATGGGCTGCCGGCCATCCTGCTGCTGCCGGTCGTCTTTCTCCGCCGCCGGCAGATGCTGGCGGGCGGCGGGCGCCTGCTGCTCTGCGCCGGACCGCTGGCGATGTGCAATATCCTCTTCGCCATGGCGGTGGTGACCGGCGAGGTCGGCATGGTGGTGCTGATGTTCTATCTCTCGCCGATCTGGTCGACGGTCTTCGAGCGCGTCTTCATGCGCGTGCCGATCTCGCCCCTGCGCTTTGCCGGGATCGCACTCGCCATCTGCGGCCTCTTGATCCTGCAGGGCGGCAACGGTCGCTGGCCCTGGCCCGCCAACATGTCGGAATGGATGGCAGTCGGCGCTGGAATCTGCTGGGCGGTGGCGCTGCTGGCGGCGCGGCTCTGGCCCAATATCTCCGTGGTCGACAAGAGCATCCTGCAATTCGTCTGTGCGCTGCCCATTGGCCTGGTTGTCTTCGCGCTGGTCAGCACCTTCATGCTGCCCACCGCCTTGCCGGACAGCAGCGTGCTGATGGCGGCGATGCCCTGGGTATTGGCGACTATCCTGCTCTGGGTGACGCCGTCGCTGGTCCTCAGTCTCTGGGGCGCAGCGCGCCTGTCGCCCGGCCGCGCCAACATCCTGATGATGTTCGAAGTCGTGGTGGGCGTCGGGACTGGTGTCTGGCTGGCCGGCGAGGAGCTCGGCTGGAACAAGATACTGGGCGGCATCCTCATCATCAGTGCCAGCGTACTGGAAAGCTGGCAGGCCACCCGCGAAGTGCGCGATGCACGTCGCCAGAGACTGAGTGCCGCGAAATGATCCGGAACTACGATGCCCGCGGCCTGAAATGCCCGATCCCGGTATTGAAGGCCCGCAAGCTGATCAAGGATCTCGCCCCCGGCGACATCCTTGAAGTGGACGCCACCGATCCCGGCGCCCCGAAGGACTTCGCCCATTTCTGCGAAGTGACGGGGAACAGGCTGCTCGATGGCAGCGAGCCTGAACCGGGCGTGTTCCGGATCAGGATTGAGGTGGCGGGCTAGGTTTCGTCACCCTTCCGCCGGCTTTGCGACCGCCATGTCGAGTGCCTGTTTGGCGACGGCGGCCGTGCCGGTATCGCCGCCGGCAACCTGAACGGTGGGGAAGGCGAATTTGATGCCGTGCTCGTTGAAGGTTTGGCGGATCATGGCCAGCGCCTTCCGGCGGATGGTGAACTGCTCGCCGGGCTTGGTCATCATCTTCATGCGGATCTGGATCGCAAAATCGCCGAACTGCTCGACCCCCTGCATCTTCAGGGGTTCGAGGATATGGGGCGCGAATTCGGGGTTCTCGGCCAGGGTCTTGCCCACCTCCTTGATCAGCTTGCGGGCCTTCTCGAGATCGCTGTCATAGGTGATGCCGATGGTGAGCTTGTCGATCACCCAGTCGCGGCTCATGTTCTGCACGGCGCCCAACTCGCCGAAGGGCACCGTATAGAGCGGCCCGCGATGATGCCGCAGCTTGACCGAGCGGAGGCTGAAGGATTCGACCGTGCCCTTGTAAGAGCCGCTCTGGATGTATTCGCCGACGCGAAAGGCATCGTCGAGCAAATAGAACATGCCGCTGATCACGTCCTTGACCAGCGTCTGGGCGCCGAAGCCAACGGCGACGCCGACCACCCCGGCGCCGGCGATCAGGGGGCCGATCTCGATCCCCATGCTGGACAGCACCATCAGTGCCGCGATGACGAAGATCACCACCATCAGCACGTTGCGCAGGATCGGCAACAGGGTGCGCAGCCTGGCCTGGCGGCGGCGGGCCTCGTCATTGGCCTCGCCGGGGCTTGCCGCACCCAGCAGCTTCATGTCGATAGCGGCGCGCAGCAGATGCCACAGGAATTCCGCCACCAGAACGATGACGATGGCACTCAACAGGCCGCGCAGCAGGCGGGTGGCTATCGTGTCCTCCATGGTCATGGCGGCGAGGTCGATGTTCCACGCATGGGCGAGGAGCAGGGCGGCCCCGATGATCAGGATGGCGCGCAGACCCCGATCGAGACAGATCTCCGCGACGCCCGGCGCCGATGGCGCGGCGTCGGCACCCGCTGGCCGCAGGACATGATTGACGGCGCGGCGGATGAAGCGGATCGCCGCCGGCAGGGCGACCACCACCACCATCAGCCAGAAGGCCGGCATGGCCGAGGACACCCAGAGCAGCCAGAGCAGGATGAAATAGGCGGTAACCAGCCAGTTGCCGAGGCGCCCGCCGATGCGCCGCGTCGGCGTCTCCGAGGCGACGGCGTGTTCTTCCGGTCGTGGCCGTCGCCAGACCGCCTCGATGCCGATGCCGAGCAGCCCCAGCCCGAGGATATAGGCGATCAGAACTCGGGTCGGCTCTGGCACGTCGAGGCTGCGGAGCAGGCCGACGCTCACCCAGCCGAGGCTGAGCCAGCCGATCGCGACACCAAGCCGCCGGTACCAGAACCAGGCGCGCGTGGTGTCCATTGGCACGAGACGAAAGCGCTCGCCACCGGGCGCCAGGGCAAAGCGGGTCAGAGCCAGGCCCACCCGCAGGATGAGGAATGCGGAAAGATAGCTGAGCACGATCGTGCGCAACAGCGGCGGCCAGTCGAAGGCGAGGAAAGCGCCGACGCTGCCAATGGCAAAAGCGAGAACGAAGGCGAGGGAAAAACACAGGCGGATGCCAGCCGCGCGCAGTCTTTCGCCGGAACTCTCCAGGCTGAATCCGATAATCCATTGCTGAACGCCTTTGGTCGCGCGCCAGAACAGCACCTCCAGCAGGATCCCGAGACCGAGAAAGGCGAGAATCAGCAGGACAACTTCCCCTGGGCCGCGATCCCAGAACTCCCGCATCAGGCGATCCTTGAGGCGTCCGAGTTCCGACGTCAGGGTGGGCAGCGCTGCCAGCACACGCGCGAGATGGTCGCTGATCGTGACCAGGCGCTGGTCCATGTAGGTGCCTGGATCAATACTTTGCGGTTCGGACGCGCTGGCGGAATCGGAACGGGCAGGTTGCGAAGCCAGCCAGTGCCGTACGGACGGATCGTCCAGCAGCCGCAACAATTCCTGGACTTTGGCGGGCGTGGCGGCCGGACTTTCTGCCGGCCCGGCCGACTGAGCGACTGCAGGGATCGCCGAGCCGAGAAGGATGGCAATCCAGAGGCCCGCGGCTGCGATCAGTCTGCACAAGATCGATCTCCCCCGAGAATTCTGATTCGATCCAGTCTGCACCCAATACCGGTCCAAAGACAGGGGGATACACGGCAGCGGCCGACACTGATTGACCACTTCCACCGCGTTAAGTAATTTGGGTTGGTCGGGATGTGCATGGGGCTTCCCGATACCCGCTACGAAGCCGATAGCTCCAGTCGCACGAGGCAACGACGCCTTGGGCTGGCCGGAGTCCGTCCGGTACGAATTTCACAACCCACCCAGTCGCCGCCCCCCTGCTTTTTCGAGATGGGTGAGGTCATGAGCTACCTGATCGTTTTCCTGGGAGCCGGCATCGGTGGCGCCCTGCGCCATGGGGTCAATGCCGCCAGCCTACGCCTGTTCGGCGGCGGATTTCCGGTAGGGACGCTCTTCGTCAACGTGGCGGGTTCGCTGCTGATGGGGGTGATCGCCGGGTACTTCGCCTTCAAGGGTGATGCGCCCCAGGGGTGGCGCCTCTTCATGACCACCGGCATCCTGGGTGGTTTCACGACCTTCTCGGCATTTTCCCTCGACGCGGCACTGCTCTACGAGCGCGGCGCGCTGGGGCAGGCGGCGCTCTATGTGCTGGGTTCCGTCGCGCTGTCGCTGATCGGCATCGCACTGGGGCTGGCGATCATCCGTTTCGGGCTGCGCTAGGGCGAACTTCAGTTGGTGGTGGCGTCGTTCTGCCCCGGTGTCTCGGGCTCCGGCCGCAGCGAGGCGGGGAGGAAGCGGGTGACGCCCTGCTGGTCATAATAGCGCAGGGCCCCCGGATGGAAGGGAACACTCACACCTGCCAGCGCCAGGTTGAGGTCGAGGGCCTTGCCGGTGGCGGATGCGAGGTCCTGGAGCTTGCGGCTGGTCATGGCCCATACCGCGCGGGTGAGTTCGTAGGTCGTCTGCTCATCCAGATGTTTCGAAACCAGCCAGACGGCGACCACTTCCAGGGTCGGTGTCTGTCCGACACCCTTGAACCGGTCGTCTCGGATCAGCCCCTTGGTGTAATAGGGCGTGTTCTTGGCGATTTCGGTCGCAGTTTCACCTTCGATTGGCAGCAAACGGATCGGCGTGGCTTCGGCAAGCGCGGTGACATCGCGGCTGTCCGGGGCATCGACCACGACCATGGCGTCGAGTTTGCCGTCCGCCAGTGACTGCCCGGCCGTGGCAACATCGAGGTAGTTGGGCTTGTATCGCTTGAGGGTCAGGCCGTAATGGGCCAGCACCTGGCGCGCGGTCAGAAGATTGTCACTGCCCTCCGGCCCAAGATTGACCCGCTTGCCCTTCAGGCCGGCGACCTCGGTGATCTTTGAGTCAGCCGGCACGATGATCTTGACGTTGATACGGCCCAATCCGGCGATAGCGCGGAAGTCCTTGGCCGGCCCGGCGGATTTGAAGACGTCCTTGCCGGCAAAGGCGAGATAGGCGATGTCGGCCTGGGCCACGGCGGATTCAATCGTCTCGTTGCGCAGCTGGCCGAGATTGTCGATCGACCCGGTCGAGGTCTGTGCCAAGCCGATCATGCCGGGAATGCCGCAGGAACCGCCTTCCTCACAGCTGCGCGAACCGGGCGGGTTGCTGATGGCGCCGCTGATCAGGCCGGCGAGATCTGAGAGGGCCGTACCGGGGGCCCCGGCGCCGATCCGGAAATAGCTGAGGTCCTGGGCATTGGCGGCGGGGACGCGGCTGGCGCCATGCGTGCCGAAATCAAGACGCGAGAAGCCGAATGCGCCAATCCCGGCGGCTGCGCCCAGACCCAGAAGAAGCGCGCGCCGCCCCAGCAACCTGCGGGTCGCTGGCGTGGTGTTCTTCAGGAGGAAATTGGACAAGGCAACCTGCCGGCTGGAGCAACAACTTTATCTCTTGACATATAAGACGATTACCCATGAGTCGCCAATAACATCGCGGCAACTATGGTGTGCGTTTTGATCAAAAATCTGCGATCCCCGTCACAATCTGTGCCGGAAGAACCTGCGCGCCGAGGCGTGTGCTGCGTGGCAGAGGGCGGCCGGGACGGATGCCGGTTGCTTTGTCGTCACGCCACACAAATGCCCCATTTACCAGCACGTGAGCAATCCCGACGCTTCTCGCTGCGGGATCGGTGAAGGTGGCGCGGTCGATCACGCTTGCCGGATCGAACACCGTGATGTCGGCGAAGGCACCCGCAGCCAGTTTGCCGCGATCGATGAGGCCAAAGCGTCTTGCGGTCAAACCCGTCATCTTGTGGATCGCCGTTTCGAGGTCGAACAGGCCGAGATCGCGGGCGTAGTGGCCGAGCACGCGAGGAAAGCTGCCCCAGAGGCGGGGATGGTTGATTTCGCCCCCCGGCAATCCGTCAGAGCCGATCATGGTCGGCGGATAGGTCAGAATGGCTTGCACATCTGCCTCATCCTGGCAGAAGTAAATGGCCCCGCCCGGGGCCAGTTTTACCGCCGCCGCTTCCCGGTCGATGCCCCATTCGACGGCGATGTCGTCGAGCTCCCGCCCGGCCATATCGGGATGCGGCTGCGAGGAACTGATTAGGACGCGGCTCGCTGAGATGACAAAGGCCGGGTCGATGATCGTCGCGGCTGCGTTGTAAGGATAGACGTCGAGGGCCACCATCTGGCCGGCGCGGGCGGCATCGATTCGGGGGAGGGACCAGGTGGTGTGACCGACATTCTCTGGACCGTCCCCCTGGAGATGCGAGAGTACCACCGGCGTGTCGCTGCGGCGGCCGATCTCCAGCGCTTCCTCCAGGGCCTCCCGGAAATATGCGTCGTAGTTGCGGGCGTGGGTCGTATAGAGGGCGCCGGCCTTGCTGGCTACCTGGGCGAGGGCCACGACCTCGTCGGTATCCGCCGCCTTGTTGCTGGGATATTCTAGGCCCGTGGAGAGGCCGAGGGCGCCGTCCGCCAGTGCTTCCTCCAGCCGCGCTTGCATCGCGGCGATCTCTGATGGATTGGCCGCCCGGTCCAACTCCGTCATGCACTCGACCCGCAGGACCGAATGGCCGACCAGGGCGGCGCTGTTAATCGCGGCAGGCGTGTCGCGCAGGGTCGCGAAGTAGTCCGCCATGCGGGGAAAGCGATACCAGCGTTCGTCGCCAAGCAGGAAGTCGTCCGGGTAGCAGTCGCGGGGCGTCAAGGGCGCTGCACTGAACCCGCAATTGCCAATGATCGTGGTGGTACATCCCTGGGAAACCTTGCTCGGCATATCCGGCTCGGCAAGCAGGGCGATGTCGTCATGGGCATGGGCGTCGATGAAGCCGGGGGCGACGATCAGGCCGGTGGCATCGATCTCGGTTGCGCCGCGATGCGCGCCAAGCTCGCCGATGGCCACGATACGGTCACCATCGACCGCAAGGTCCGCCTGGAACCGGGAGGCGCCGCTGCCGTCGATCACCTGACCATGGCGGATAACAATATCATGCTGGGTGGCGGTCATGGTGCTGGGCTCCGGCCTGTCGCTAATGATCATGAGGATGGCGGATTGTCTCAAGCCCGCCGGTTCTGCTATCAGCACTTCTACCCGCATCCCTTCGACATTGGAATCCCATCTCCCATGACCAGCCCGAGTTCCAGCCTGACCAAGCGCCAAAGCAACATCCGGCGGCTGCTCAAGCCGCGCCATGTCTGCATCATCGGCGGCCAGGCGATGACGGACGCGATTGCGCGCTGCGACGCGGCCGGTTTTACCGGCGAGGTCTGGGTGGTGAATCCCAAATACGAAACCCTGGGCGGGCGCAAATGCTACCCCTCGGTCGCCGCCTTGCCGGAAGCGCCGGATGCGACCTTTATCGCCGTGCCGCGCGAAGCCACGATCGAGATGCTGAAGGAATTGAATGCGCGTGGCGCCGGCGGCGCGATCTGCTACGCGGCGGGTTTTGCCGAAGTGGGCGGCGAGGGGGTGGAGTTGCAGCGGCAGTTGATCGCAGCTGCCGGAGATCTCGCCGTGGTGGGCCCCAATTGCTACGGCATTCTCAACTATCTCGACGGGATCATCCTGTGGCCCGCGGGGCATAACGGCCACAAGGTCGAGACCGGCTGCGCATTGGTCGCGCAGAGCGGCAACATTGCCCTCAACCTCACCTATAACGACCGCTCGGTCCCGTTCGCCTACGTCATTACCTCGGGCAACCAGGTCGTGCTCAATGTGGCCGATTTCGTCGACGCCCTCGCCGAGGATCCCAAGGTAACCGCGATCGGCCTCTATATCGAGGCGATCAGCGACGTGCCGGCCTTCAGCCGCGCCGCCGCCAAGGCCCTGGAGAACGGCAAACCGCTGGTGGCGCTCAAGGCCGGGAAGTCGGAATTGGGTTCCGCGCTCGCCATGAGCCATACCTCGTCTCTCGCCGGCAGCGACCGGATGTACGACGCGCTATTCGATCGTCTCGGCGTCATCCGCGTCAATTCGGTGCCGGATCTCCTGGAAACCATGAAGTTCATCTCGATCGCGGGCCTCCCCAAGGGCGACAGCCTCGCTGTCTTCACTTGCTCGGGGGGCGACGGGCTGATGACCGCCGATCTCGCCGAGGAGGTCGGCCTGACCCTGCAGCCGCACGCGCCGGACCAGGTGACAGATCTCAAGGCGCAACTCCCCAACTTTGCCAGCGTCACCAATCCGCTCGATTACAACACCTCGCTCTGGGGACATGAGGATCTGCTCACCAAGTGCTTTGGTACGGTGATGCGCGGCGACTACGACGCCGGCATGCTGATCATCGACTACGCGGTCGATGGCGAAACGGCGCTGAAAGCCTGCAACGCCTCGGTCAATGCGCTCATCGCTGCCTGTCTGGCGCACGGAAAAATGCCGATCGTGACGGCGACGCTGCCGGAACTGCTGCCGGCACCGGCGCGCGCGATGATGGCGCCGCACCATGCGGCACCGATGCAGGGCCTGCCGGAGGCCATACGGGCCTTTGCCGCCGCGGCCCGGTTCGCCCGCCAGCGCGATCGGCTGACCAAGGGTTCGGCCGATGATCTGGTCATGCCCGCGACGCCTGTGCTGGAGGGCAAGACGCGGATCGTCTCGGAACGGGATGCCAAACTGGCGCTGGCCGCCCATGGCCTCCAGGTGCCGGAGAGCCGCGTGGTAGCGCCGGCGGATGCCGCCCGGGCTGCGGCCGAACTCGGCTTCCCCGTGGTGGTGAAGGTGGCGGCGCCGGTCATTGCCCACAAGACCGAGGCGGGTGCCGTCGCGGTCAATCTCAAATCGGCGGCCGAAGTCGAAGCGGCGGTCGCTGGGATGCAAAAATCTGTCGCCGCCTATCAGCCCGGTCTCGAAATCGAGCTGGTCCTGGTGGAGGCAATGGTCCGGGACGTGGTGGCAGAGCTCATCGTCGGTATCAAGCGCGACCCGCAATTCGGCCTCGCCCTCATTGTCGGTGCCGGCGGCATCCTGGTGGAGATGGTGGAGGATTCGGCGCTGCTGCTGCTGCCGACCAAGCGCGCGGTGGTGGAGGAGGCGGTCCGCGGTCTCAAGATCGCCAAGCTCCTGCGGGGATATCGCGGCAAGCCGGCCGGCGATATCGGCGCGGTGGTGGATGCTGTGATGGCAGTCGCTGCCTATGCCGAGGCACAGCGCGACAATCTCGTCGAACTCGACGTCAACCCGCTGATGGTTCTGCCCAAGGGGGCCGTCGCGGTCGATGCGCTAATTGTCCAAGCGGACAGATAGCCCCAGGATCGCGCTGTCATTTCTGATTTGTTTGCCGCTTCGGCGTTCGGTCATTGATCGACGTCGCTTTCGGACCAGCGCGCCGGGGCCAACGCACCCGACCATGCGTGCGAACGATCTCGCGCAACCCGGAGCGGCAAAGACAATCATATGACTTATCATCCCGGTCGTCAGTTCCTGCAGATTCCTGGCCCCACCAACATTCCCGAGCGCGTGCTGCGCGCCATCGCCCAGCCTGTGCTGGATCATCGCGGCCCCGAATTCGCCAAACTGAGCGCCGAGCTGCTGCAGCGGATCAGGCCGGTGTTCAAGACCGAGCGGCCGGTGCTGATCTTCCCCGCTTCAGGGACCGGTGCCTGGGAATCCGCCCTGGTCAACACACTCTCGCCCGGCGACAAGGTGCTGGGTTTCGACAGCGGGCAGTTCGCGCTGCTGTGGAGCACCATGGCGAAGAAACTGGGGTTGGTGGTGGAGACGCTGGATACCGATTGGCGCCGGGCCCCGGACCCGGCTCAGATCGAGGCGGCGCTCGCGGCCGACCGCGAGAAGAAGATCAAGGCCGTGCTGCTGGTCCACAACGAAACCGCCAATGGCTGCATGAGCCGTGTGGCCGAAATTCGCGCCGCCATGGACAGGGCACATCATCCCGCGCTGCTGCTGGTGGATACGATCTCGTCGCTGGGGTCGGCCGATTTTCGCATGGACGAATGGGGCGTCGATGTCGCCATCGGCGGCTCGCAGAAGGGGTTGATGCTGCCGGCGGGCCTCGCCTTCTGTGCCGTGAGCGAGAAGGCTGTGGCGGCGATGAAGACGGCAAAGAGCCCGCGCTGCTTCTGGGATTGGGAGCCGCTGCTTGCCAATACGGGCGGCAACTTCCCCTACACGCCGGCCTGCAATCTGTTCTTCGGCCTTAGGGAAGCGCTCGACCTGATCGATGCCGAAGGCTTGGAGAACATTTTCACCCGCCATGCGCGGCATGCGGAGGCGACGCGCCGCGCCATCCGTAGCTGGGGTCTCGAGATTGTCTGCGCCGAGCCGAAGGATTACAGCCGCTCGATCACCGCTGCCTTCATGCCGGATGGTCATTCGGCCGATGCCTTCCGCAAGGTTGTGCTGGATCGCTTCAACATGCCGTTGGGCGCCGGTCTCGGCCGGCTCGCCGACAGAGCGTTCCGCATCGGCCATCTCGGCGATACCAACGACCTGATGTTGGGCGGTGCCCTGTTCGGGGTGGAAATGGGCCTCATTGCGGCGGGCGTTCCGTATCAGGCCGGTGGCGTCGCTGCAGCACTCGGCTATCTCGCGCAGGAATCCGGCGAGTCCGCGCGCATCGCCGCCTAACGGGCTTGCCTTGAGCGTTGGGTCCGGCCGATGCTGCAGATGTTCGCAGCATCGGAGTCGGGATCATGCAGGTTTTCTTCTCGGACGTTCAGTTGCGCCACGCGCCGCACGACTTCCTGGTGCGGGGGCGCTGGCAACCCTGCCCGGAGAAGCCCGAACGCGCGACGGCGCTGAAGACGGCGCTGGCGGCAGCGGGACATGCCATCGCGACGCCGTCCCACGGCGACGACAGCCATATCGCCGCCGTGCATGATGCGCGCTATCTTGCCTTTCTCGAAACTGGTCATGAACGCTGGCGCGCTCTGCCGGGTGCTTCCGAACTCATCGTGCCCAACATCCATCCCAACGGCCGTCCCCATGGCTGCAAGGGCGGGTACCCGCAGTCGATCGTCGGGCAGGCGGGCTACCACATGGCGGACACTGCTTGTCCGATCGGTGCCGGAAGCTGGTCCGCGATCCGGGCCAGCGCTGATTGCGCCATCGCCGCTGCCGGC
The DNA here is from genome assembly GCA_016794165.1 of Rhodospirillaceae bacterium. Classification (GTDB taxonomy): domain Bacteria; phylum Pseudomonadota; class Alphaproteobacteria; order Dongiales; family Dongiaceae; genus Dongia. The sequence goes on from JAEUKV010000008.1 coordinate 19,637, forward strand.
CTCGTATTGGACGGTGCCCACACCGCCTACGCGCTCTGCCGCCCGCCCGGCCACCATGCCTTTGCCGACATGGCGGGCGGCTTCTGCTACCTCAACAACAGCGGTATCGCCGCGGGCGTCCTGCGCGGCAAGTACGAGCGCGTCGCCATCGTCGACGTGGATCTCCATCATGGCAATGGCACCCAGGGTATGTTCTATCACCGCGGCGACGTGCTGACCGTCTCGATGCATGCCGATCCGGCGAACTTCTATCCCTTCTTCTGGGGCTATGCCGAGGAAACGGGCGAGGGCGATGGCAAGGGCGCCAACCTCAACCTGCCGCTGCCGCTGGGCTCCGGCGACGAAGCGTTTCTAACCGCCCTCGATACCGGCTTGAAGAAGGTGCGCGACTTCGGCGCCGAGGCGATCGTCGTAGCGCTCGGCCTCGATGCCTTCGCGGGCGATCCCTTCGCGGGTCTGAAGGTGAGCGAGGTCGGCTTCCATGCCATCGCGGCACGCCTCGGGCAGCTTCAGCTTCCGACGGTGCTGGTTCAGGAAGGCGGCTATCTCTGCCCGGAACTGGGGCGGAATCTGGTGGTCTTTCTGGAGGGCTTTGAGGGAACGTCGAACTGAACGCGCGCTGAGCCCGGCCTTCTAGACGACCCGCTGTGGCGGGATATGGAAGCCGACGCGGGTTCCCCTGTCGGGGGTGCTGACCAGGGTGAGGCGCCCACCGTGGAGTTCCGCGAGGCGGCGAGAGAGGGCGAGGCCCAGCCCCGTGCCGCCGAAGCGGCGGGCGCGATGCGATTCCGCCTGTACAAAGGGTTCGAGGACGCGGTCGATGTCTGACTCGGGAATGCCAATGCCGGTATCCTCGACCTCAAGGACGAGGTCGCCATCATCCGCGCGATAGGCGCGCAGCGTAACGTCGCCGCCTCTCGGGGTGAATTTGATCGCGTTGGCGAGAAGGTTGATCAGGATCTGCCGCGACAGGCGATGATCGACGTTGACCAGCGGCAGGTCGGCGGCGAAATCGGTTGCAAGCGTGAGGCCGGCAGTTGTGGCGCGGTCCTGCACCATGCGAAGTGCCGGCTCGCACAACATTGGCACCGAAATTTCCTCCTCGTTGAGCACCAGCCGTCCGGACTCGATCTTCGAGAGATCAAGGATGTCGTTGATGGTGGCCAGGAGATGGGCGGCACTGCTCTGGATGTCGCCGGCATATTCTCGCGCGCGGGAATCCTCCGGCCTGTCCAGCATCTGCGCGCCGAGGAGGTCGGCGAAGCCGATGATCGAATTGAGCGGTGTACGCAGTTCGTGACTCATGTTGGCGAGGAAGTCCGATTTGGCCCGGTTTGCCATCTCGGCCGCTTCCTTGGCCTGGATCAGGGATAGCTCGCGGCGCACCAGTTCCGTGATGTCGTTGGCGGTCCCGCGGAAGCCGATATGGGCGCCGGTTTCATGCGAGAACACCGGCACACCGCTGAGCAGGAACAGGCGCGGCTCGCCGGCCTTGGTGACGGCTTCAAAGCGATGGTCGCGAAAGGGCGCCATGCCGGCAAGGCGCTGGTTGATGGCAGTGCGCCCAGCGGCACTCTCGGCCAGGTCGCCCAGAGGCCGACCGGTGAGTTCGCAGGGCAGGAAGCCCATCACCTTGGTGACGCGCTCCGAGAGCAGCGTCACGTTGTTCTGGGTGTCGGTCTCCCACACCCAGTCAGAAGTCAGCCGCACGATATCGTCAAAACGTTCCTGGGCGCGCTGCAACTCCACTTGCAGTTCGGCGCTGCCGTCGAGCGGTTCTATCACGCCCGCAATGCCGTTACGGCGGCCGTGGCGATCGTTGATCGGCGCGTGATAGGCTCGCAGTGTGCGCGATGTGCCGTCCAGGGTCACGGCGACGTCGCGCCGGATCAGGCGCTCGGCGGTCTCGGCTTCGGCAAGAATTTCGGACAGGGGCAGCAGGGCGATCGGCCCTTCGGCCAGAGCCAGGCGCTCGCCCAGTTCGCGGTAGGGCAGGTTGCTCCAGCTGAGCTGGCCGCGCGCATCAACCAGATAGAGCGGAGCGGCGAAATCGAACAGCCGTTGCGCGAAAATCTGCCTGATCTGATCGACGGTGGGCTGGCGGGTGATGGCCGGTTCGCCGCGGGCGAGCCGGGCCTGGTCCCGGGCGACGCTCATCCCCGCGGCCGCTGCTCGATGCGGCGTATTGATTTCAGGAAGTGCGGGTTGATCTTCCAGCGCTCCACTACCTTGCGGGCCGTATCCGGTTTCAGGCGGTCGAACATCTCCATCGAGCGCGACAGTTGATAGGGGTTGTTGGCGAACTCGTTCGGGCGGGCGCGCTGCAGCATGAGGAAGAGCGCGGTGAAGTCGGTCCGGTTGATGTTGCAGGCACGGCAGCCGATCACCAGACCTTCGCCGCCATCCTCGTAGATCAGCTTGCGGGCGACCTGGGCCTTGAGGCCGATCATCTGTGCCAGCATCGCCTCAAACAGGGCGATCTCGCCACGTCGCAGGGTCTTGACCAGCATGTCGGCGGTCAGTTCGTTGCGGCGGGCCAGTTGTTCGGCGAGGGCCATGGCGGCATCGTCGCCACCGGGACTGGACTCGCGCGCGGCGACATCCTCGGCGACCTTGGCGACGGTGAGGTCCAGCTCGGACTTGTCGACCGGAAAGTTCTCTACAATGTATTGCCGGAGGGCCGCGGAGACCCAAATGTACATCTTCTTGCTGAGATCGAGCGGCAGGTCCTTGCGTCGCAGCAGCGGCTCCTGGAACTCGTCGACGCTCTCGGATTGTTGGACCAGATAGGTCATGGTGGTTTCGCCGATCTGGGCGCCGTGGTTCTCCAGCAGCGCCTTGATGACATCGACGGATTTGGTGCCCACCAGGGCGTCACTCACCAGGGTCGAGACGCTGCGGCGCATGGCGATGGCCAGCCGATGGCTGAGAGTACGGTGCCGAACGATCTCGATCAGGTCCTCGTCGCTCAGCAGGTCGGTGTTGAGCAGGATCGGGGAGGCAATGTCAAACTCGTCATTGGCAAGGATCGTGACGACCTCGTGCGGGGCATTGTGGGATTCGGCGAGCTTGTCGGCCAGCGCCTTGCGGATCGGGCGGGCGACGTCCTGAATCAGCTTCTTCAGGATGTCGTTCATCAGGGCCTTTTCCTGCAGCGTCAGGATCCGGCCCGAATCCTCCATGAGGTCGCCGATCGCGGTGACGAGGCTGGCCCGGCCCTGGCTGGACTTGTCGCGGGCAAGATCGACCAGTTTGCGTACATCGGTGGCAATCACATGCGTACCCACAACTCGGCCCGGTGGCGCCGCGGGTGAGCCGCAGGTCGCTGTCGGGCAAACTTCCTTTATTGTTAAAACGATAGGGCGAAGATCGTTACTAGAGTGTTAAAACGGAGGGGGGTGATTACCAAGATAGTGTGAGTCACATTGTGGGTAAAAGTTCCTTCCGATGGCGTGTTTCCGCCAATCGAACGAATTTGAGCTAAGTAGCTCAATGCGTTGTGGGATCGGAATTTATTCTTTTAAGTAAAAAGCGATCGTTCGAAACTGCCCTGCAGGGCAAAGATAATTCAACCGATCGGTCAGGCTCGAACATTCGCCCCTGACGGCGACCGACGGGACCTAGAAGCCCCAGCCATAAGAGGCCATGCCGAGGCTGCCGAAGGTAAAACTGGCATGGAGACTTTGCCCGGGAATCACGGGCGCATCTGCCGCGGCGGCGCCGAGGGCGACGAAGAGTGGCATCAGGTGATCTTCGCTTGGATGGGCGATGCGTGCATCGGGCGCCTGGGTGCGATAATCAATGAGCGCCGGAAAATCGCCTGCTTCGATCCGACTCCGCAGCCAGTTGTCGAATCCGGTCGCCCATTCCGGTGGTGGCGTCCGGCCGCCCCATTCCACGGCGCGCAGATTGTGGACGGCACCGCCCGAGGCCATCACCAGCACCCCCTCTTCGCGCAAGGGGGCGAGCAGACGACCAAGGGCGATGTGATCGGCCGGTTTGCCGCGACGGATGAGCGAGAGCTGCAGCACCGGAATCCCCGATTGCGGATACATCAGCATGAGCGGGTTCCAGGCGCCGTGATCGAGGCCGCGCTCGGTGTTGAGGAATGGGGTATAGCCACCGGCCTCCAGCAGGGTGGCGATGCGCGCCGCCAGATCGGGATCGCCCGGCGCGTCATATTGCAACTCATAGAGCGAGGCAGGAAAGCCGTGGAAGTCGTGGATCGTGCTGGGTGCCGGGCTGGCGGTGATGCTGGGGGTTTCCGCCTCCCAATGGGCGGAGACGCACAGGATCGCCGTCGGGCGCGGCAGCCTTGCCCCGAGGCGCATGAGGAAGTCGCGCGCCGGCACATCGTCGAACGGCAATGTCGGGCTGCCATGCGAGAGGAACAGGACCGGCATGGTGGTCTTGGGCGTCGTGGGGCTGGCTTTGGTGGCTTGGGTCAAGATCGCTCCCTTCAGCGCGCCGGTTTGCCGGCATCGAGATAGCCCAGCGAACGCAGGCTGGCGTGGCCCTTGCGGCCGATGATGAGGTGGTCGTGCACGCTCACCCCGACCTCGCCCAGCGCACGCTGCACGGCGCGCGTCATCTCGATGTCGTCGCGGGACGGGGTGGGGTCACCGGTCGGGTGGTTGTGCGCCATGATGATGGAGACAGCACCCAGGGTCAGCGTCCGCTTCACCACCTCGCGGACATAGACGGGGGCGTGGTTGACGGTGCCGCGGCTCTGCACCTCGTCGGCGATCAGCGCGTTCTTGCCGTCGAGGAAGAGCAGGCGGAACTGTTCGTTCTGGTCGTGGGCCATGACGGAGTGGCAATAGTCCAGCACCGCCTTCCAGGACGAGAGCACCGGCTTCTGCAGCACGTCCTGGCGCTGCATCAAATGGGCGGCAGCCTGGACGATCTTGATGGCCACGGCGGATTTTTCCTTGATACCGCTCACTTCCATCAGCTGCGCGGGATCGGCCGCCATGACCCCGGCAAAGGAGCCGAAGCGCCGGATCAAATCCTTGGCGAGCGGCTTCACGTCCTTTTGCGGGATCGAGGAGAACAGCATGAGCTCGAGAAGTTCATAATCCTGCAGCGCTTCGGCGCCGCCCGCGAGGAATCGCGCACGCAGGCGGTCGCGGTGGCCGAGGAAATGCGGCTTGTCGCCGTCGCTGCTTTCCGCTGCCGGCTTAGGCGGCATAGGGCGGGCGGTCGAGGCCGGCCGGCGAGGCGGTGAAAATCTCGTAGCCGGTCTCGGTCACGGCGATGGTGTGCTCGAACTGGGCCGAAAGCTTCTTGTCGCGGGTGACGGCCGTCCAGCCGTCGTCGAGGATCTTTACCTGCCAGGTCCCGGCATTGATCATTGGCTCGACCGTGAAGAACATGCCCTTCTTCAATTCCGGCCCGGTGTCGCGGCGGCCGAAATGCAGGATTGAAGGCGAATCGTGAAACACCTTGCCGATGCCGTGCCCGCAGAAATCCCGCACCACACCGAAGCGCTGCTTCTCGGCGAAACTCTGGATCGCATGGCCGATATCGCCGGCGCGGGCCCCGGGCTTCACCACCTCGATGCCGCGCATCATGGCCTCATAGGTGACATCGACCAGCTTCTGCGCCTGCACGCCGACCTTGCCGACGTAATACATGCGGCTGGTATCGCCATGCCAACCGTCGAGGATGACCGTGACGTCGATATTGATGACGTCGCCGTCAGCGAGTTTCTTCGGTCCGGGAATACCGTGGCAGACCACATGATTGACCGAGGTGCAGATCGATTTCGGGAAGCCGCGATAGTTGAGCGGTGCCGGAATGGCGCCCCGCGCGACGATGAAGTCGTGGCACAGGGTATCGAGTGCCTCGGTGGTAACACCAGGTACGACATGGGGCGTGATGAAATCGAGCACTTCGGCGGCGAGCCGGCCGGCCCGGCGCATGGCGGCGAAATCGGGCGCCCTGTGCAGCGTGATCTTGCCGTCCTCGATCCAATCGTCTTCCAGGTCTTTCTTCTGCATCGTGTGTCCGGCTGGTTGAATTCCGAAGATTAACATTTAGATACGCCGCAGCCCGTAGTCGCGCAAGTCCCCGTGGGCGCGTGGGACATATGCGTTCGGATCGACGTCAGGGCTCGAAAGGGATTGAATCGCCTAGGGAAATCCCTGTGGCGGCAATCTCGCAAAGATGCGCCTGCACCTGCGCACCGGCGGCCCGGGCGGCGGTCATGGCGGCGGCATAAGCGGGGTCGATGTCTGCGGCGAGGCGCAGGCGGCTGCAATCTCCCCGCTGCACCAGAAAGAGGAGATACGCGTCGTGGCCCCGGGCGACCGCGGCGGCGAGATCGCGCAGGTGCCGTGCGCCGCGCTCGGTCCGGGCGTCGGGAAACTCGGCGAGGCCCGGCTGGCGCGAGAGGGTGACGTTCTTGACCTCAAGCCAGGTCGTGCGGCCATCGGGCGCGGTATGGGCGAAATCGAACCGGGTGCCCGGGGCGAAGACCGCCTCTGCGCGCCAACTACCCTCCGTCGGCAGACCCGGAATGCGTCCGGCCGCCAGGGCCTCCGCCACGATCCGGTTGGCATGGGCGGTGTTGATCCCGACCAAAGCGTTGTCTGGGGCACCGCTTTCGCTCTCCACGATCTCCCAGCCGAAATCGAGTTTGCGGCCCTTCCCGGTCTTGGCCGAGAGCCAGCAGCGCGCACCCGGCCGGGCGAGGCCCAACATGGAGCCGGGATTGGGGCAATGCGCCACGATCTCGCGCCCGTCCGCCAGGATCATGTCGGCCAGGAACCGTTTGTAGCGGCGCACGAGCCGGGCAGGGATCAGCGGCGGGTCGAAGATCATTGCGGCTCTGTCTGGCGGGTGGATCCGAAGAGGGCGAGCGACCGTAAAAGGTCGGCTGCCCACGATGTTGCATCAGCGGGGCTTTCCCGGCAAGTTAGCGCCGAATTGACCGAGCAAGGATGGCCTTCATGTCCCGCGCCACCAAGATTGTCGTGATACCCGCTTTGGCAGCCGCGCTGTTGTCGGCGTCGCTGTCGGGCTGTGCCTACTTCTCTCACGACACGCGCTGGACCAAGGCCGGGGTGAGCGAGGACGAGGCCTGGTCGGATCTCGACTCCTGCAAGCGCCAGGCCCGGGCCGCGACCCAATCCGATCGCAGCATCGACCAGGATATCGCCGCCACCCAGGGAACCGGCGCTGCCGGCACCGATCCGCTGCAGAGTACCGGCATATCCGGCTACCAGACCCAGAAACGCTATGAAGACTGGGTCAAGGAATGCATGATCGGCTTCGGCTATCAGCCGGTCCCCTGAACCGCGCCGGGACAAGCATCATGACCAGCACCAGCATCGTTACCGCCGCGGTGATCGTGATCGGCAACGAGATTCTCTCGGGCCGCACCAAGGACATCAACCTCAACTACCTCGCCAGCGGGCTGACGGCGATCGGCATCCGCCTGATGGAAGGCCGTTTCATCCCCGATATCGAGGATACCATCGTCGCCACCGTGAACGAGCTGCGGGCGCGCCACGACTATGTCTTCACCACCGGTGGCATCGGTCCCACTCATGACGACATCACCGCGGCGAGCGTAGCGAAGGCCTTCGGCCTCAAGCTGATCAAGCATGACCGTGCCGCCAAACTCCTCCTCGATCACTACGGCGCGGAGAACCTCACCGAGGCGCGCCTCCGCATGGCGCATACGCCGGAGGGGGCGACGCTGATCGACAATCCGGTTTCGGTGGCACCGGGCTTCCGCATCGGCAATGTCTTCGTGCTGGCCGGCGTGCCCCGCATCTGTCAGGCCATGTTCGACGGTCTCAAGGGAACGCTCCAGGGCGGCGACCCGGTGCTTTCGCGCACTGTCTCGGGATATGTGGGGGAGGGCACCATCGCCGGCGATCTCGGCAAGTTGCAGGAGCGCTACCCCACGCTGGAGATCGGCTCCTATCCCTTTTTCCGCTCCGGCAAATTCGGCGCCAGCTTCGTCATCCGGGGCACCGAGAAGGACAGGATCGACGCGGCGGCCGCGGAACTCCACGCCATCATCCGCAACCTCGGCGCCGAGCCGATCGAGGGAGAACCCGCCGCGACCTGACGGCAAGCTGCCCGCTTGGTGGAATTGGTAGACACACAGGACTTAAAAAGTTGAGGGTCTTGAGGGTCCAGTAACACACTGATTTTTCTGAATGCGACTTTGTGAACAGTGCGAGATTTTCCTTTTCACAGAGGTACTTGTCTTCTACTAATCCGATGTGTGGAGTCGTCAGTTTATTGTTATGCTGATAACTCTTCAGGCCGTGACTGTAGTCGTTCAACTATGCAGTCGTGAGGACAGTTGCGCGGCCTCCGCCAATTGTTGCGGGAGCTTGTTGCGGACTGAGTAACTAGTTGACAAGCGGGCGTGGCGGAACTGGTATACGCACACGACTTAAAATCGTGAGCCGTTAGGCATACGGGTTCGACTCCCGTCGCCCGCACCACTCTTCAATACGAGCATCATCTAGAGGTATTCAGGCTTTCTAGAAGGCCCTGAATATGACGAGACACGTACGGATTCGGAAATTGCTCAGGGCTATCGATCGCCACAAGAAGTTTGTTTGCGATCTGTAAGGCGGCATCGATGAGATCTCGAACTTGATCTGGAGCAATTGCAGCCTGATCGAACACTTCCTTGTATGAAAACCTCGCATTTCGATGGGCGAATAGATTGTTTCGCAGATGCATCACTTTCTTTGCTACCGAGACCAGCGGTACTAGCAGTGCCTTTGCATCCTCTATTCGAGTAGCGTCGTCACTGTGTTCTCCGATTTCATTTAACAAGGCTCTTAGACCGACGGTCCGATCATCCTTGTCATACAGCATAGCTGTATGGACTATCATCGCGACGAAAGTGGCATGACTGTCGAACCTAAAGAACTCTGAGTACTGATTCATGGATTGCAGATAGAGAGGGCGGGTATCCGCGCCCTCGTAGGTCCACCAAATCTCATAGAATGCTCGTGCTCTGACCGCGAGTTGAGCCGCAGTATTCAACCTAACTTGCATGGGCAGGCGCTCAGATGAAGCGTTCTGGTCCTGTTGGGCGCAATTCTCGATTTCTGGGGTCATACTCCCTCCACAAAGAAGCGGTAGAGAAAGCCGTCGTCATTCCGACCCCACCAGTAATCATGCTGCTCGTTCTTCCCCGCCGTGGTGAATCTAGCTAGCTCCCCGTCTATGATGGCGATTGCATTTTCTCTGGTTTCGGCAACGCCTATCACCTCGCGTCCGTCATCTTTATTGTCAGCGCTTCGAACTCTGATGACGCTAAACATGACGCGCTCCAGGAGTGAATATCTGCAGCAGCATACTACTACTCTAAAAAAAATTCGATGCGGTTGGGGCGATGTGCAAGATGTGTTGTTCGATAGCTACGACTTGTTGCGGAGATGTTGCGGAAGTTGCGGAAATCCGCATCAAGCCCAGCTTGCAGGCCTTGAAAATACTGAGAAATTGGCGACGATAACGGACTTAAAATCCTGAGAGGCGAAAGTCTCGTGCCGGTTCGAGTCCGGCAGCGGGCACCACGGGTTCCAGATGCTGATACGGTATCACTTCTTGCATCGGTGCCGGCATCTCTCAGCGCGGCGCTCGTTGCCATTAACTCTTCCTTTATCATTTCCGTGTGTATGAAGTTGTGCAGTTGCCGTCGATGACCGCCCGGCGTTGATCGGGCGGGCTTCCAGCCTTAGCTTCCGGCCATGTGGGCCATGCGAGTGAGCGAATGTATGCGTTGAGCGAGGCAATGCTGACCGGGGTACCGCAGCTGGACGGAGAACATCAGGACCTGGTGCTGTGCATCAACCGGCTGGAGGATGCGGAACGGAATGGCGATCTTGCGGAAGTACTCAGGCTTCTGGCGATATTCAAGTCCGGCCTTGCCGAGCATTTCGCGCGCGAGGAGGCCTATCTCGGCCTGATCAGCTTTCCTCGGCTGGACGCGCATGCCAAGCATCATAGCGAAACAATCGTCGCCCTTGAGCGCATGGTCGAGGAGCTTCAGGCCGGTGCGTCGATTCTGGGCGAGATCGCGGCCCAATGCTTCAACGAATTACTGCAGGCGGTGCTGCTGATGGACATGCAGGTCATCAACTGGCGGGCGGACCGGCAACTGGCCGGCGCCTGACCGGCAATGCCCGACGCCTCCAGTTGCTGGGCGGTCTGACTGCGCGATAGCGGTGCGGCGGGTATTCTAGGCGTGCGCTTTGGGCCCGAAGCCGAGGTTACCTCGCATCCCGATTACTTTCGTTTCGCAAACACCAATCGATAAACCCCTGCGCTTCCGGTGATGGTTGGCGGCTGCGGTGCCATAGGAGGTAGTAGCCGGAGGGGGTCGCGAGGGGCTCCGGCAGCACCGCCATGAGATGGCCCGCGGCAATTTCGCGGTCGATGAGGCCGTGCCAGCCCAGCGCCAGGCCGAGGCCGCGTTTGGCGGCGTCGATCACCAGGGGATAGCTGGCGATGGTGAGGCGGCGCGGGTGGGTGGCTGCCGCGGCACCCTTGCTGGTGAGCCATTGCCGCCAGTTGATCCAGTTCCAGTGATCGTCTTCCAGGTCGATCAGGAGCTCGTCGGCGAGGTCGGCGGCGCTGTCCGGGAGATTGCGCCCGGCGAAATAGGCCGGGCTGCAAACCGGCGAGATCGCTTCCGGAAAGAGGAGCACCGATTCATGCGCCGGCCAGTTGCCGTCGCCATGGAGGAGGGCGACGTCGACATCATTGCCGAGGCAGCGCTGCTCATTGTCATCGACGACCATGCGCAAACCGGTGCCGGGCAAGGCGGCGCGGATGGCGGCGAGGCGAGGCATCAGCCACAAGGCGGCCATGGATTGATCGGCGCCGATGCTGAGGCGCGGGATCTGCTGGTTCGACTTCAACTCGCGCGTCGCCGTGCCGAGATGGGCGAGGGCATTCACCACCGTGTGGAGATAGGCGCGCCCCTCGCCGGTGAGTTCGACGGCGCGGTGGGCGCGGATGAAGAGCGGCCGGCCGAGCTGTTCTTCCAGCAAGCGGATCTGCCGCGAGATGGCAGCCTGGGTGACGTTGAGTTCCTCGGCCGCCCGGGTGAAGCTTTGCAGGCGTCCGGCCGCCTCGAAGGCGAGCAGGGCAGCGAAGGGCGGCAGATCGTTTTTCATAACCAGAAGTTATCCATGTTGAGCAAAATTTGTCGTTTGAGCGCGGAATTTCATAACAATAGATTATAAATATTGATTTCCGTCAAATAGGTGCCAGTCGTCAAATGACGGCCAGCTAGGGAGCCAGCCATGAATATCGACATTGTGCAGCGCCATGCCGAAGATTCACCGATGCATCCACAGCCGGCGCGTTCCTTTACCTTGCCGGCCCGATTTTACACCGACCCCGAGATTTATCTGGCCGAGCGCAAGGCGATCTTCTTCAAGAGCTGGTGGTGTGCCGGCCACAAGAGCCAGTTGCCGGAAACGGGCAGCTACCTCACCACCCGGATCATCGACCAGAGTGTCGTGGTAACGCGCGATCAGGACGGCACGCTGCGCGCCTTCTACAACGTCTGCCAGCATCGTGGCCATGAGCTGGTGTCCGGCAGCGGCACGGCCAAAACCCGTGTACTGACCTGCCCCTATCATGCCTGGGCCTTCAACCTCGACGGCAGTTTGCGGATCGCGCGCCTGACCAAGGCTATGCCGGATTTCCAGAAATGCGACTTTGCCCTGAAGGCGGTACGGCTGGAGGAATTCTGTGGCTTCATCTTCGTCAATCTCGATCCTGCGGCGACATCGCTGAAGGAAGAGACCGGCGCGCTGGAAGCGGAAATCCGGCGTTACGTGCCGCGCATCGATGACATGGTGTTCGCCCTGCGGCAGGATTTCGAGATCAAGGCGAACTGGAAGGTCGTCGTCGACAATTTCCTGGAATGCTATCACTGCCATCCGGCGCATCGCGACTTCGTCGATCTCGTCGACATGGAGAGCTATCGCAACATCATCAACGGGCGCTATGTCAGCCAGATATCCGACGCACCGCGCTCGAACAATGCGAAGGCCTACAGTTTCGAGAAGGGCGATGTCGATTTCGGTTACGCCGGCTGGTATCTGTGGCCCAATCTCACCATCTGGGTCTATCCGGGCGAGGCCAATATCTCGGCGCTTATCATGATGCCGGACGGTCCGGATCTGACCCGCGAGCATCTCGACTGGTTCCTGCCCAGACCGGAGATCACGCCGCAGATCCAGGGCGCGATCGATTACATGAACCATACCCTGCAGCCCGAGGACATCGCTCTTTGCGAGAGCGTGCAGCGGGGGCTGAAGTCACAGGGCTACAACCAGGGCCGCTTCGTGGTCGACCCGGATCATCCGGAACTCTCGGAGCATGCGGTGCATCACTTCCAGAAGATGGTGGCTGAGGCATTGGAGGCCGAACTCAGTTGATTTCGGCAGCGGCCCAAGAAAAGTGCCGGGTAGCAGCCTCGGCTGAAGCGTTGTGGATGCCAACCCTTGGCCTCTATCTTCCGGCATGTTAGACGACGAGGTCGGCTTGGCCAATTGATGCAAGGCACTCCAAATGGGATGCCAATTCAGATGATCATGACAAATTTGTCGAATAACGGGCCATCAGGCCCGAGCGGCATGGCGACTGTCCTTGGCCGCGATTGCGCGTTCGACATAGTCGATCAGTGATGCCAGTGCGGCTTCCGGTGATACTTCGGCAGTATCGAGAACGAGATTGGGCCGTTCCGGTGCCTCATAAGGCGAGTCGATGCCGGTGAAGTTGCGGATCTCGCCGGCGCGGGCCCGGGCATAGAGGCCCTTGGGGTCGCGCGCCTCGCAGGTGGCGAGGTCGGCCTTCACATGCACCTCGTGGAAATTCTCGCCGACGATGGCACGCGCCCGGTCGCGCTCGGCCGCGAAGGGCGAGATCAGCGAGGCGATCACGATGAGGCCGGCATCGGCGAACAGCTTTGCCATCTCGGCGGTGCGGCGGATGTTCTCGGCGCGTGCCACCGGACCAAAGCCGAGATCGCTGTTGAGGCCGCTGCGCAGCGTGTCGCCGTCGAGCACATAGGCCTGGCGGCCCCGGGCGAAAAGCTCGCGTTCCAGCGCCATGGCGAGGGTGGACTTGCCGGAGCCCGAGAGGCCGGTCAGCCAGATCACCGCGCCGTCATGGCCATTGGCGGCGGCGCGCGCGGCGCGGGTGACATGATGGCTGGGGCTGAAGAGGTGACGCGGTTCCACCGCCAGTGTCGCTTCCCCGGCGCGACCCAGGATCACGGCGCCGCCGACGATGTCGCCATTGCGCGTCAGCACGGCGCGGCCGGTTCTGGCAAATTCCTCGGCAAGGTCCAGAGCCATCAGTTGTCGGCTGCGCACGAGGACCTCGGCGATGCCGTTATGCGGCACCCGGTCGGCAACCTGGCGATTAAGGGAGTCGACATCGATCACGGCGCGGATGCCCTCGACGGCGACCGTGTATTCGGCCGTCGCAACCTTGAGGCCGATGCGGTCGCCGGGCTCCAGCGGTGCGCTGTCCAGCCAGAACAGGCGCAGCACGGCCTCATGGGTGAGATGCGGCTGGCGCTCGGGATGGGCGGCCACATGGCCGCGCTGGATGAAGAGCTCGTCATCGAGGGTGAGGGCGACCGACTGCCCGGCCGCGGCAGCGATCCGGGGGGCGGCATTCCAGCTCTCGATGCTGGCGACACGCGCCGATTTGCCAGTGGGTGCGAAGGTGAGGGTGTCGCCCACCTTGACGCGGCCGCTCTCGATGCGCCCCACGACGAGCCGGCGATGGTCGAACTTGAACACGTCCTGGATGGGCAGGCGCAGCGGCTGTTCCGTGGCGGGCTTCGCGGCGTCGAATCCGTCCAGCAGATCGACCACCGTTTCGCCGTCATACCAGGGCGTCCGGTCCGAGCGGCTTGCAATGTTGTCGCCATGGCGCGCCGAGATCGGCACGATGGCTTGCGGGATGAGACCAAGCTCGGCGAGGAAGGCGGTGATCTCGTCCGCCACCGCCTGGAAGCGGGCGGGATCGAAATCGATGAGGTCGATCTTGTTGACGATGACGGCAACCTGGCGCAACCCCAGCAGCTGGAGGATGAGGGCGTGCCGGCGCGATTGTTCGCGCACGCCCTCGGCGGCATCGATCACCAGGAGTGCCGCCTGGGCCTGCGCCACGCCGGAGACGGCGTTCTTCAGGAACTCCTTGTGCCCGGGGGCGTCGATGATGACATAGGGCCGCCTGCGGGTCTGGAAGAAGATCTGCGTGGTGTCGATGGTGATGCCCTGGTCGCGCTCGGCCTGGAAGGAGTCGAGCAGGAAGGACCATTCCAGCGTGCCGCCCCGCTTGTCGCTGGCGGCCTGGAGTTCGGCGAGCTTGCCGTCGGGCAGGCTGCCCGTGTCGTGGAGCAGGCGGCCGATCAGGGTCGACTTGCCGTGATCGACGTGGCCGACGATGGCGAAGGGAAAGCGCGCCTGCTGCGATGGCCGTACCGCGTCGTTGGCGGCGCTCAGGGAAGGGATGGCGTTCATCGGTCTCGTCCTTACATGTAGCCGGAAGCACGCAGGCGCTCGAAGGCGTCCTCGCGTTCGTGATCCATGGCACGGCCGGCGCGCTCCGATGTTCTGGTGGAGCGCAGCTCGGCGATGATGGCCTCGAGCGTGTCGGCGTCGGAGGCGACCGGCGCTGTGATGTCCCGGTCGCCCAACGAGCGATAGCGCTGGCCGTTGCGCGCGAAATAAAGCGGCACCAGCGGAATCTCCTCGCGCTGGACATAACGCCAGATGTCGAGTTCGGTCCAGGAGAGCAGCGGATGGATGCGCATATGCGCGCCGTCGGGCAGGCTGGCGTTGAAATGGTCCCAGAATTCGGCCGGCTGGTCGCGGAAATCCCAGGTGCTGCCATCGGCGCGGGGACTGAACACACGTTCCTTGGCGCGAGTCGCCTGCTCGTCGCGGCGGATGCCGGCGATGATGCCCTTGAATCCGAACTCACTGAGCACGTTCTTCAGGCCCACGGTCTTGCGCGCGGCGGAGCGGGCGGCCGGCGGCAGGCTGGGATCGACACTTTCCACCGGCGGGCAGTCGCGCACGATGAGATTGAGGTTCCACTCTGCGGCATAGCGGTCGCGGAAGTCGTACATCTCCGGGAACTTGCGGCCGGTATCGACATGCACGACCGGGAAGGGGACGTGGCCGAGGAAAGCCTTCTTCGCCAGCCACAGCATGACGTTGGAATCCTTGCCCAGCGACCACAGCATGGCGATCGGTTTCAGGCGCGCATAGGCCTCGCGCAGGATGAAGATGCTCTGCGCTTCCAACTGGTCGAGGTCGGTGATCTGTTCGTGGCTCATGGTGTTTTCGTCAGTTCGTGTCGGGGTTCGTACCGTCGGGGGTGCGGTGGATGCCGCATTCGGTCTTGTCGGATCCGGACCAGCGTCCGGCGCGGGCGTCTTGGTTGGCCGCCACACGGATCGTGCAGGGCTGACAACCGATCGATTTGAATCCGTCATAGACCAGCGGGTGCTGCGGCAGTTTGTACTGGCGGAAGCCGGCTTCGATGTCGGCGGCAGACCAATGCGCCAGCGGGTTGACCTTGATGCGCCCGTCCAGCAGCTCGACATGCGGCAGGGCGGCGCGGGCGCCGCTCTGGTAGCGCTTGCGGCCGGTAATCCAGGCGCCGAACGGCGCCAGCGCACGGGTAAGCGGGTCGATCTTGCGCAGCTGGCAGCAGAGGTCCGGGTTGGTCGACCACAGGGTGCCGTCGGGGTCCTGTTCCGCGATCGCCACGGGATCGGGGTCCAGGGAGCGAAGATCGGTGAACTCGAAGCGCCCCGCGAGGATGTCGCGGTACATCAGCGTTTCCATGAAATGCTTCCCGGTGTCGAGAAAAAGGATCGGCGTCGTCGGGTCGATTTCGGCCAGCAACTGCAGCAGCAGCGCGGATTCCGCCCCGAAGGAGGAAACCAGGGCGATGTCGCCCGGGAACAACTCGGTCACGGCCGCGCGCAGGATCGCGCCGGGATGGGCGCCGGCGAAGCGCGCATTCATTTCCGCCACCGCCACCGCATCCCACGCGCCGCCAGTAGGCGCCGGCATGACGGGTGTGACTGAAAAGCTGGGTTGATCGAGAGGCATGAGGTTCTAGCGGCTTGATAAATTACACATGATAAATGGTAGAATAGAGCCGGTTGTGTAAATACAGGTAGCACAGCTTCGATGCCCGTCAATTGAATTTAACGAACCGGAGTGCGTTTTAAATCTAACATGTCATTTGGTAGTGTGAAATATGAGCGGACCTCTCGGTCAAAAACCAAAAGAATTGTATCAATAGGTTACCGTTATCATCGATATGTTGGTGGACAGAGAGTCAGGGTGCGACCGCAAGAATGGATCACGCGATTCTGCGAACCATGGTCGTCTCTC
>JAEUKV010000014.1 GCA_016794165.1 Rhodospirillaceae bacterium
GTGATGCGCGACGAGAACGTCTCGCTGGAATCGATGATCCAGCGCGGCCGCTCGCCGGACGAGCCGGTGCCGCTGGTCTTCACCACCCATGAAACGACCGAGGCGGCCATCGGCCGCGTGGTGACACGGCTGGCTGCGATCAAGTCGATCCTGGAACCGGCCCATGTGCTGCCGATCGAAACGCTGAGTTGAAGGAGAGCTAGGGATGGACCGCAATCTGGCGCTGGAAGCCGTTCGCGTGACCGAGGCCGCGGCACTGGCCGCCTCGCGCCTGATGGGGCGCGGCGACGAAAAGGCCGCCGACCAGGCCGCGGTCGATGCGATGCGCAGGGCGCTCAACGATCTTCCGATCGACGGCACGGTGGTGATCGGCGAGGGCGAGCGCGACGAGGCGCCGATGCTCTATATCGGCGAGAAGGTGGGCGCCGGCGGCCCCAAGATCGACATCGCGCTCGATCCGCTGGAGGGCACCACCATCACCGCCAAGGGCGGCACCAATGCGTTGGCCGTGATCGCCATGGCCGAGGCCGGCGGTTTTCTCAACGCGCCCGACACCTATATGGACAAGATCAGCGTCGGCCCCGGCCTGCCCGAGGGCGTGGTCGATCTCGACGCCAGTCCGGCCGAGAACTTGAAGAATCTCGCCAAGGCCAAGGGCATGGATATCAGCGACGTCGTCGCCTGCATTCTCGACCGGCCGCGCCACGCCGACCTCATCGGCAAGGTGCGCGCCACGGGTGCGCGCATCATGCTCATTTCCGACGGCGACGTGGCCGGCGTCATCGCCACGGCGAAGCCGGGCACGGGTGTGGACATCTATATGGGCTCGGGCGGCGCGCCGGAAGGTGTCCTCGCCGCCGCCGCGCTGCGCTGCATCGGCGGGCAAATGCAGGGCCGTCTCGTCTTCCGCAACGAGGACGAGAAGCAGCGCGCCGCGCGCTGGGGGGTCAAGGACCTCACGCGCAAATACAACCTGATGGATCTCGCCAGCGGCGACGTCATGTTCGCCGCGACCGGTGTCACCGACGGCCCGATGCTCAAGGGTGTGCGCCGCGCCAGCACCTGGGCCACCACGCAATCCATGGTGATGCGCTCGAAGACCGGCACGGTCCGCATCATCGAGGCGCAGCACAACTGGACCATCAAGAAGCCGCAAGGCATCTGACCATGCAGGACGGCGACGCCTTCCTGGGCGTTGCGCGATCCGCCTCGGGCCGCCTGTGGCGCCGGCGCGCTTGTGACGAGCGTCTCGGCCTCGCCATTTCGCAGCGCCTGGGGCTCAGCGATCTCATGGGCCAGCTCCTGGCCGCCCGTGGCCAGACCCTGGAAAGCGCCGCAAGCTATCTGGAGCCGCGCCTGCGGGATCTGATGCCGGACCCCGCGCGCTTCAAGGACATGGCGGCCGCCGCGTCGCGCCTTGCCGATGCGATCGGGGCCGGCGAACAGATCGCCATTTTCGGCGATTACGATGTCGACGGCGCCACCTCGACGGCGCTCCTCACCCGCTTCCTGCGCGCCGCCGGGGCGAAGCCGCCGGTCGTCTATGTGCCCGACCGCATGAAGGAAGGCTACGGCCCCAACGCGGCGGCGATGGCGCAGCTCAAGGAAGAGGGAGCCCGCCTCGTCGTCACGGTCGATTGCGGCATCACAGCCTTTGCCCCGCTGGCGGCGGCGAAGGAGTGCGGCCTCGACGTGATCGTGGTCGACCATCATGTGGCCGAGCCGCATCTCCCCGCGGCGGTCGCGGTGGTCAATCCCAACCGCCTCGACGAGGACGAGGGCTTCGGCCAGCTGGCGGCGGTGGGGGTGGCTTTCCTGGTGGTGGTGGCGCTCAACCGGACCCTGCGCCAGCGCGGTCACTACACGCCCGCGCGGCCGGAGCCCGATCTCCTGCAATGGCTCGACATCGTGGCCCTGGGCACGGTCGCCGACGTGGTGCCCCTGACCGGCATCAACCGCGCGCTGGTGGCACAGGGGCTGAAGGTGATGGCCGCGCGCGGCAATGCCGGGCTGGTGGCCTTGAGCGAGGTGGCCCGCATCAACGAAAGGCCCAGCGCCTATCACGCGGGTTTCCTCTTGGGCCCCCGGGTCAATGCCGGCGGCCGGGTCGGGCGCTCCGATCTCGGCGCGCGGCTGCTGGCCACCGACGACCTCGCGGAGGCCCGCGCCCTCGCCGCCGAGCTCGACGCCCTCAACACCGAGCGGCGCGCCATCGAAACCGGCGTGCTCGAAGGCGCCATCGCCGCGGCGGAAGCCCAGGCGGGGACCAGCCCCTATCTCATCTTCGCCACCGGGCACGACTGGCATCCCGGCGTCATCGGCATCGTGGCGGGTCGCCTCAAGGAGCGCTATCAGCGCCCGGCCTGCGTCATCGCCCTCGAGAACGGCATCGGCAAGGGCTCCGGCCGCTCGGTCGGCAACATCCATCTCGGCAACGCCATCATCGCCGCGCGCGAGGCCGGCATCATTGAGAAGGGCGGCGGCCATGCCATGGCGGCCGGCTTCGAGGTGGCGGAGGAACGGCTTGCCGATCTCCAGGCCTTCCTCGCCGCCCGGTTCGACACGCATATGAACGGCGAACGCCTCATCCCCGTGCTCGATCTCGACGCCGCCATCCAGCCCCGCGCCGCCACCACCGATTTCGTGACCTCGCTCGAACGCATGGGCCCCTTCGGCGCCGGCAATGCCGAACCCCGCTTCGCCCTCCCCGAGGTGCGCCTCGCCTTCGCCGACATCGTCGGCGGCGCCCATCTCAGGTTGCAGATCGAGGGGGCCGACGGTGCGCGCCTCAAGGCC
>JAEUKV010000015.1 GCA_016794165.1 Rhodospirillaceae bacterium
GTCGGTCATCATTCTGACCGGCTCGCCCATCATCGGCAGCTTCAATTTCCGTGCCCGGGTCGATTTCGTGCGCATTCCCGGCGTCATCAAGCTGCGCTCGGGCGACTATACCTCGCTCTCGCTGCTGATCGACACCGAGGAAACCCTGGCGCTGCGCGCCTCGATCATCAAGCACACGGCCGAGATTTTCGACCCCGACATCTTTATCGTCGACAAGGAACCCCTGGGCCTGCGCGGCGAGGTGACCGAGACCCTGGAGATGCTGAAGGAGCGCGGCACGCATCTGGTCCTGGGCCTGCGCGACATCATGGACGAACCAGCGGCCCTGGTTCCCGAATGGCAGCGCAAGAACGTACTTCCTGCCCTGCGGTCGCTCTACGACCAGATCTGGATCTACGGGCTGCCCCAGATATGCAATCCGCTCGAGGGGATCGAGTTGCCAAAATCGGTGCAGCGCAAGATGGTCTATACCGGCTATCTGCACCGCTCCCTGCCCCAGGGGCCGGAAAAACCGACCCCGCTGCACAAGATCGATGCACCCTATCTGCTGGTCACCACCGGTGGCGGGGGTGATGGCGAGGATGTGGTGGATTGGGTGCTGCGCGCCTATGAGAACGATCCGCGCCTGCCCTACCCGGCGCTGCTGGTCCTGGGCCCCTTCATGCATTCCGACCGCCAGGCCGAATTCCTGACCCGGGCCGCCCAACTCGACAAGGTCGAGGCGATCACCTTCGAGGCGCAGATGGAGCACCTGATGTCGCGCGCCATCGGCGTCGTTGCCATGGGCGGCTACAACACGTTCTGCGAGATCGTTTCCTTCGACAAGCGCGCGCTCATCATCCCGAGGACGCGGCCCCGCATGGAACAGTATCTCCGCGCGACAAAGGCCGAGGAACTGGGCCTTGCCGCCATGCTGGAGGACGACGGTGTGCGCGACTGGCGCAAGATGGCGACCGCGATCCGTCAACTGCCGCAGCAATCTCTGCCGTCGGAAGTGGTGGTGCCGGGCCTGCTCGACGGACTCAACAACGTCAACCGGCTCACCCAGCATGCCCTCGAGCGCGGCCGCCGGCCGGCCTCCCTCCGCCTCGCCCAGCGCAAACGCTGAGACGTCGGATCGTGGCCTCCTTCTCGTGACCCGATTCTCGTGACCGGCAAGATCGTCTTTCTGCTCAAGGGCTACCCGCGCCTCTCCGAAACCTTTATCGCCCAGGAAATCCTGGCGCTGGAAAAGCGCGGCCTTGCCATCGAGATCTGGAGCCTGCGCTTTCCCACCGACAAGCACCGGCATCCGGTGCATGGGGAGATCCGCGCGCCAATCCGCTATCTCCCCGAATATCTTTATCAGGCGCCGTTCCGGGTGCTGCGCGGTCTGTGGCGTGCCTCGCGCAAGCCCGGTTTCGGCAGGGCGTTCAAGCAATGGCTGCGGGATCTCCGCCGCGATCCCACGCCCAATCGCGGCCGCCGCTTTGGCCAGGCCTGCGTGCTGGTGGCGGAAATGCCGGCCGCAACGCGGCGCCTCCATGCCCATTTCTTGCACACCCCCGCCTCGGTCGCCTATTACGCCCATCTTATCGCGGGTACGCCCTGGAGCTGTTCGGCCCACGCCAAGGACATCTGGACCTCGCCGGATTGGGAAAAGCGGGAAAAGCTCGCCAGCCTCGACTGGCTGGTGACCTGCACCGCCGGTGGCCATGCGCATCTCATGGGTCTCAGCGCCGATCCGGCCAAGGTGGCGCTGGTCTATCATGGCCTCGATTTCGCGCGCTTTCCGGAGCCGCCGGCCAGGACCGCCAATGCGCGCCCGGAGATTCTCTCGGTCGGGCGACTGGTGGCCAAGAAGGGATATCCCACGCTGCTGATGGCCTTGGCGCGCCTCCCGGAGGCATGCGACTGGCACCTCACCCATATCGGCGGCGGTCCGCTGGAAGGCGAGTTGAAGGGGCTCGCCGAAACCCTCGGCATCGCCCAGCGCATTGACTGGCTGGGCGCGCAGCCGCAGGAGCGGGTGCTGGCTGTCTATCGCCAGGTCGACCTCTTCGTCCTCGCCGCCCAGGTGGCGGCGGATGGCGACCGCGACGGCCTGCCCAATGTACTGATGGAAGCGCAGAGCCAGCGCGTTGCCTGCATTGCCAGCAATATTTCCGGCATTCCCGAGCTGATCGTCGACCATGAGACCGGCCTGCTGGTACCGCCGGAAGATGCCGCCGCGCTCGCCGCCGCCATCACCCGCCTGATCGATGACCCGGCCTTGCGGCAGCGCCTCGCCGATGCCGGCTTTTCACGGGTACGCGCGCGTTTCGCCATGGAAGCTGGTATCGACGATCTTGAACGGCGATTTCGCGCGGGCGGGTAGAGAATCAACAAGGCGGCTATGGCCCGGTCGTGGTGTTGTGAGCAGATGCTCCCTGGCGGATCGAATGTCGCAAAGGGCGGATCGAATGGCCTTGATGACGGATGCGGCCCGGAGTTGAATTCATCAGTCAAAATCTGTCCGGACCCATCTCGATGACGGCTCGTCCCCAGTCGCTGCCAGCGCCTTTCCTGAAATCGATCCGCTGGCGGTCGGACGATCGGCCCAAGGACAGCTACCCGTTCAACCTGCCGATCTTCGGCGAAGATTTCGACCTCGCCTTCACGCGGCCGGTGACGATCCTGGTGGGCGAGAATGCCACGGGCAAATCGACCTTGCTGGAAGCCCTTGCGGAACTGGCAGGATTCCATGCTGGGGGCGGCAGCCGTGACCACAATTACCAGGCACCCGACGCCCAGCGCTCGGTCCTGGCCAGCCATCTCCGCGCCGCCTGGCTGCCCAAGGTCACCCAGGGTTTCTTCTTCCGTGCCGATTCCTACATCAATCTCAGCGCCTATGTCGAAGAAATGGCGATCGACTGGCCGATCATCCGCGAGCTCTATGGTGCGCGGCACCTGCACCGGCAAAGCCACGGCGAATCGTTTCTCTCCCTGTTCGAGAACCGCCTCAAGGCAAGCTCCCGCGCCTTCTATCTGCTGGACGAGCCGGAAAGCGCCCTCTCGCCGCAACGTCAATTGCACCTCGTCCGCCTGATCCATACCTGGGCCCGGACCGGGCGTGTGCAGATCGTTCTGGCAACCCATGCGCCGCTGCTGATGGCCGTCCCGGGCGCCACCTTGCTGCATCTCACCGAGCGAGGGATCGCCGAAGCGAGCTTTCAGACAACGCCGCATTTCCAGATCATGGCGGAATTCTGCCGGAACCCGGACAGCGTCATCGCACAGGCCGTGGCGGCATCGGACGGCTGAAGTCTATTCCTTGTCGAATTTGCCGCGCACCTCGTAGGGATGCGCCTTGGCCCATGTCTTGAGGGCGGCTTCCAACTCGGCATCCGCCTTTGCCGGCAGGGTCACGACGAAGCGGACATACTGGTCGCCGCGCGCCTTGGTCTTGGGGTTCTGGATGCCCTTGCCCTTGAGGCGGAGTTGCGTGCCCGAATTGCTCCCCATCGGCACCTTGAGGGCGACGCGGCCGTCGATGGTCGGCACCTCGACGGTGCCGCCGAGGACAGCCTCGCCCAGGGTGATCGGGCATTCCAGCAGGATGTCGAACCCGTCGCGCTCGAAATAGGGGTGCGGACGTACACCAACCTCGACGAAGGCGTCGCCATTGGGAGCGCCGCCCTGGCCCGGCATGCCCTGGCCCTTGAGGCGCAGCTGGCTGCCGGTCTCGGTGCCGGGCGGCAGGGTCACATCGAGGGTCTTTCCGTCGGCGAGACCCAGGCGTTTCTTGCCGCCGCGCGCGGCATCGAGAAAATCCACCTCAAGGCGATAGGTGACGTCGGCGCCGCGCATCTTCATGCCGGCCCCGGCGCGCCCGCGCCCGAAGCCGAAGAAATCCTTAAAGATGTCATCGTTTTCGTCGACGTCGATGCCGAAATCGCGCGGGTCGCGCGCCTTGCCGCCGTTGCGGGCGCCCTGGGCCCATGGCCCGCCGGGCTGGAAGCCGCCACGGGGATTGCCCTGGTCGTCAAGCTCGCCGCGATCGAATTTGCGCCGCTTCTCGGCATCCGAGAGCAGGTCGTAGGCGGCACTGGCTTCCTTGAACTGGGTCTCGATCTTCTTGTCGCCGGGATTGAGATCGGGGTGCAGCTTCTTGGCCAGCTTGCGATAGGCTTTTTTTATCTCATCGGCGCTCGCCAGACGGCTCACGCCAAGGACCTTGTAGGGATCTGCCATGGAGGCTTCCGCGACGGGTTGCTCAATTCACGGGAATGGTGTCACGCCCCGCGGTTCCGCGCCAGTACGCGATTGCGCCGGATGCGCGGGTACCGGGGCCGCGGACCCTAGGGCATGATCTTCCAGGTGCCGTCCGGCTGGCGGCAGGCGGTGCCGGTGCCCGACGTGTTCTGGCCCTGGGCGCTGACACCGGTCTGGAAGACGCGGCAGGTCTGGCCCGAGGCCGTCTGGGTGGTTTCCACCGGTCGCGTATAGCCGCTGGTGTTGTTCTGCGGATTGGACCAGCGCGCTTCCTGGCCGTCCGGCACATTGTTGAGGGCGTAATTGGCGGTCTGATAGGAAGTCTGCTGGTCCTGGCGGTCGAGATAGGCGCCGACCTGGTTGCCGACCACGCCGCCGGCCAGGGCCCCAAGGCCCGCCGCCCACCACCAATCGTCCTTGCCGCCGATGGCGGCGCCGGCGGCGGCGCCAGCCACCGCGCCGAGGGCGGTGCCGGTCTGCTGCTTGTTCCAGCCGCTGCCCCCCTGGGTACAGCCGGCGAGGCCGGCCGCCAGGGTGGCGAGCAGGAGAAAGGCAATGGCCGGGCGGCGGCGGGATGATGCGAACATGCGGAAAACCCCAATCAAGTTCATGGATTCACCCTGGAAAATGGCGTCAACCGGCCCCCAATTCAATGCTATAGAAACCCCTCAAAGGATTGTGATGGATATCGAGGCCATGACCGACAGCGTTTCGCAGCTGGAGCTACCGCCGGGCGGGGTACGGCCCTGGGAGGAACCCTTTGCCACCGCCCGCGCCTGGCTCGCCGAGGCGGAGGGGAGCGAGCCCAATGACCCCAATGCCATGGCGCTGGCCAGCGTCGGGGCCGACGGCATGCCGTCCGTGCGCATGGTGCTGTTGAAGGAAATCGATCAGCGCGGCTTCGTCTTCTACACCAACTTCGAGAGCCGCAAGGGGCGCCAGATCCTGGCCTCCGGCAAGGCGGCGCTGGTCCTGCACTGGAAGAGCCTGCGCCGGCAGATCCGGGTCGAGGGCGAGGTTGAGCAGGTGAGCGACGCGGAGGCCGACGCCTATTACCAGTCGCGCCATCGCTCGAGCCAGATCGGCGCCTGGGCCAGCCAGCAATCGCGCCCGCTCGAAAGCCGCTTCGAACTGGAAAAGAGGGTCGCCCTGTTTGCCGCCAAATACGCGATCGGCACCGTGCCACGACCGCCGCACTGGTCCGGCTTTCGCATCCGGCCCCGCTATTTCGAGTTCTGGGAGGACAGGCCGTTCCGACTCCATGACCGACTGGTCTATCACCCGGTCGACGGCGGCGACGCGCCGGCGGGATGGCGCACGGAGAAACTCTATCCATGAGACCGGCCATGACACCGGCGCCCGATTACGCAGGCCAGCGTGACTGAGGCCACCGCCATCACACCGACCCTCGACCGGGCGACAGCCGGCCGGCTGATGCGCCGCGCCACCCTGGCGGCGATCTGCGCGGCACTCGTGATGATCGCGATCAAGTTCTTCGCCTATCTCGCCACCGATTCGGTCAGCTTGCTCTCGACCCTGTTCGATTCGGCGCTGGATTTTGCCGCCTCGTTGGTCAATCTCATCGCCGTGCGCCAGGCCCTGGTGCCGGCGGATGCCGAGCATCGCTTCGGCCATGGCAAGGCCGAGCCACTGGCCGGCCTGATGCAGATGGCCTTCATCCTGGGTTCATCGCTGCTGCTGCTGATCGAGGTTTTCCATCGCTTCGCCGAGCCGCGGCCGGTGAACAACAGCGGCCTCGGCATCGCGGTGATCGTGACTTCGATCGTCATCACCGGCGTCCTCATCCTCTATCAACGCCATGTCGTCCGGCTGACCGGGTCGCTGGCGGTCGGCGCCGATTCAGCCCATTACGGCAGCGATTTCCTGGTCAATTTCAGCGTCATCCTGGCGCTGGTTCTCAGCAGCCAGTTCGGCCTGCTCTGGGCCGATCCGCTGTTCGGTCTGGCGGTAGCCGTCTTTATCGGCTGGACCGCGATCAGGATCGGCCGGCAATCCCTCGACATGCTGATGGACCGCGAGATGGACGACGGCGCCCGCGATCGCATCAAGGCCATCGTGCGCGCGCATCCCGAGGTCATAGACCTCCACGACCTCAAGACGCGCTCGGCCGGCCTTGACCAGTTCATCCAGTTTCACCTGGAACTGGATGACGAGATTTCGTTGAAAGACGCGCACCGTATCTCGGACGCGGTCGAGGCGCTGTTGATGGAAGCCTTCCCGGAGGCCGAAATCCTCATTCATCAGGACCCTCATTCCGTGGTCGAGCGGCGGGGCCTGCGCGGCCAGCCTGCGCGACCTGGAACCCAGCAGGAGCATTCGACACCATGAGCGACGCGCAACGCAGAACCGTGATCCTGACCGGGGCCAGCCGCGGCATCGGCCATGCCACGGTAAAGAGGTTCAGCGACGAAGGCTGGCGCATCGTCACCTGCTCGCGCGAGGAGGTGCCGGACGATTGCCGGCGCGATCCCAACTGGACCCATCACATCACGGTCGATCTTGCCTTGCCGCAGGACGCGCACCGCTTCGTCGAGATGGCTCTTTCTGTGCTGGAAGGCGCGCCGGTGCATGCCCTGGTCAACAACGCCGCGATCAGCCCAAAGACCTCGTTCAAGGAACGGCTCGGCTGCCTCAACGGCGATGTCGCCGCCTGGCGCGAGGTGTTTGAGCTTAACCTCTTTGCACCGTTGCAGCTGGCGCGCGGCTTCGCCGCCCCGCTGGCGCGGGGCAAGGGCAGCATCGTCAACATCACCTCGATCGCCGGGCATCAGATCCACCCCTTCGCCGGTTCGGCCTATTCCACCTCGAAGGCAGCGCTGTCGGCGCTGACGCGTGAGATGGCGAACGAGTTTGCGGCCCTTGGCGTGCGCGTCAACGCGGTGGCGCCGGGCGAGATCGAGACCGCCATGATCGGGCCGGAATACGAAGCCCTGATCCCGCGCATCCCGATGGGCCGAATGGGCACGCCGGCGGAAGTGGCGGGCGTCGTCTACCAGCTCTGCGCCAGCGATTTCGGCTATGTCACCGGCACCGAAATCTTCCTCACTGGCGGCCAGCACCTGCTGTGAGGCCGAACGTCACGCAGCCGAGGGTCAACGAGCCGGCGGCATGATTCGCTTCAACAGCCAGTGGGTCGGCCAGAAGATGAGCGTTGGCATCGCCGCCATCAGTAGCAGGAAGTAAACCAGTGGTGGCAGCCAATCCTGCGGCGCGGCGTCGCTGAGACCGTAGACGTAGTTGATGTTGACTGGGAGCCCCGGGTTGTCCGCCGGGGCCGGCGGTGGCGGTGCGATCAGATAGCATAGAACGAGCAGCGCGCTCGCCAGCGGCCACCACAGCCAGATGGCACGTCGATCATAACCGTACTGCCAGACCAGATAGAGCAGCAGCAGTGGCAGCCAGAAATGGAACAGCGATAGAAAGCGGGTGAATAGTGGCAGGTCGCTGTTGAACATGTAGGCGGTCATGCCGGTCACTGGCAGGCCGATCGCGCTGCCGAGGAAATCCGCCATCCAGATCGCCTGCGGCAGCAGGATGCCGATGGCGGCGGCGGACGCCCAGAGCATGCTGCCGGACCAAAGCGAAATGAGTGCCAGGAAGAGGGCCACGTCACAGAAATAGAGAAAATTGGTCGGGCCGTAATCGATCCAGTAGACCGGCACCAGCACCGCCAGGAACAGCGTGTAGGGCAGTTTGAGCCAGAGGGGCGGGACCGTGTTTTGCGGCGTCAACTTGAGAGTCGCTCCATATTCGCGGGCACGT
Source organism: Rhodospirillaceae bacterium (assembly GCA_016794165.1). Lineage (GTDB taxonomy): Bacteria > Pseudomonadota > Alphaproteobacteria > Dongiales > Dongiaceae > Dongia. The sequence continues at coordinate 8,017 of JAEUKV010000015.1, forward strand.
CATGACAGCCTATCATGAAGCGAGGGCAACCGGACTGGCAACATGTTCGCGAAAGAACGGCCGCCATGGACTCGGGCCGACGGGATGCGCATGATGGCGTGGACGGAAAAGGGAACACGCCATGACGCAAGCCAGCAACCAGATACCTCACGGCATAGAACACATCATCGTGCCGCGGACCCGCGATATCGGAGATTTCAGCGTGATGCGGGTGTTGCCCGCGGCGGCGCGGCGCATGGTCGGCCCCTTCGTGTTTCTCGATCAGTTCGGGCCCATCACCCTGCCGGCGGGGAAGGGGATGGACGTGCGGCCGCATCCTCATATCGGCCTCGCGACCGTCACCTATCTGCTCAAGGGGGCCATCGTGCACCGCGATTCGCTGGGCTGCGCGCAGTCGATCGAGCCGGGTGCGGTCAACTGGATGGTTGCGGGTCGCGGGATCGTGCATTCGGAGCGCTCGGATGCCGAACTGAGGAAGCGGCCGCAGGATCTCTATGGGTTGCAGAGCTGGGTCGCTTTGCCGAAGGCACTGGAGGAATCGGCGCCTTCATTCGTGCACTATCCGAGTGCGGACCTGCCGGAGGGTGATGAAGGCGGCCTGCGGCTGAAGGTGCTGGCGGGTTCGATCTCCGGCCTCGTCTCGCCGGTTGCCACGCAGTCGGACCTCTTCTACGGCGACGTGACCCTGGCGGCGGGTGCCGTCTTCCGGCTGGAATCGCGCTACGAGGAGCGCGCCGCCTATCTGATCGAAGGCACGGTGGAGATCGACGGCGAAGCGTTCGCACCCGGGCGCCTGCTGGCCTTCGGCAAGGGCGAAGCGGTGCTGCGCGCCCGCAATGCGGCGCGGCTGGTGGTGCTGGGCGGTGAGCCGATGGACGGCCCGCGCCATGTTTTCTGGAATTTCGTCTCGTCCAGCCTGGACCGGATCGAGCAGGCGAAAGCGGATTGGCAGCGCGATTGCTTCGGAGTCACAATACCCGGCGAAACGGAGTTCATACCGTTGCCGGAATAGGGCGCCAGGGGGGCGGTCGTGGCGCAACATCTGCAGTTCGATCCCGACGATGCGACCGGGCTGGCGCGCGGCATGGCCGCGCTCGGCATGGGTTCAGCGCTCATCGTCGCCGGTTTTCGCTATTGGGACAGCCGGCGCCGCGGCCGGTCCTTTCCGGATCGGGGCGACCTCGATCCTATCATCGACATTCCCAATCTGGTGCCCCATGTCATCCTGTTCGATGTGCGCCGCGACTCGCTCGATTTCCGCTTCCGTCTGGTCGGCGGCATGGTGCGCCAGAATCTCAGCCGCGACTATGCCGGCCATTGGTTCTCGGAGTTCGCCAATTACGATTCCTCCGGCAACATCTGGCCGCGCCACAAGCTGGTCGACGAAACCGGCAAGCCGATGCTGCAGCGGCCGACCTATGTCGGCCCGCACAAGGACTTCACCTTTGTCGAGAACATCCTGCTGCCACTGGGCACCGCGCGACCCGGCTGGGGCATGCAGTTGATGTTCATCGATTTCATTCGCAAGAAGACGCCCTGATTGGAGACAGTCGGTTTGGGTTGGGTTGGAAGACGTCGGATTACTGGAACGGGGTTGATGCAGCAGATTCTTCAGTTCGATGCCGACGATCCCGAGGCGTTCGCCGCCGGCATGGCCGCCTTGGACATGAATTCCCCGCTCGTCCGCGCCGGGTTCCAGTACTGGAATGGCAAGCGACAGGGGCGCCCAATGCCGGCACGCAGCGACCTCGACCCGCTGATCGAGATTCCCAGGCTGGTTCCCAGTCTCATGCTGTTCGACGTGCGCCTTTCGCCGCTCGACTTCCGCTGGCGCCTGGTCGGCAGCAAGATCCGCCGCCATTTCTGGAAGGACTATACCGGCGAATGGTTCTCGGACGATGCGAGCTACAGCAATCCGGAGAGTTCGGTCTGGCGATCGATGGAACTGGTGGCCAGGAATGCCCGGCCGGTGCTGCTGCGGCCGGTCTATGTCGGTCCGCATGATGATTTTATCTATGTCGAGAACGTCCTCATGCCGCTTGGCATCGAGCGGGCCGGCTGGGGTATGCAGATGGTCTTCATCGATTTCATCCGGAAGCCGAAGTAAGACTCCGGATGGCAGATTCCATCGGGGTTGCCGTGCCGTCCTGCGCCCTGATATGAGGAACCACCACCCCATTCCGAAAGCACCGCGCCCATGACCAACCTCGACGGCCCCAGCCACCCGCCACTCACCGGCGACAAGCCCACGCAGTTGATTGTCTTCCTGCATGGCTACGGCTCGAACGGGGACGATCTGATCAGCCTTGCCCCCTATTTGGCGCCGGCGGTGCCGGAGGCGGAGTTCCTCTCGCCCAACGCCCCCTTTCCCTGCGAGGCCAATCCATTCGGCGGCTTCCAATGGTTCGGCCTGGAGGAACGCGATGCCGCAACCCGCCTCGCTGGCGCGCGGCAGGCGGCGCCGATCCTCGATGCCTATCTCGATGAACAGCTGGCGGCCCGCGGCCTCGGCGAGGCGGACCTCGCTTTGGTGGGCTTCAGCCAGGGGACCATGATGGCGCTTCATGTCGGCCTCAGGCGGGCCAAACCGGTGGCGGCCATCATCGGCTATTCCGGCCTGCTGGTGGCGCCGGAACTGCTGGCCGAGGAAATCCGTTCGAAGCCGCCGGTCCTGCTGGTCCATGGCATGGCGGATGACGTGCTGCCCTTCGCGGCGATGGCGGAAGCGGAAGTGGCCCTGCGCGCCGCCGGGGTGCCGGTGATGAGCGAGGGCCGGCCGGGCCTGCCGCATTCCATCGACCAGCGCGGCCTGGAATTGGGGGCCTCGGCGTTGCACCAGGTCCTGTGCAGGCACCACGACCACCATCACTGAGGCGCGCGAATTCTGCCGCCATGACAACATCGTGAAAGATCCCCGGCTCTAAACCCTACATCTTGAGTTTTTGATCGCGCCCGGTTATTGGTGGCAGTGGAGCCGTGGTTATCCACAGCTCGGATCACGCGGGAGTAGGCATGATGCTGGCCTCGCCTGAGGCATGTCCGGCCCTGGTCCTCAACGCCGATTTCCGGCCGTTGAGCTACTTCCCGCTGTCCCTGTGGCCCTGGCAGGAGGCGGTCAAGGCGGTCTTCCTGGACCGCGTCAACATTCTCTCGGAATATGACGAGATGGTGCACAGCCCCAGTCTCGCCATGCGTCTCCCCTCGGTCGTGTCGCTGAAGGAATACGTGCCGCAGGAGCGGCGCCCGGCTTTCACCCGATTCAATGTGTTCCTGCGCGACCGCTTCCGCTGCCAGTATTGCGGCAAGCATTCCGCGGCCCATGACCTGACCTTCGATCATGTGGTGCCCCGCGCGCGCGGCGGGCGCACCTCCTGGCAGAACGTGGTCGCGGCCTGCCAGAGCTGCAATCTCAAGAAAGGCAGCAAGCTGCCGCACCAGGTCGGCATGTTCCCCAAGAGGCGACCATTGCAACCAACGACCTTCGAGCTGCAGGAGAACGGCCGCGCCTTCCCGCCAAACTATCTTCACCGGAGTTGGCGGGATTTTCTTTACTGGGATTCGGAACTGGAAACCGGCTGACGTCGGTCCTATCCGCTATCCGGCGCATGGCTGACGCGCGTTTGCGTGCTGTTGCCAGTGCCGGCGCTCTGGCCTAAGCAGGGTCGAGTTCTGACTTGGGATCCCGCGCTTTCATGCTGTCCTTCCTGTTCAAACGCCTGTTGCCGCTGCTCGCCGGCTTTGTCATCTGGGGTTTCGCGGTGGCATTGATGGTGCGCGCGGAACTCGGCCTTTCACCCTGGGACGTGTTTCACCAGGGCCTCGGCAACCGTCTCGGCATTACCATCGGCATGGCCGGTGTGGTGACCTCGGTGGGGGTTCTGCTGTTCTGGATTCCGCTCAGGATGAAACCCGGCCTCGGCACCGTGCTCAACGCCCTGGTGATCGGGCCTTCGGCCGATCTCTTCCTGTGGCTGATCCCGCCGGTAGAGGATCTCGCCCTGCGCATTGCCTTTTTGGTGATCGCGCTGCTGGCGACCGGTTTGGGCAGCGCTCTCTACCTGCCGGCGCGTCTTGGCGCGGGTCCGCGCGACGGGCTGATGGTGGGGCTCAACAAGAAGTTCGGCTTCTCGATCCGCCTCTCGCGCAGCATCGTCGAGGTGGCGGCCCTGATCATCGGCTATTTCCTCGGTGGGACGATCGGCATCGGCACGGTCGTGACGGCCATCGGCCTCGGCCCGGTGGTGCAGCACAGCCTGCATCTCCGCCGCCGCCTGGTGGAACGCATCACTGGCGTGCCGCAGAGCGCGCTGTAGCGGCGCGATCAAATTTCTTTGTAGAAAATGACCGTATCGTGGAAGCTGCCGTCAGCGTTCTTGGCGTAGCGTGGGATAATGCCCGCTTCAGCATAGCCGAGGCTGCGATAGAGCGATTCGGCAGCATCGCCGCGACGGGTATCGAGAGTGAGCAAATTGCGGTCGATCGTCTGCGCCGCAGCCTCCACTGCTTGCATCAGCGCCCGGGCGATACCTCGCCGGCGCATCTGGCGATGGACCAACAGTTTGGCGACATCGGCGCGGTGCGGTTGATTGGGCATCGGTGCCGGAATCAACTGAACGCTGCCCAGAATGAGGCCGGCGTCGTCACGCGCCACCAGAATCATGCGATGGGCGAGATCTGCCAGCGCTGAGTCCCAGAACGCGGCGGCTTCTGCCTCCGTCAGAGGTGGCAGGAAGCTGACGGCGCCGCCGCCTGCTACAACGTCCATCAGCAGCTCGATCAGGGCGTGGCGGTCAGCGGCGGCCACTGGCACCCGCAGCGGCGCAATCTCAATCGCCATTCGCGCGCCGCCCCTAGCGCAGGGTACTGAGCGGCGTGGTCGCGAGAGCCGCGAACGTGGCGGCGGTCACCAGTTCGTTGACGGTGGCACCGGTCTGGACGATCTGCACCGGCTTGGAAAGACCGACCAGCACCGGCCCGAAGGACGTGCCGCCCAGTTCCTGCATCAGCTTGGCGGCGATATTGGCGGAATGGAGGGCCGGCATGATCAGGATATTGGCCGGGCCATTCAGCCGGCAGAAGGGGTAGAGCTCCTTCATCAGGCTGAAATTGAGCGCCACATTGGCCTGCATCTCGCCGTCATACTCAAAGTCGACCCGGCGCTCGTCCAGCACCAGCACCGCCTCGCGGATGCGCACCGCCTTTTCGCGCGGTGGATTGCCGAAATTGGAGAAGGAGAGAAGGGCCACGCGCGGCTCATGACCCAATTGCCGGGCGATGGCGGCTGTCTGCACCGCAAAATCGGCCAGCTGGTCCGCCGTCGGAAGTTCGTGGACGTTGGTATCAGCGAGCAGCACGGTGCGCCCGCCGGCCACCAGGATGGTCAGGCCCATCAAGGTCTGACCCGGCCGCACGTCGATCACCCGCAATGTATCCTCGAGGCAGACATTGAAGCTGCGGGTGGCGCCGGTGACCATGGCATCGGCATGGCCCGCCGCTACCATGCAGGAGGCAAAGACGTTGCGATCCTGGTTGACCATGCGCTGCACGTCGCGACTGAGGATCCCCTTGCGCTGCAGGCGTTCGTAAAGCATGTCGTGATAGTGCTGCCGGTGCGGCGTGGTGGCGGCGGTCACCACTTCGAGTGCCTGCGCATCGTGCAGGCTCTGCGACTTGATCACCTCGGCGATGCGTTCCGGCCGACCGACCAGGACCGGCGTGCCGTAGCCGGCGGCACGGAAGGCGATGGCGGCGCGGATGACCTTTTCCTCCTCACCCTCGGCGAAGACCACACGTTTGGGATTGTGGCGCACGCGCTCGGAAATGAGCTGCAAAGAACCCGCCGCGGGATCGAGCCGGCCGGCGAGGGAGGCCACATAGGCCTCCATGTCGATGATCGGCTTCCGCGCCACACCGCTGTCCATGGCAGCCTTGGCCACCGCTGGCGGCACATGGGTGATAAGGCGCGGATCGAACGGCACGGGAATGATGTATTCCGGGCCGAAGCGCAGGCGCCGTCCCGAATAGGCGGCGTCGACCTCGTCCGGCACGTCCTGGCGGGCGAGCTCGGCGATGGCATGGGCGGCGGCGATTTTCATCTGATCGTTGATGGTCGAGGCGCGCACATCAAGGGCGCCGCGGAAGATATAGGGGAAGCCCAGGACGTTGTTGACCTGGTTGACATAATCCGACCGCCCGGTGGCGACGATGGCGTCCGACCGCACGGAGGCCACCTCCTCGGGCGTGATCTCCGGGTCGGGGTTGGCCATGGCGAAGATGATCGGCTTCTCGGCCATGCTCTTCACCATGGCCGGCGTGACGGCGCCTTTCACCGACAGGCCGAAAAAGACGTCGGCGCCCTCCATGGCCTCTTCCAGGCTGCGCGCCTTGGATTTCACCGCATGAGCCGACTTCCACTGGTTCATGCCCTCGGTGCGGCCCTGGTAGATGACGCCCTTGGTGTCGCACAGGATGGCGTTGTCATGAGGCATGCCCATGGCCTTGACCAGTTCCACGCAGGCGATCGAGGCGGCACCGGCACCGTTCACCACCAGTTTCACGTCCTTGAGGTCCCGCCCGGTCAGATGGAGCGCGTTGAGGAGACCGGCCGCGGCAATGATGGCGGTACCGTGCTGGTCGTCGTGAAACACCGGGATGTCCATCAGCTCGCGCAGCTGCTGCTCGATGATGAAGCATTCCGGCGCCTTGATGTCCTCGAGATTGATGCCGCCGAAGGAGGGGCCGAGATAGCGCACCGAATTGACGAACTCGGTCACATCCTTGGTATCAACCTCGAGGTCGATGGAATCGATGTCGGCGAAGCGCTTGAACAGGACGGCCTTGCCTTCCATCACCGGCTTAGAGGCGAGCGCGCCCAGATCGCCGAGGCCCAGGACGGCCGTCCCGTTGGAGATGACCGCGACCAGATTGCCCTTGGCCGTGTAGTCGTATGCGGTGTTGGGGTCCCTGGCGATATGAAGGCAGGGATAGGCGACGCCGGGGGAATAGGCGAGGGAGAGGTCCCGCTGGGTGGTCAAGGGCTTCGAGGCGATGATCTCGATCTTGCCCGGCCGACCGGTGACATGGAACTGAAGGGCATCTTCCTCGGTGATGGTCTGCTTCTTGGTCGACATGGTGATTGTGCTTCTCCCCGGTTTTCCGGAATCAGGCTGGCACGAAATGGCGGGAAGTTAAAGTGGCAGGGCAGAATCCCTGCCATGATCGCGCAATCAGCCCGGCCAGGCGACGACTGCGACCACAAAAGCCAGAATCGCACAGGCGCGCCAGTAGAGCGCCAGACCGGCGCGGATGTCGGCGGCAGTGAGCTGCCAGCGACCGCCATCGTTCATCCAGGGGTCGGGGACGAGGCGGCCGTGATAGACGCGCGGCCCGGCGATGGCGAGACCAAGGGCGCCGGCCATGGCGGCCTCGGGCCAGCCGGCATTGGGGGATTTGTGGCGCCGCGCATCGCGGCGCACGGCCGTCCAGGCTTTGGCCGGATCGGCGCCGCGCTGGCACAGGCTGCCCAGCACCAGCAGCAGGGCGGAGAGTCGCGAGGCCGGCAGGTTGGCCCAGTCGTCGGCCCGTGCGGCCGCCCAGCCGAAGGCGCGGTGACGTGGCGTCCGGTGTCCGATCATGCTGTCGGCCGTGTTGAGCGCCTTGTAGGCCAGCATGCCGGGCAGGCCAAGGAGGAGGCCCCAGAAAATAGGCGCCACGATGCCGTCGGAGAAATTCTCGGCCAGGCTTTCCACGGCGGCACGGCAAATCCCGGCCGCGTCCAGCTGGTCCGGATCGCGCCCCACGATGCGCGCCACGGCGATGCGCCCACCCTCGATGCCGGATAGCTCAAGGGCGCCGGCGACGTCCGCCACATGGGTATAGAGGCTGCGCTGGGCGATCAGTGTCGACATGACGAGGCCCAGCCAGAGGGGTCCCCAGGGCAGGGCCAGCAGCAGGTATTGGATCGCCCAGCCGACGCCAAGGGCGCCCAGCAACAGCAGACCGGCAAAGACCGTGCCCAGCCGCCAACGGCGGGCTTCGCTGTCGCTCTGGCGATTGAAGCGACGGTCGGCCCATGCGATGACGGCACCGATGACGACCACCGGATGTGGCGCACGGCGGTAGAGCCAGCCGGGCTCGCCCAGCAGGGCGTCGGCCGCGACGGCTATGAACAGGGCGGTTGGATGAATGAGATCGACCGACATAAGATGGCGATCAAGCGCATACCGGGGGTTCCGTCAAGAGCGGGGGCAAGGTGAGACATATCTTTATCGGCATCGGACACGACCGGGCGGGCGTCGCCGTTGCGGCGATCGCACTGGCGGAACGATGCCGTGCCAAGGCCGGCGTTACCGCCGGCGAGGTGAGCGCGGTCGTCTCGATCGCTGCGCGCAAGGACGATGGCGTCGTGGCGGCCGTGGCGCGGCATTTCGGTTGCGACGCCCGCTATTTCAGCGCGGCGGAACTGGAAGCCGAAACGCCGCGTCTTGCCAATCCGTCCGAGGCGGTGTTCCGGGCGGTGGGCTGTCATGGCGTGGCCGAATCGGCGGCGCTGGTGGCGGCCGGACCCAGCGGTCGCCTGCTGTTGCCCAAGACCACGCTTCAGGGCATCACCTGCGCCATTGCCGAAGTACTCGCGATTGCCGATAAGGGCACATGAGCATTGTTCATTTCATCGGCGCCGGACCCGGCGACCCGGACCTCATCACCGTGAAGGGCCAGCGTCTGATAAGTGCGGCGCCGGTGGTGCTCTATGCCGGATCCCTGGTCCCCAGGGCAATCGTTGCCCTGGCGCGGCCGGACGCGCGCGTGATCGACACCGCACCGCTCCATCTTGACGAAATCGTCGGCGAGATGGCACGTGCCCATGGCGCCGGGCTGGACGTGGCGCGGGTGCATTCCGGCGATCCTTCCATCTACGGTGCCATCGGCGAGCAGATGCGCAGGCTGGATGCCCTCGCCATTCCCTATGACGTGGTTCCCGGCGTGCCGGCCTTCGCGGCGGCTGCGGCCCTGCTGAAGACCGAGCTCACCCTGCCGGAGATCAGCCAGACCGTCATCCTCACCCGCGTGCAGGGCGCCTCCTCGCCGATGCCGCCGCGCGAGAGCCTGGCGATCCTTGGGCAAAGCGGCGCCACACTGGCCCTGCACCTTTCCGTGAAAAGCATTGACAGGGTGGTGGCCGAGCTTTCCCCGCATTACGGCGCCGACTGTCCCGCGATCGTGGTCTACCGCGCCTCCTGGCCGGATGAGGCCGTGGTGCGGGGGACGCTTGCCGACATCGCCGGGAAACTCAAGGGCGGCGACATCGCGCGCACGGCCCTCATCTTCGTCGGCCGCGTCTTCGGCGCTGCCAATTTCAAGGACAGCCAGCTCTATAACGCCGCCCATCAGCATCTCTATCGGTCGGAGTAGGCGTTATGGAACCGGCTGGCAGGGGGCAGTCGCCATCGGCGGGTGCGCTGTGGCAGCGAACGGATTTCCGCCATCTCATCGCGGCTCTCGGCATCTCGCATCTCGGCGCCAAGATCGCGCGCGAAGCCCTGCCGCTCACCGCCGTGCTGGTGTTGGGTGCCGGCCCCCTGGCCATGAGCGGCATCACGGTTGCCAGCGCATTGCCCACGATCCTGATGGCGCTCCATGCCGGCGCCTTCCTTGATCGGGTGCGGCGACGACCGGCAATGATCTGGAGCGATCTCATCCGGTGCCTCGTCCTGCTCTCGGTGCCGCTGGCCGCGTTCCTGGGGGTAATGAGTGTCGCGCAGCTTTGCGTCGTCGCCTTTTGTGTCTCGGCCGGCACGCTCGCCTTCGACATCGCCGACCAGGCCTATCTGCCGGGTCTGGTCGGGCGCGATCAGGTCCTGACGGCAAACGCCGCCAAGGAAGCGACCGATGCCGGCAGCGAGATTGTCGGCCCGCCCCTGGGCGGCCTGCTGGTCCAGGTGATCGGCGGGCCGCTCACCATCCTCATCAACGCCTTCTCGTATCTGTTGTCGGCGTTCTTTCTCTGGCGGATCCGAGCGGACGAGGAGACGGCGGTGTCGTTGCATCAACCCGACATCCGCCGCGAGATTCGCCAGGGCATCACCGTTCTGTGGCGCGATTCCGTGCTGCGACCGCTGCTTTTCGCGCGCTTCATCCGGACGTTCTTTGGCGGCATGCTGGGGCCGTTCTACGTGCTCTATCTTGTCCGCGATCTCGGTATTGCGCCCTTGATGCTGGGCCTCATCGTCGCGGTCGGCGGTGGCGCCAGCCTGATCGGATCGGCGGTGGCACCACGCCTGGCGGCGGCCTTGCCGGTCGGGCCCGGCCTTATCCTGGCGTTTGCCGTGAAGACCCTGGGTCTCGCCTGCGTACCCGTGGCGGGTCTGATGCTGGGCGTGTCGCCCTGGCTGGTGATCGGTCTCCTGATGATGCAGCAGCTTCTCGCCGACGGCAGCACCGGTTACTTCGCCGTGCTGGAGCGCACCTTGCGCCAGCGCCGCGTGCCGGCGGAACTGCTGGGCCGGGCGGGCGCCACCACACGACTGGTCAATGACGCACCGGTCCCCTTCGCCGCGATCCTCGGCGGCTTCCTGGCGGAAAGCCATGGCATCGATTTCGTGCTTTGGCTGGCGATCGGCGGCTACGCCCTGTCGCCGGTGGTGGCGTTCTTCTCGGACGTGCGGAAGGTGACGCGCGTCTAGCCGTCGAATCCGGCCTCGCCCACGAGATTTCCCTTGCGGTCATAAACCAGCAATTCGATGTCGATCCGGCTGTCGGCTTCGGCGCGGGCCACGTCGCGGGCCGAGCGGGCGATGTCGTCACCGATCGGAATGCCGGCCGCGGTACAGATCTCCAACGCCTCCATGGCCGTGTTGCCGGCGCGGATGCGCTGGGCGACATCGGTATCTGCCCCCAGGGTCAGGGCGCGCAGGGCGATGCGGTCGAGGTCCACCTGGCTGCGGCTGGAATGCAGATCGAGATGCCCTTCCGCCAGCTTCGCCATCTTGGCAAAACCGCCGGCGAGCGTGAGGCGCGGGATCGGGTGATGGCGCAGATATTTGAGCACCCCGCCGGCGAAATCCCCCATGTCGATGAAGGCATGCTCGGGCAGATGATGGCGTTTCTCCACCGCGGCCTCGGTGGTCGAGCCGGTGCAGGCGGCGGCATGGGTAATGCCGGCCGCGCGGATGACGTCGATGCCGCGATGGATCGAGGCGATCCAGGCCGCGCAGGAGAACGGGTGAACGATCCCGGTGGTGCCCAGGATCGAGATGCCGCCGACGATGCCGAGGCGCGGGTTCCAGGTCTGCTTGGCGATCTCGGCGCCGCCGATCACCGAAATGGTGATCTCCGCATCGGCATGGGTCCCGTGTGCCGTCGCCAACTCGTCGAGCACAGCCTGCATCATGGCGCGGGGGGCCGGGTTGATCGCCGGCTGACCGGGGGGAATAGGGAGACCCGCCCGGGTCACGGTGCCGACCCCGGCGCCGGCGCGGAAGACCGCCCCGCTCCCCGAGGGCAAGCGCCGCACCCGCGCCCGGATATGGGCGCCATGGGTCACATCCGGGTCGTCGCCGGCATCCTTGACGATGCCAACCTCGGCAAAATCGGCGTCCAGCACCGGTTCCAGCAGGGGAAAGACCGGTTTTTCGCCCTTTGGAAGCGTGATGGTGACAGAATCCTCGAAATGACCGGTCAAAAGGGCCGAAAACGCCGCCTTGACGGCGGCAGTGGCGCAGCATCCCGTGGTCCAGCCCTTGCGCAAAGGCCCTTCCGGGCGGCGGGAAGCCGGGTCGCCCTCGCTGGGTGCTTTCTGATCGCTCATGACGCTATTGTATGGGCCGATGTCTTTTGCTGGCTAGTCCGGCGCCGATACTGCGCTAATTTGGGCCTCATGAATAAGCTGTTTGCGACATTGCCGGAGATGGAGCCGGGCTGGGTCTGGCTGGCGGGCGCCGGGCCGGGGGATCCTGGCCTGCTGACCCTGCTTGCCGTCAAGGCGCTGGGGTCGGCGGATGTCATCGTCTATGACGCCCTGGTCGACCAGTCGATCCTCGCCCTCGCCCGGCCGGAAGCAATCCTCGAATATGCCGGCAAGCGCGGTGGCAAGCCGTCGGCCAGGCAACCGGACATTTCGCTGCGCCTCGTGCAGCTGGCGCGCGACGGCAAGCGCGTGCTGCGTCTCAAGGGCGGCGATCCCTTCGTCTTCGGCCGCGGCGGCGAGGAGGCCCTCACCCTGGTGGAATCCGGCGTGCCCTTCCGCATCGTGCCCGGTATCTCCGCCGGCATCGGCGGCCTCGCCTATGCCGGCATTCCGGTGACACACCGGGAATGCAACTCGGCGGTCGCCTTCGTCACCGGCCATGACGCCACGGGGGCGGTGCCCGATTCGGTCGATTGGGCGTCGCTGGCCAGAGGGGCGCCGGTGATCGTGCTCTACATGGCGCTCAAGCATATCGGCGTCATTGCCGAGCGGCTGATGGCGGGCGGGCGGGCCGGGTCGACCCCGGTCGCGGTGATCGCACGGGCGACCACGGACCAGCAGCAGGTGCTGGAGACAACCCTGGCCAAGGTGGAATCGTCCGTGGCGGAATCCGGCATCGAGCCGCCGGCCATGGTGGTGGTGGGCGAGGTGGTGCGCCTGCGCGCGGCGATGGACTGGCTGGGCGCCCTTGATGGCCGGCAATTGATCCCCGATCCGCTGGGCCAGCGCCGCCGCGACCAGACCGGTTGAGCCCGGCCGTGGCGCGCGGCCTCATCATCGCTGCCCCCGCTTCGGGCAGCGGCAAGACCGTGACGACGCTCAGCCTGCTTTCGCTGCTCAAGGAGGGCGGCCACTCGGTGGCCAGCTGCAAGGCGGGTCCCGACTACATCGATCCCGAGTTCCATGCCGCGGCGACGGCGCAGCCCTGCTTCAATCTCGACCTCTGGGCCATGCGGCGCCGATCGCTCGACGCGCTGGTGGCGCGCCAGACCGCCCGCGCCGACCTGGTCATCGTCGAAGGCGTCATGGGATTGTTCGACGGCATTCCCGGCCAGGATGGCCGCAGCAACGGCTCCTGCGCCGAACTTGCCCACTATCTCGATCTTCCGATCCTGCTGGTGCTCAGCGTCAAGGGGCAGGGCGCCACGGCGGGCGCCATCCTCGAAGGCCTCACACGCCACGATTCGCGGCTCAGATTCGCCGGCGTCGTGTTCAATCAGGTCGGTGGCGAGGTCCACCGCGAGATCCTCGCCGAGGCGGCGGCCGCCGCGGGGCTGAAGGTGCTCGGCATGATGCCGCGGGTGGAAGCACTCAAGGTGCCGGAACGGCATCTCGGTCTGGTGCAGGCACGCGAGCACCAGGGGCTCGATGCATTCTTTGCTACGGCGCGGGCCAGCTTTGCAGGCGCGTTTGATCTTGAGGCGATCGCGGCTTCGGCCGGCCCGATCGCGACACCCGCCGTGCCGCTTGCTCCGCTGGTGCCGCCGCTTGGGCAACGCATCGCCATCGCGGACGACGTCGCCTTTTCCTTTTCCTATCCGTTTCAGCGCGAAGCCTGGGTCGATGCGGGGGCAACCGTCTTGCCCTTCTCGCCTTTGGCCGACCAGGCACCGGATGCCACGGCCGATGCCGTGTTCTTGCCGGGTGGCTATCCCGAACTGCATGCCGCACGCCTGGCCGGCAACCGGAATTTCCTCGACGGGCTGCGGGCCGCGGCGGGACGCGGTGCCTGCGTCTATGGCGAATGCGGCGGCTACATGACCCTGGGCACCGGCATCACCGATGCGCAGGGCGCGCGCCATGCCATGGCCGGCCTGCTGCCGGTCGAAACCAGCTTCGCCCAGCGACGCCTGCATCTCGGTTATCGGCAGGTGAGCCTGTGCGGCGACTCGGCGCTGGGTCCCATGGGCGCCACCTTCCGCGGCCATGAATTCCATTACGCCACCATCCTGTTGGAAGGTGCCGGCGATGCCCTCTTCAAGGGGGCGGACTCGCGCGGTCGCGACCAGGGCGACCTCGGCCGCCGCGTCGGCCGCGTGATGGGATCGTTTATCCACCTGATCGACCGCGTCGGCGACTGATAGCGGCGCCTCGCCGATTGCCGCCATCTGCACCGACCTGCGCGGCGCCGGATGGATGGCCGCCATGCGTTTTTCGCCGGGCCGCGGGCTTCGCGCCGGGCCGTGCATTCGCTATGATGCGCGTGGTCGTCCCGCACCCCGTCCTGTCCGCACACCCAATCCATGACCGTCGCAGCTTTCGCTTCGCGCCCCTGGCACGCGCCGGTCACACGGCCGGGTCCGGTCCTGTTTGCGACTCTCTTCAGCATCGATTCCGTGGCGAGAGCCATCATCGCGCCGGTCCTGCCGCTGGAGGCGTTGCGGCTGCTGGGATCGGCGCGCGACGTCAGCGTCGCGGTCACGGTGGCGGGCGTGGCCGGGGTGGTCGCCGCCCTTGTCCTGCCTGGCATCATCATGCGCTGGCGGCCGCGTGCCACCTATCTGCTCTCGATTGCCCTGCTCGGCATTGCCTCGGCCCTGATGGCGAGTTCGACCCTGGTCGGCTTCGGTCTCGGCTGGATGCTGCGGGCGATGGCGGCGGCGGGGCTGCTCGGCCTGCTCAACATCTACATCGCCGCCTTCATCGAGAAGCGCGCGCTGGCCCGGTCGGAGCCGTTGCGGACCTTCTTCTCGGCCACGGCCTGGGTTGGCGGGCCCTTTCTCGGTATCCGGCTCTACGAGATCGACCCGGTTCTTCCCTTCATCGTCTCGGTCACGGCGGCGGCGATCCTGTTCGTCTATTTTCGCGCCCTGCATCTGCAGGCACCGAGCCCGGCGGTACTGCGGCGGGGCTACCACCCGCTTGGCAACATCCGGCGGTTCTTCAGCCAGAAGCGGCTGACGCTGGCCTGGATTCTCAATTTCGGTCGCGAGACCTGGTGGGTGACCCTGTTCACCTATGCGCCGATCTATCTGGTCGAGGCCGGTCGTCCGAAGGTCGAGGCCGGCAACATCCTTTCGGCGTGTACGGCACTGCTCTTCGTCAGCCTGCTGCTCGGCTGGGTCGGCCGGCGCCTCGGCTTGCGGCGCTTCATCGCCGGGGCGTTCCTGTGGGTGTCGCTGGCGACGTTCGGTGTGGTGTGGTTCGCCGACGATCCGGCTCTGGCCAGCCTGCTGCTGGTGGTCTCGGCGGTGGGCGCCGTGTCCCTCGACTCGGTCGCCGTGGTCACCTTCCTGCGCGCGGTGCGCGCCTTCGAACGCCCGCAGATGACCATGGTGTTCAGCATCTATCGCGACGCGGCGGCCTTGCTGCCGCCGGCCATTTTCGCCGTGCTGCTGACCTTCTTCCCGCTGCCCGTGGTGTTCCTGGTGAACGCCCTCTTCGCGCTGTTCTGCGCCGTCCTGGCCCTGAAACTGCCGCGCGGGATGTAGGCTGCCGCCATCCCGCGCGTCGTCGCCGAGGATAGGGCCGAGGATGGGGAGGGGGGATGCAGAGATCGCAATTGCCGCCATCGCGGGCGGCGCCTATTTTCCCGCCCATCATGTCACGGACCCTCGCCCCGCGCCGCTACGGCACCGTCAACTGGATCGGCCTCTGGACCCTCTACCGCAAGGAAGTGCGGCGGTTCTGGACCGTGGCCACCCAAACCGTGCTCGCCCCCATGGTCACGACCCTTCTCTTTTTGGCGGTCTTCGTGCTCGCCCTCGGGCGGGGGGCGAATGCCGTCGGCGGCGTTTCCTACATGGAGTTCCTGGCACCGGGACTGATCATGATGGCGATGACCCAGAATGCCTTCGCCAACACCTCGTCCTCGCTGCTGATCGCCAAGATCCAGGGCAATATCGTCGATCTGCTGATGCCGCCGCTTTCCCCGGTGGAAACCACCCTGGCGCTGGCGCTGGGCGGTCTCACCCGCGGCGTCGTGGTGGGGGTGGCCACCGCGGCCGCCATCTGGGTGTTCGTGCCGCTGACGGTGGCAGAGCCCTTCTTCCTGGTGTTTCACGCCGTGATGGCCAGCCTGATGCTGGCGCAGATCGGCGTGCTGGCCGGGATCGCCTGCGACAAGTTTGATCATCTCGCTGGCATCACGAACTTTGTGGTGACGCCGCTTGCCTTCCTCTCCGGCACCTTCTACTCGACCGAGCGCCTGCCGGAAATCGCGCAGGTCCTGGCGCATCTCAACCCGTTCTTCTACATGATCGACGGATTCCGCTACGGCATGATCGGCCATGCCGACGGCTCGCTGCTGCTCGGAATAGTGACACTCACCGGCGTCAACGCCGCGCTGCTGCTGATCAACTATCGCGGCTTCAAGACTGGCTGGCGGCTGAAGGCATGACCCGGATCGGCCGTGTGCGCCGCTTCGGCGCGGTCAACTGGTTGGGCCTGCGTACCCTTGCCTGGCGCGAAAGCAGCCGGGGCCTCAAGGATTACAACTACCAGGTCCTCGGACCGGTCATCTCCAGCCTGCTCTATCTCGCCATCTTCCATCTCGCCATGACCAGCATCGGCTGGTCCGGCGAGCGATCGCTGCTGGATTTCATCGCCCCCGGGCTGATCATCTTCGTGGCCTGCGAGAAGGCGTTCGAGAATGCCTGCGGTTCGTTCATCTTCGACAAGCACGAGCGCGTCATCGCCGATCTACTCATGGCACCGCTCTCGGCGCTGGAGCGTGTAATGGGCTATCTCTCCGGCGCCAGCCTTGCCGGCATCGTCGTCGGGGGTGCGGTCGCCATCGTCTCGCTGCTCTTTGCGCGGCTCGGCCTCCATGATCTGGGGGCGCTGCTGTTTTTCGGCCTGATGGGCACGATCCTGCATGCCCTGATCGGCATCCTGGTCGGGATCTGGGCGGAGAGGTGGGATTCCTTCTCCGCCGTGCACACCTTTCTGCTGCTGCCGCTTTCCTTCCTCTCCGGCCTCTTCTACCGGGTCGAGAACCTGCCGGAACTTGGCCAGGCGATCATCCGGTTCAACCCGGTTTTTTATGTCATTGACGGTTTCCGCTATGGCATGACCGGCGAGGCGGTGGCGCCGCTGCTGACCGGGGCCCTGGTTCTGAGCCTGGTGAACCTGACCCTGTTCGCCCTGGCCTGGCACTGGTTTCGCCGCGGATATCGCCTGAAACCCTGAATTCCGGCCGCATTTTCCGGCGGCATGGTTGACAGTCCGGGGCTTCCCCGGAATAGTCGCCGCTTTCCGGCGCCGGTCGCCTTTCGTTCGCAAATCTGTTCAATCTCCGAGGCTGTCCCATGAATGCGTTGATGCAGACCTATGCCCGTTCCGACCTCGCCTTTGAGCGGGGCGAAGGTGCCTATCTGTTCACGGCGGACGGCCGACGATTCCTCGATTTTGCCAGCGGCATCGCGGTGACGGCACTGGGCCACAGCCATCCGCATCTGGTCCAGGCCCTGACCACTCAGGCGCAGAAGCTGTGGCACACCTCCAATCTCTACCGTGTGCCGGGACAGGAACGCCTGGCCGAGCGGCTGGTGGCAGCGAGCTGCGCCGACCAGGTGTTCTTCACCAATTCCGGGGTCGAGGCGCTGGAATGCGGGCTGAAGCTCATTCGCAAGTTTCACGACGATTTCGGCGATCCCGGCCGCTACCGGGTGATCGGCTTCGAGGGCGCCTTTCACGGCCGCACGCTCTCGACCCTCGCTGCCGCGGGTAACGAGAAATACCTCAAGGGCTATGCCCCGGTGGTGGAGGGGTTCGATCATTGCGCCTTCGGCAATCTCAACGAGGTGCGCGCCATGATCGGGCCGGAGACGGCGGCCATCCTGATCGAGCCGGTGCAGGGCGAAGGCGGCATGCGCGCCGCCGACATCGCCTTCATGCAGGGCCTCCGTCAGGTGTGCGACGAGTTCGGCCTGCTGCTGATGTGCGACGAAGTACAATCCGGCATCGGCCGCACCGGCAAATTCTTCGCCCATGAATGGGCCGGCATCGCGCCCGACATCATCGCCACCGCCAAGGGGATCGGCGGCGGTTTCCCGCTGGGGGCCTGCCTTGCCAGCAGCCGTGTGGCAGCGGCCTATGGCCCCGGAGCCCACGGCACCACCTTTGGCGGCAACCCGCTCGCCATGGCGGTCGGCAATGCGGTCCTCGATGTGGTGCTGGCCGAGGGGTTCCTGGCCGGCGTCAACCAGGTGGCGGCGCATCTCGACCGCCGCCTCGACGAGATGCTGCAGAGGTTCCCCGGCGCCTTCGTGGAAAAGCGCGGCATGGGATTGATGCGCGGCCTCAAATGCGGCGGCGGCATCGTCAATACGGACATGGTCGAGCGGTTGCGCGGCGCGGGCCTTCTGACCGTCGGTGCCGGCGACAATGTGCTCCGGCTGTTGCCGCCGCTCATCATCACACCGGCGGAGATCGATTCCGCCATCGACATGCTGGCCGCGGTCGCGGCCCAAGCCAAGGCTGCCTGACATGACCAAGACCCCGTTGAAACACTTTCTCGATCTCGACGTGATGAGCGCCGCCGACCTCCGGCGCATCATCGACGTCTCGAAAGCGGTGAAGTCGAAAGAGTTCCCGGGCGGCAACGACCGGCCCTTCGCCGGCAAGGCGCTGGCGATGATCTTCGAGAAGCCCTCGACCCGCACCCGCGTCTCCTTCGAGATCGGCATGAAGCGTCTGGGCGGCGAGGTGGTGGTGCTGGAGCGCGAGAGCTCGCAATTGGGCCGCGGCGAGACAGTGGCCGACACCGCGCGCGTGCTGTCTCGCTATGTCGACTGCATCATGGTCCGCACCACCAAGGAACAGAAGCTGATGGAACTGGCGGAATACGCCACCGTGCCGGTGATCAATGGCCTTACCGACCGGACCCACCCCTGCCAGCTGATGGCCGATGTGATGACATTCGAGGAGCATCGCGGGCCGATTCAGGGCAAACGCGTGACCTGGTCCGGCGACGGCAACAACATGGCGACCAGTTGGATCCATGCCGCCGTGCGCTTCGACTTCGAACTCAATATCGCCTGCCCGGCGAACCTCACGCCGCCGCGGGACGTGATCGACTGGGCGCATGAACAGGGCGGCCGCATCAGGATCATGACCGATCCGCAGGCGGCGGTCGAAGGCGCCGATTGTGTGGTCACCGATACCTGGGTGTCGATGGGGGACGCCGACACGATCGATCGCTACGAGCAGCTGCGCCGTTTCCAGGTGGACGACGCCCTGATGAAACGCGCCAGGCCTGACGCGATCTTCATGCATTGCCTGCCGGCACATCGCGGCGACGAGATGACCGCCAGCGTGATCGACGGTGCCCAGTCGGTGGTGTGGGACGAGGCCGAGAACCGCCTGCACGCCCAGCAGGGCATTCTCTACTGGTGCCTGGGATTGCTCTAGGATGCGATCCATGGGAACGGCCGGCAGCACGGTGCCGACCAGCGATTTTGTGCAGCCTTTCCAGATCGAAGGTCACGGCGTGCGCGGGCGCCTGGTCCGCATCGACCGGGTGGCGAGCGAGGTTGTCGCCAAGCATGCCTATCCGGAACCGGTGGCGCATCTGCTGACCGAGATGATGGTGCTGGCGGCGACCCTGGCGGCGATGCTGAAATATGAAGGTGTTTTCACGCTGCAGGCCAAGGGCAATGGCGCGCTCCGGCTGATGGTGGCCGACGTCACCTCCGCTGGCGCCGTGCGCGGTTACGCGCAATTCGATGCAGAGGCGGTGGCGGCGATCCCGCCGACGCAGGCCAGCCTGCCACGCCTGACTGGCGGCGGCTATCTCGCCTTCACGGTCGATCAGGGCGAGCATGCCGAACGCTACCAGGGCATCGTCGAGCTGGACGGTGCCAACCTGGTCGAGTGCATCCATCACTATTTCCGCCAGTCGGAGCAATTGCAGGCCGGTTTCAAACTGGCGGTGCAGAGGCATGAGGGTGGCTGGCGGGCCGGTGCAATCATGCTGCAGCGCCTGCCCAGCGAAGGCGGTCCCGGCGGCGACATCCGCGGCGGCTGGCTGCCCGAGGGTGCGCAGGCGACCGATTGGTTGGGCGATGCAGAAGGGGAGGCGCTTGATACCGATGAGGCCGAGGACGCCTGGCGCCGCGCCGTCGTGTTGATGGCGAGCGCGCAGGAGAACGAGCTGACCGGCCCCGCGCTTGGCATTCATGAGTTGCTCTATCGCCTGTTTCATGAGGACGGCGTGCGCGTCTTTGCCGGCCATGAACTGATGGCGAAATGTCGCTGCTCGGCCGAACGCGTCGAGCGTGTGCTGCAATCTCTGATTCACGAAGAACTGGCCGACCTCGCCGTCGAAGGCGCGTTGGTCGTGACCTGCGAGTTCTGCAACAGCGAATACCGCTTTACCCTCGCCGAGATTCTGGCTGCCCGGAAAGACTGATTGCCAGGATGTCTTCCGCTATTGCGCCGGCACGACGGTCGAGTGGCCGTGGATTGCGGGCGGGGCAGCCGCTGTCTTGGATGGCGGAAAGTAGAGCCGGATCGTGGTGCCGCGACCGGGCGCGCTGTCGAGGGTGATCTCGCCGCCATGCATTTCGACCAGGCTGCGGACGATCCAGAGCCCCAG
>JAEUKV010000063.1 GCA_016794165.1 Rhodospirillaceae bacterium
AAGATGCTCAAGCGTAATGCGCGCGACGCCGGGATCGAGATTGGCCGGCGCGCGCTTCGAGAGCAGCGGCAGGATGGGCGCATTGACGCCAGGCAGGACACCGTCGCCGATGGCCCTGCCGACGAGCGCGCTCACCAGGGACTTCGAGATCGACTTGATGTTGACGGGCTGATCGAGGCGCGGCCCGCGCACAGCCTCGGCCAGCAGGACCTCGCCATCGCGCGCGACGATGAGCCCGTGAAGCTGCGGCAGGGCGCGAGCCGCGGCCAGAATCGTCTTGGCCCAGTCGGTCGCTTTTGCCGCTGGTACTAGAGGCATCGTGCTGAGCCATGGCGCCGTGGCGGCAAGGACTGACAGGAACCGGCGTCGCTTCATAGGGCCGAGACTAGCGAATCGGCTGGCGGCTGTTGAGTCCCGCCGGCCCGGTCACAGCCGCTCAAGGGCAGCGAGGTCGTGGATCTCGAACTGGGCGCGGCGCAGGCTCACCACCCCGTCCCCCTGCAGTTCCCGCAGCACCCGCCCGACATGAATCGCGGTAAGACCGAGAGCATCGGCGATATGTGCCTGGCTGAGCGGCAGATGACCCGCCAACCCCTGCAGCATGCCTTTCGCCTGCATGCGCCTTGCGAGATTGAGGATCAGCCTGCCGACCCGTTCGTAGGCCGATCGCCGGCCAATATCCGCCATCTGTTCCTCGACGGCAGCATTGTTCTCGACGCAGAGCAGTTCGGCACCGCGCGCGACATCGGCGTGCCCGGTGACGAAGGTGGCGAAGTCATCGCGGTCGAATGTGCAGATGGTGCAGGCGGTGAGCGCCTGGACGGAAAACGCGCCGCTGTCCAGATACAGCATGCGCACGCAGACAGTGTCGCCCGGCAGCGCGAAGGATAGGATTTGACGCCGGCCGCCGTTCAGAAGCTTGTAGCGGAAGGCCCAGCCGCTATGCAGAACCTGAAGTTCCCGCGCCGTCTCGCCGGCACGATAGATGACTCGCTTCGCCGGCACGGTTCGACAACCAAGGCGCAGGGCCTCGATCTCGGCAACACGGCCGGGCACATTACCGCCGTAGAAGGCCCCGGCGAAATAGGGACACTGCGCGCAGCGCGGCGCATTGGGTGGATTCTTCGGCTTCGTCACAATTCCCATTTCGCCCTGTGCCCGCGCTACGGACCCTTCCTGTCGATGGTTTGATGAAAGCGCGATACGGCTGCAAGGCAATACCCCTAGTGGGAGATAACACCCAACCCACTGCGACCACACTTATGTTCAATTCATAGGTATATAAATTAAGTACTACACCCATCGTTTTGATTTTATTGGGATTGTTTGTTCAAATTTACAGTATTTTTAATATTCTTCCACAATAATTCAAGCAAAGTGAGGATGCGACCTTTTTCCTAACGCTTTGGGCGCGCTTCTCGGCGATGAGGGAGAACGGGACATGTCGGAGCGACATGGTGACACGGTCTCGGCGGATGCAGGCCCGGTTGACGCTGCCAATCCCGGTGCGCGCAACAGGGACCAGCAAATCCTCGATCTGCTGGAAGCGTCGCTCGTCCACTACGCCAAGATCATCGAACTCAGCACCGACGCGATCGTTACTGTGGACGACACCGGACGTATCACGCATTTCAGTGCGGGAGCCGAGCGAATGTTCGGCTACGCGGCCGACAGGATCATCGGCAGGCCGCTCGACATCCTCATCCCCAAGCGATTGCGCAAGAGACACCGCGCGCATATCGCCGCCTTCGTGAGCGGAGATGGCGTTACCCGGCATATGGGCCAACGTGGCGAGATCTCGGCTCGCCGCCGCGGCGGCACCGAATTTCCGGCCGAAGCCTCGATCATGCAGTACGAACTGCATGGAAAACGCGTCCTGACCGCGATCCTGCGTGACGTCAGCGATCGTGTCGCCGCCGATATCGAGCGACGCGATGCCTATCGCCAGGCCGATCTTGCCAATCGGGCCAAGTCCGACTTCCTGGCCAATATGAGCCATGAGCTCCGCACGCCGCTCAACGCAATCATCGGGTTTACGGAGGTCATGACGCGCGAGACCTTCGGGCCGCTCGGTTCCGACCGATACAGGGGCTATTGCAAGGATATCGGGGAAGCCGGGCGGCATCTTCTCAGCCTCATCAACGACATCCTCGACGTCGCCAAGATAGAAGCGGGCGAGTTGCGGCCGGTCGAGCGTGAGGTGGACGTCGCGGATGCAATTCGCGCCTGCCTGCGCATGGTGCGCGAGCGGGTCGAGGCCGCCGGACTCTCGGTACGGACCGAGATCGCCCGCCTCCTGCCGCTGCTCCATTGCGACGAGCGCCTGCTCAAGCAGATGCTGCTCAATCTGCTCTCCAACGCGATCAAGTTCACGCCGGCGGGCGCCGTTACGGTCAGGGCACGGTTGGCCGACAACGGCGACCTGCGCATAGAAGTCGCCGATACCGGCATCGGGATCGCCAGTTCCGACATCACCAAGGCGCTGCAGCCGTTCGGCCAGGTCGACAGCACCGTCGCCCGGAAGTTCGGCGGTACGGGGCTGGGCCTGCACCTGGTCCGCATCATGGTCGAACTGCATAGCGGGCATCTGGAACTCAAGAGTACGCCAGGCACCGGGACCGTGGCGATCCTCACGTTTCCGGCAGCGCGTTTGCGACCCGACACAACCAGGGAATTCGCGGAGGAACGCGCCCGCGCATAGAGGGGTAAAGATCGAACCGATGACATCACCGAACTTGACTCCAGGATCAACATGGATACCGACGCCAGTCGTGAATGTCGGTTGGTATCCGAGCACAGGACGCGAGGGTTTTTAAGTGTCGGCCGCCTCCTTGTGCCAGCAACACCCATCATCCGCTTTATCGGGGCCGAGACGCATCGGCACCGGTCTTCCTTCATGAGCCAGTCGGCTCAGACGCGCCAACCATACCGGCTGTCAACCTAGCAAGCGGCCCACTCACTTTTCACTATCGCAAGGAGACAAGATGCCAACCTTGACAACAGTTCCTGAACGAACACCACGGCCGGGAGCCGCGACCCGCAAGCTCTCGCGCACGATCAGCCCCACCATGACCGAGGTGAAGTTTGACCGGGACGACATCATTGTCAGCAAGACCGACACGAAGGGTATGCTGATCTATGTCAATCAGACCTTCCTGGACATTTCGGGATATTCCGAAACCGAACTCCTTGGCCAACCACACAGCATGATTCGTCATCCGGATATGCCGCGCTGCATTTTCAAGCTGTTGTGGGACAGACTGCAATCGGGCAAGGAAATTTTCGCCTACGTGAAAAACATGACCAAGAGCGGTGACTACTACTGGGTCCTCGCGCATGCCACACCCAGTGTCACCATCTCCGGCGATACGGCCGGCTACCACTCCAACAGACGGGTTCCGGAACGCAAGGCTGTCGACACAGTCATCTCGCTCTATCGATCTCTCAAGGAAATTGAAGATCGCGAGAGCGACCGCCGTTCTGGACTGGACAAGTCATGGCAGCACCTCAACGCAACACTTCAACAGAAGGGTATCGGCTATGATGAATTTGTTCTCAGTCTCTAAAGCCGTCTCCGCCATCGTCGTGTTGGGAGCAAACCTTGGCGTTGCCTTGCTGGCATTTCATGCCGGGGTCGGCATCATCTGGATTGCCGCGAGTATCGCGGCCGGCCTGGCCGGGCTCACCTTCCTTGTGCTTGACGCAAATCGGCCAACGGCAAGCAATAGCACCCTTGCAGAAGCGCGCGAAACTTGCAGGCAGGCAGCTGCCGGGAACTTCGAGGCCCGGATCACCAACATTCGCGACAAGGGAGAACTCGGTGAACTATATCGGGCAATCAATGACCTGATCGATCGCTCGGATGCCTACCTGCGAGAATCGGCTGCTGCGATGGACCATGTGGCGCGGAACCTCTTCTATCGCCAGATACTCGAAACCGGGATGGTCGGCAGCTTCCAGGTGAGCGCACGACGCATCAATGGCGCCATCGGCTCCATGGCCGACAAAATGGCCGAATCACGGAATTTCGCAGACAAGATCAGGAACGTGATGGGATCGGTGTCTTCCGCGTCGACCGAACTCGAAGCGACCTCGCAGTCGATGCAATTGTCCGCCGAAAGCGCGAGCACGCGAGCGGGTGCCGCTGCAGACGGTGCCGATCAGGCCGCCAGCAACGTCACGGCGGTCGCATCGGCCGCGGAAGAACTTTCAAGCTCCATTCAGGAAATCAGCCGCCAGGTTGCGCGATCGAACGAAGTCACCCGCAGCGCGGTGAGCGAGGCCGGGAACACCGGCAAACAAATGATGGAACTGGCCCGATCCGCCGAGAAGATCGGTGGTGTGGTCAATCTCATTTCCGAAATTGCCAGCCAGACGAACCTGTTGGCTCTCAATGCGACCATCGAAGCGGCACGTGCCGGCGATGCCGGCAAGGGATTCGCCGTCGTCGCAAATGAAGTGAAGCAGTTGGCGAGTCAAACTGCGCGCGCCACACAGGAGATCACCGAACAGATCACCGCTATCCGAGCGGAAATCAGCGCGGCTGTTGGCGCTGTCGAGGGCATCG
>JAEUKV010000070.1 GCA_016794165.1 Rhodospirillaceae bacterium
CGCCGAAGAGCTGCTGGAGCTGGTGGCGCTCGAGGGGGCGGGCGACAAGCGCGTGGCGGAATTGTCCGGTGGCCAGCGACAGCGGGTGGCGATCGCCCGCGCCCTCGCGGTGGAACCGAAGGTCATGCTGCTCGACGAACCATTGTCGGCGCTCGACCTCAAGCTGCGGCAGCACATGCGCGCGGAGCTGCGCGCGATCCAGCGGCGAACGGGCGTCACCTTCATCTACATCACCCACGACCAAGGCGAAGCCCTGCACATGTCGGACCGCATCGCGGTGATGAGTCGCGGCCGGATCGAGCAGGTGGGCTCGCCGAGCGAGATCTACGATCGCCCCGGGACCGCGTTCGTCGCGTCCTTCGTGGGTGAAAGCAATATTTTCCAGGGTCGCGTTCGCAGCGCGATGCCGGATGAAGTGGTAGTGGAAACCGGCATCGGCGCGATCAGGGGCCGCAATCCGGCCGGCCTGCAGGCCGGTGACCGGGCCATGATGTTCGTCCGACCGGAACGGACATCGCTCTCCACCGTCGGGGACCACCGCATCACCGCACGCCTGGTCGACATGGAGTTTGAAGGCAGCTTTGCCAGTCTGCGACTGCTGGCGGGAGGCCGGCAGCCGATCCTCGTGCAGATGCCCAACGATGGCCGCCTGGATGCCCTGCGGAAGCAGGCGGAAGTCGGTGTCGAATTCCTGCCGGAGGCGGCGATCGCGCTGCCGGAGGGAAGCCTTGCGCGATAGAGGGTGATCGACTTGCATCTGCCTGACCGAGGCCCAAGGATGGGCGCCCGGTCAGGCAGGCGGCAGGGGATTACTTCAACAAATTGGTCCAGATCTTGTCATAGAGCAGCACGACGTTTTCCGGGCAGGGCGGCACGAATTCCGCCGCCGGTGCATCCGCCGGTGGGTTCACTTCCGGCGCCTCGACCAGCGCCTTGTCGAGGAACGGTTCGACACCCTTGATCCCTGCCGAGTAGCGCGCGAAATTCGTCAGGGCGGCGGCGTTTTCAGGATCCATCATGAAGTTCATGAACAGCTTGGCGTTCTCGACATTGGGCGCGCCCTTGATCACGACGATGTTGTCGGACCAGCCGGTATAGCCTTCCTTGGGATAGGCGTATTTGAGCGTCGCACGTTCCTCGCGGGCGCGCATGCCGAAGCCGTTATAGATCTGCCCGGCGGCGGCATCGCCGGTCACCAGCACTTCCTTGGCGCCGTCCGAATTGAACGACAGCCAGTTTGCCTTGGCCTCGATCAGCAGGTCGTTGAGTTCCTTCAGCTGCTCCGGATTCTCGTTGCAGCGCGGATGGCCGAGATAGCGCAAGCCGGCGTTGAGGACTTCGTTGACCTCCTTCAGCATGTTGATCTTGCCCTTCAACTCGGCGGGCGGATCGAAGATCACCTTCCAGGTGTTGATGTCGCCGCCATAGACGGCGGTGTCGACCATGAACGCGGTCGAGCCCCACTGATAGGGGATCGAGTATTCCCGGTTGGGGTCCCAGTAGACTCCGAGCATGTCCTCGCGGACGTTCTTGAAGTTCTCGAGCCTGTTGGGTTCGACCTTCTCCAGCAGGCCTTCCTGCAGCATGATGGCGACCATGTACTCGCCGGGAACGGCCACGTCGTAGCCGGTGACGCCGGCCTTGAGGCGCGCAAGGAGATCCTCGTTGGACGCGTAGGTGTCCATCGTCACCTTCACGTCGTGCTCCTTGGCGAACTTGTCGAGCAGGTCCTGTGGAATGTAATCGAACCAGTTATAGATCTTGAGTTCGCCGGCCGCCTGGGCACCGGGTGCAGTAGCAAGCGTTAGCGCACAGGCCGATGCGGCCATCATGAGTACCAGTTTCTTTGACATATCGCTCTCCCTCTCTTCTACGGTTGTTTTACTGCGCGTTGTACTTCCGGTCGCCGGCGCGACCGATCAGATAGGATGCCGAGACGAACAGGGCCGACACCAGCAGCATCATGGTCGAGATGGCATTGATTTCCGGGGTAAATCCTGTCCGCACCATGCCGTAGATTGCCATGGGCAGGGTCGTCGCACCGGGCCCGGCCACCATGTTGGTGATGATGAAGTCGTCCAGCGACACGATAAAGGCCAGCATGTAGCCGGCGATGACGCCTGGCAGCATCAGCGGCAACGTCACGAACCGGAACGTCTCCCAGCGCGAGGCATAGAGATCCCGCGCCGCTTCCTCGTAATAGCCTTCGATCCCTTGCAGACGCGCCGCGATGGGCAAATAGGCGAAGGGGATGCAGAAGACCGTATGTGCGATGATGATCGTGAGCAGCCCCAGCTGGATGCCGACTGCCAAGAAGAATACCAGGCTGCCGATGGCGGTGACGATTTCCGGCACCATGAGCGGGAGGTTGATGATGGCAAAGCCGGTATCCTGATAGCGCAGGCGACGGCCGCGGCTCATCGCCAGCGCGGCGCAAAGAGCCAAGACCGTGCCGAGGGTCGCGGCGGAGAGCGCGACGACGATTGAGTTGAAGGTGGCTGCGTGGAGTTGCGGATTGGTGATGGCCTTCCAGTACCAGGCCAGGCTGAACCCGCCCCAATTCGTGATCGACCTGAGCTCGTTGAACGAATAGATCATGATGACCAGCATCGGCGCGTAAAGCAGCACGATGCAGGCCCAGGTGAGCGTGCCGAAGGCCGGATACCGCTTGAGGTCGATTCTGGCGCGCGCCATCCCTATCTCCCCGACGCCACGGCCGCCTGCTGGGCGCGGCGGGCGAAGATCACCAGGACGATCAGCACCAGCGTCAGCAGGATGATGGCAGCTGCCGAGCCGAACGGCCAGTTGCGCGACGACTGGAATTGCAGGGCAATGGTGTTGCCGATCATCAAATTCTTGCCGCCGCCCAGCAGATCCGGCGCGATGAAGGAACCGAGACTGGGAATGAATACCAGCAGGCAGCCGGCGACGATGCCGGGGCGCGTGAGCGGAATGACGATCTGCCGAAGGATGGTCCAGCGATCGGCATAGAGGTCGTGCCCGGCTTCCAGCAGGCGGAAATCGAAGCGTTCGATCGCCGCATAGATCGGCAGAACCATGAAGGGCAGATAGCTGTAGACGAGGCCAAGGCCGATGGCGAAATCGGTATAGGCGATGCGGATTGGTTGATCGATGAGCCCGGTGGCCATCAGGGCGGTGTTGAGCGGCCCCTCGTCGCGAACGATGAACAGCATGGAGACGGTGCGGATCAGCAGGTTGACCCAGTAGGGAACGGTGATCAGGAAAACCCACATGTTCCGTTGCGACGGCGGGCGCGTGGCGATGTAATAGGCCGTGGGAAAGCCGATGATCAGGCTGGCGGTGGTCGCGACAAGTGCCTGCACAATGGATCGACCGTAGATCTGCAGGTATGAGGCGTGAAACACCAGCTCGTCGGTGAACAGGTCGCGCTCGAACAGGAACTGCTCGTAGGCGGCCGTGGAGAACTCCCATATCACGCCGCCATAGGTCCCCTTGGTCAGGAAGGAATAGACCAGGATGAATCCGAGCGGCAGGATGAGGAACACGGTGATCATGAGCAGTGCCGGCGCAAGCAGCAACAGGCGGTCCCGGCCGCTGAGCCCGGCGGCGGTTTCCTGTTGCGAACCTGCTGGCAGAGGCACGGCCATGGCGGCTCAGTCCTTCAGCAGCTGGGCTGTGCCCGGCGGTACATGAATGACGGCCTTGTCGCCCGGCTGCAACTCGCTGCCGGCGCGCAGCGCGTTTGGCACCAGGACGGTAAGCTTCAGGCCGTCGGCAAGGCACACCAGGAACTGCCGGTTGGTGCCGAGATAGACCACGCGCTCGACGTCGCAGGCAATTCCGTCCGCCATGGAGCCCACTGCCCCGATCGCGATGCGCTCGGGCCTGATCGAGACATGCGGGGTGCTGCCGGGCGCACCCGATCCGGCGCACAGAATCTCCATGCCCTGCGCGGTGCGGCAGCGGCGATAGCCGCTGCCATCGTCGTCGCCCAGAACGGTGACGGCAAGAATGTTGGCGTCGCCGATAAAATCCGCGACGAAACGGTTGTTCGGCCGTTCGTAGATTTCCTGCGCCGTTCCCAGCTGCTGCACTTCGCCCTGCGACATGACCGCGATGCGGTCCGACATGGCGAGTGCCTCTTCCTGGTCGTGCGTCACGAAGATGAAGGTGATGCCGGTGTTTTCCTGAATCTGCTTCAACTCCACGCGCATCTGCTGTCGCAACTTGAGATCGAGGGCCGAAAGCGGCTCGTCCAGCAGCAATATCTTGGGTTGCGGCGCCAGTGCCCGTGCCAGGGCCACCCGCTGCTGCTGGCCGCCGGACAACTGCCCGGGTCGGCGGTGCGCGAAGCCGCCGAGGCGCACGATTTCCATCACCTCGCCAACCCGCGCGCGGATCTCGGCGGGCTCGCGTCCGAGGCGCTTGAGGCCGAAGGCGATGTTCTCCTCAACCGTCATGTGCGGAAACAGGGCGTAATGTTGAAACACGGTGTTGATGGGTCGCCGGTTGGGCGGCAGCTGCTCGATCTCCTCGCCGAACAGGAAGACCTTGCCGGCACTGACCTGCTCGAAACCGGCGAGGATGCGCAACAGGGTCGTCTTGCCGCAGCCGGACGGTCCGAGCAGCGTAAAGAATTCGTTGTCGCCGATGGTGAGCGAGACGCCCTTGAGGGCGGCAACCGCGTTGGCGCCTTCACCGTAAATCTTGGTAACCTGCTCGATGCCGACGGCATCGCCCCGCAGCGACTGCGTTGTCATGACCGGCCCGGATTTCCCATGGTTTCTGCCTCCGGCCGGCCTTATGCGCTGGCCGGCTTCCAGCTGCCGACTTTGTCGGTTCGTGCTGGCCTTGGCAAGAAAAAGCGGCCGATATTGCTTCTATGCCGGGGCTATACTGGGCCTATAGGCCGTCAGGGTCGATGGCGAGCAGGCTTGCCCCGCCGGCGTTGACCTGGGCCAGATGACCGGCCCCTTCCGCCAGGATGTTGTCGGCATAGAAACGCGCCAGAGCGATCTTCCGCTTCAGGAAGGCGGGGTCGTCATCGCCGTCAGCAAGACGCCGGGCCGCGGCCAGGGCCGCCTTGGCCAAAAGCCAGCCGGCGATCACGGTACCGCAGAGGTTGAGGTAGGGCTGTGCCACGGCCAGGGCTTGCCGGGCATCCTGCTTGCCTGCCAGCAGGATGAAATCCGTGCCGGAGCCAAGGCGTTGCAGGGCCGCCGTCAGACGTTCGCGCAGGGCCGCGAGATCCTCGCCTGCGGGGTCAAATCCGGTCAGGCAATCGGTCATCATGCCGATCAGCCGGCGCATGGTGCGTCCCTCGTCGCGCTGCACTTTGCGGCCGATGAGGTCGATCGCCTGGACGCCGTTGGTTCCCTCGTAGATGGGGAAGATGCGGGCGTCGCGGTAGAATTGCGCGGCGCCGGTCTCTTCGATATAGCCGGCCCCGCCATGGACCTGGATACCGAGCGAGGAGACGCGAACGCCCTGATCCGTGCACCAGGCCTTGACCACGGGAATGAGCAGATCGACCAGGGCCTGGTGTTCCTCTCTGCCGGCGATATCGGGATCTCGCTTGGCCCGGTCCAGCATGCCGGCGGTGAAGTAAGCCAGCGCACGAGCTCCTTCGGTCAGCGCCCGCATGGTGGCGAGATTGCGGCGGACGTCCGGGTGGTGGAGAATTGGCAGCCTGGAATCCACCGGAGCACCCGCCACGGCGCCCTGGATGCGCTGCCGGGCATAGGCGGCCGCGTGCTGCAAGGCCCGCTCGGCAATGCCGAGGCCCTGGACGCCGACCGTCAGGCGCGCGTTGTTCATCATGGTAAACATGTGTGGCAGACCCTGCAGCGGCTCGCCGATCAGTTCCGCCACCGCGCCGCCATTGTCGCCGAAGGCCATGACACAGGTGGGCGAGCCATGCAGTCCCAGCTTGTGCTCGATCGAGACGCAGGCAAGATCGTTGCGCGGGCCGAGGGAACCGTCGTCATTGACCAGGAATTTCGGGCAGATGAACAGCGAGAGCCCCTTGTGGCCGGCCGGACCCCCGGGGTGGCGCGCCAGCACCAGGTGGATGATGTTGGCGGCGAAATCGTGCTCGCCATGGGTGATGAAGATCTTCTGCCCCTTGACGCGGAAGCCACCCCCATTGCCATTTCCGGGCCCATCTTCCTCGGCACGCGTGCGGATGGCGCCAAGATCGGTGCCGGCCTGCGCCTCGGTCAGGTTCATCGTGCCGGTCCACTCGCCGCTGATGAGTTTGGGCAGGTATTTGGCTTTCTGCGCCTCGCTGCCGTGATGATAGATCGCTTCCACCGCTCCCTGAGTGAGCATGGGGCAGGCGGCGAAGGCGACGCTGCCGCTGTTCCAGACCTCCTGCAGCGCCGTGGTTACGGCCCAGGGCATGCCCTGGCCGCCATAGGCGGGATCGAAGGCGACGGCGTTCCAGCCGTCGGCCACGAAGCGCTGATAGGCGTCGCGATATCCCTCCGGCGTGGTGACGGCCCCGTCCTTGAGCTGACAGCCCCTGTCGCCGTTCTTGTTGATCGGCGCCAGGACCTCGCCGGCGAAGACGCCGGCGGCCTCGAAGATGGCAGCGATCGTCTCAGGCCCGGCTTCCTCATATCCGGGCAGGGTCGCGATCTCGCCGAGGCCGGCGATCTCCTCCAGGGTGAACAGGATTTCCTTCAACGGTGCTTCATAGGCACTCATGACGTCCCCCGATCGTCTGCTGTCCGCTTGCCGAGTATACCCTTGTTTGGCTAGATCACCTTGCCCGGATTGAACAGATTGCCGGGATCGATGGCTGCCTTGACCTGGCGCATCAGGGCGAGTGCCGCCGGCGACTTCAGGCGCTGCAATTCACCCTTGCGCAACTGGCCGATGCCGTGTTCGGCGCTGATGCTGCCGCCATGGGCTGCGACAAGGTCGTGAACCAGCCGGTTGATCGCATCCGTTCGTGCCTGAAAAGCCCGGGGATCGGCACTGTGCGGCTGCAAAATGTTGAAATGCAGGTTGCCGTCGCCGATATGGCCGAACACCAGTGGGCGCAGGCCGGAATCGGCTGCGGTCAGGGTGGCCAGGGCTGCAGTGACAAATGCCGGCACCTCGGCGACGGGCACTGAAATGTCGTGCTTGATGCTGGCGCCTTCGCGCGGCTGCGCTTCCACCATCCCCTCGCGCAGCCGCCAGAGATTGGCGCGCTGCGCATCACTTTCCGCCATCACCCCGTCGGCGAGTTCGCCCGCCTCCATCGCCTCGCCGAGCGCCCGTTCCAGGGCCAGGGAAACATCGAAATCGGCGGCCGGGGTGGCGGCCTCGATCAGCAGATACCAGGCCGTCGCCTGATCCAGCGGGCAACGGATTTCGAAATGGGTTGCGGCAAGGTCGATGCCAAAGCGGGGCAGCAGCTCAAAGCTGACGATCTGGTCGGCGGTGGCGCCCCGGCAGCGCGCGAGTAGTTTCGGTGCCTGACTGAGATCGCCGAGGGCGACCAGTGCCGTCGCCCGCCCCTTGAGGGCCGGATAGAGCTTCAGGCTGGCAGCGGTGATGAGCCCCAGTGTCCCCTCTGCGCCGATGAACAGATGTTTGAGATCGTAGCCCGTGTTGTCCTTGCGCAAGGGCGCAAGGTCGTCGAGAACACTCCCGTCCGGCAGCACCACTTCCAGGCCGAGGGCGAGATCGCGCGCATTGCCGTATTTCAGCACGTTGATGCCGCCGGCATTGGTCGAGAGATTGCCGCCGATCTGGCAGGAGCCCTCGGCGCCGAGGCTGAGAGGAAAGAACCTTTCCGCCGCCGCCGCGGCCGCCTGGATGTCGGCGAGGATGCAGCCGGCCTCGACCGTGATGCTGTCATTGCCGAGATCGAGCGAGCGGATACGGTTCATGCGACGCAGGCTGACGACGACCGAGCGCCCAGAGTCGTCCGGCGTTGCCGCGCCGGAGAGGCCGGTATTGCCACCTTGTGGCACCAAAGCAATGCCGTGATGGACGCACAGTTTCACCAGGGCGGCCGCGTCCTCGGTGCTGGCGGGAAGGGCAAGGCCGCAGGCACGGCCCTGATAGATTCCGCGCCAGTCTCGCAGGCTGGGCGCCAGGGTTTCGGCATCCGTCAGGAACCCCTGTTCGCCCAGCAGCGCGGCGGCATCCCGGCGGAAGGCCGGGATCGCGTCATCATCGGATCTGCCGGGCGCCTGCATACCTGCTGCGGCTATTTGCGCTTGCCGGAGCCGCGGACCGGCTTGAGAGGGGCGCCGTTCCCGATATCCGTCGCTGCGCTGCCGGTCCCACGGTAAGGCGGCCTGGCAATCGCCTGATGACTGGCGCGCAGGGCTTCCGACCAGCGGGTGCGAAGTTCCTCGAAATAGGGATCGCCAGCCTGGATCCGATGCACTAACTCAGGCGCACAGGCATCGCGCTTCATCACCATGAGATCCAGCGGCAGGCCGACGGCAAGGTTGGATCGCATGGTCGAATCCATCGAAATGAGCCCGATTTTCAATCCCTCATAAAGATCGGTTTCATAGGTGATCGCGCGGTCCAGGATCGGCTTGCCGTATTTGTGTTCGCCGATCTGCAGATAGGGCGTGTCGCCGGTCGCTTCGATGAAATTGCCGGCCGAATAAATCATGAAGAGCCGCATGCGCCGACCCTTGATCTGGCCGCCCAGCAGCAGCGCCACATCGAACCCGGCCTGATGCTGTTCCAGGCTCGGGCCGTCCGTGCGGTAGACCTCGCGCACCGCGGTGCCGACCAGTTGGGCCGCCTTGAACATGCTGGGGATGCCGAGGAGGGTCTGTTTCTTGCCGGATTCCGGATCCTTGACACCTTCGGTCAGCAGACTGATGACCGATTGCGTGATCGAGAGGTTGCCGGAACTGGCAAGGGCGATGCACCGCTCTCCGGGCACCGTGAACAGATGCAGTTTGCGGAAACAGGAGATGTTGTCGATGCCGGCATTGGTGCGGGTGTCGGAAATCATCACCAGCCCGTCGCGCAACTTCAATCCAACGCAGTATGTCATGGGAGTCGTCTTCTGTTCGATCGCGCCCACCCTTATGCCCACCCAACCTGAAGATTCGGTGATCGGGGTGGAGTCGTTATAGACCGATGGCCGATTCCTGCCAATGCGGCCGGCATGGTTCTTTCAGGCCTGAAACTGCTGGCTGGCCTGCGCGATGGCCTCGGCCGGCCGACTCCAGCGGGTCTGGTGGACGGGGTCGCTCTGATAGGTATTTGCAACCGTCACCTCGACTTCCATCGTTTCCGCCCGTCCCCCCAGACGGGCGCCGCGGATGGGGGAGGCCCCCAGGTAATCGAGGCCGACACCGACGCGAATATGCGATTCCGTGGGACAGATGCCGTTGGCCGGGTCGAAACCGATCCAGCCGAGGCCCGTGACATTGGCCTCGGCCCAGGCGTGGCCGGCTTCCTGGTGGATCTTGTCGTCGGAGCGCATCAGATAGCCGCCGACATAGCGGGCGGGAATGCCGAGCACCCGGGCGCAGGCAATGAAGACGTGGCTGAGGTCCTGGCAGACCCCCTGTTTCATCCGGAAGGCGTCGATCGCCCGTGTCGCCGTATCGGTCTGCTGCGTATCGAAGACGATCTCGGCATGGAGCGCCGCCAGCAGGGCATGCAGAATTTTCAACGGGCTGCCGCCGGCCTCGGCCGCCACGGATCTCGCGAAATCGGCGATTGCCTTGTCCGCGACGGTGAGCGGCGTATCGCGCAGGTAAAGCTCGGCCGGAAACTTCTCCAGGGCGCCGCGCACGATGCCGCTGGTGTCCTGCATCTCGACCTCGCCCTCGACGGTGATGCAGAGGCCGGAAATGGGGCCTTCCAGGGAAAGCATGTGGAGAACATTGCCGAAGGCATCCTCGCCCGGCCGCAGCGTCCCGTCCTGGTCGAGGTCGATCTGCCAGCGGCGGACATGCTGGCCCTCATGGTTGCGCGGCATCAGGCGCAGGGCCTGGATCATGGAATGCACCGGGTGATCGTAGGTGTAGCGGGTGCGATGGCGCACATGGATCAGCATCGACCTTGAATCCCTTCAGCTCAGATACTGCGCGGCGACGGCGGCGCCGAGCCTGTTGTTGTTGGTCGTGAAACTGGTGATGAACTCATGCAGGCCACCCTGGAATATCTGGTCGATGCGGCTGTTCTCCAGCTGCACATGGATAGAGCGGGCGAGGCGCTGCGATTCGCCGTGCCGGCCATAGGCGCTGGAAAGTCGTTCGAGATTGGCGACGATGGCGCCGTAGCAGGCGGCAAGCGAGCGCGGCATCTGCTGATTGAGGATCAGCAGGTCAGCAATCAGCCAGGGCTGCAGTCCCTGTCGGTAGACCCAGTGATAGGAGGTGAGGGCCGAGACGGCGCGCAGGATCGCCGCCCATTGCGAATAGTCGATACCGCCGCCCACCGCCGCGTGTTCCGGCAGCAGCACATGGTATTTGACATCGAGGATGCGGGCGGTGTTGTCGGCGCGCTCGATGAAGATACCAAGCCTGGCAAACCAATAGGCATCGTTGCGCAGCATGGTGCGGTAGCCCGAGCCATCGAATCGCAGCGAGATTTCCTTCACCCAGTCGAGGAATTCCATCAGGCTGTCGGGGTCGGTCGCGCGGGCGGCCATGGCCGGCAGCTCCAGCCAGGCGCCGTTGATCGCCTGCCACATTTCGGCGGTGATGGCGGTGCGGACGGCCCGGGCGTTCGTTCGCGCGACCTCCAGGCAGCGCCGGATGGAGGAGGGGTTCTGCTCGGAGAAGGCCAGAAAGTCGATCACCGTGGCGGCATCCGGGGTCTCGTGGATCTGATGGAATGCGTCGATGCAGCCGGCGGTCGCCAGTGCGCTTTCCCATTCATTGCTGCCGCTGCCATAAGCCTTGGGCAGGGCGGAAAGCCTGCTGGCGGCTTCCAGCACCCGCGCGAGATAGTCGGCGCGCTCGACATAGCGCGACAGCCAGAAGAGGGAATCGGCGGTGCGGCTCAGCATGTCAGTCCACCACCACCCAGGTGTCCTTGGTGCCGCCGCCCTGGCTGGAATTCACCACCAGGGAACCAGCGCGCAGGGCGACGCGGGTGAGGCCACCCGGCACGATGCGGATGCCGTCGGCGCCGGTTAGCACGAAGGGCCGGAGGTCGACATGGCGCGGGGCGATGCCGTTCTCGACGAAAGCCGGGCAGGTGGAGAGCGAGAGGGTCGGCTGCGCCACATAATTGGTTGGGTCGGCCTTCAGGCGCTCGCGGAAGAGCGCGATATCGGCGCCCGTCGCGTGTGGCCCAACCAGCATGCCGTAGCCGCCGGATCCATGCACTTCCTTCACCACCAGTTCGGAGAGGTGATCGAGCACGTAAGCGAGGTCCTTGGGGTCGCGGCAGCGCCAGGTGGGCACGTTCTTGAGCAGCGGCTCTTCGCCCAAATAAAACCGCACCATGTCCGGGACGTAGGAATAGACCACCTTGTCATCGACGGCACCGGTGCCCACCGCATTGGCAAGGGTGACGTTGCCGGCGGCATAGGCAGCGAAGAGGCCGGGGACGCCCAGCATCGACTCAGGCTCGAACACCAGCGGATCGATGAAGGCGTCGTCGACGCGGCGATAGACGATATCGACGCGCTTGGGCCCCTCGGTCGTGCGCATGAAGACGATGCCGTCGCGCACGAAGAGGTCGCTGCCTTCGACCAGTTCGATGCCCATCTTGTCGGCGAGAAAGGAATGCTCGTAATAGGCCGAATTGAACTGGCCGGGGGTAAGCAGGACAGCGGTCGGGTCGTTGGTCGCGTTGCGCGGGGCGGATGAGCGCAGGGTGGCCAGCAATTCGTTGGGATAGTTTTCGACCGGTGCCACGCGGTGGGCGGCGTAGAGCTCCGGCATGAGGCGGATGGAAATCTCGCGCCCGCCCAGCATGTAGGAAACACCGGAGGGGGTGCGCGCATTGTCTTCCAGGACATAAAAATCATCGCCGTCGGTGCGCACGATGTCGATGCCGGCGATGTGGATGTAGATTCCGTGGGGAACCGCGAGCCCTGCCATTTCCGGACGAAAGGCGGGATTCTGCCAGACCAGGTCAGACGGCACGATGCCGGCCTTGAGAATTTCCCGCGGTCCGTAAATGTCGGCGAGATAGAGGTTGAGTGTGCGAATGCGCTGCTCAAGCCCGGCCTTCAATCGCGCCCATTCGGCGCCGGAGAGGATGCGGGGAATGATGTCATAAGGAATGATCCGCTCTTCGCCCTGGGCGTCGCCGTAGACGGCAAAGGTGATGCCGCCGCGGCGGTAGAACAGTTCTGCCTCCGCGCGCCGCCGCTCCAGCTGGGCTGACGTCACACCCTGGAGCCACCGCGCAACTTCGGCATAGGGCATGCGGACCGTCCCGTCCGCGGCCCGCATTTCGTCATAGACCATCAATGGCTCCCTGGCTTTTCCCGCGCCATGTGTGGACCGCGGCTGGGATTATGACCCAGCGCAGCAAGGGCCGTGCCATCACCCTAGGCCAATCTGACGCCCAAAAGGCCATGAAAAATCCGTCGATCCTGGCGAGTCGAGGCGCGATTGCCCAATTCTTGGGCATTTTCCTGCCTCTCACGCGTCGACTGGCGGCCCCGTTCTCGTGTTGCCATCGGGCGTCCCACCGATCTTGCCTGCCCCAAAGAGCCTTGGCGCTTACGGCTGTTATGTTATAACAACCCCATTCGTTCCGGTTTGGAGACTTTGCCATGGCCTTCGGTCTTGGAATTGCGCATCGGCTGATCCTGGCAGCGGCGGCAATCGCCGTCCTGTTCGTTCTGCTGCGCTGGTCCCTGGCCTGACGGGCGGCCAGGCCGATGTCGCGTGCCCACACCCATCCGATGGTCCCGGCGAAGCAGGCAGTTCCATCTGTTGGCCCGCAAGATGCCGTCGTCGACCTTGCCAACGTCACCATCGCCTATCAACGCCATCCCGCGGTGCATCATCTGATCGGCAGCGTCCGGCGCGGCAGTCTCACCGCCCTGGTCGGCCCCAATGGCGCTGGCAAGAGCTCGCTTCTGAAGGCCATTGCCGGCCTGCTGCCCCTGAATGGAGGGCGCATCGAGATTGCGGACCGCGCCGGACTTGCTTTCCTGCCGCAGGTCACCGAAGTCGACCGCAGCTTCCCGATGACGGTGAGCGAGGTGGTCGACCTCGGCCACTGGCGTCGGATCGGGGCCTTCAGGCGCCTGAGCGACGACATGCGCGAAAGGTCACGTGGAGCGCTGGCGGATGTCGGCCTGCGTGGCTTCGACGACCGGCCGATCTCCAGCCTTTCGGTTGGTCAGTTTCAGCGTGTGCTGTTCGCTAGGCTGATCGCGGCGGATGCCTCGCTCATCCTGCTCGACGAACCCTTCAATGCCGTCGATCAGCGCACGACGCGCGATCTCATGGCCCTCATTGCCACATGGCACAGATCGGGCAGGACGGTGATCGCGGCTCTGCACGATCTTGATTTTGTCCGGGCCAATTTCCCGGAATGCCTGTTGCTGGCCCGCGAACCGATTGCCTGGGGTCGCACATCCGAGGTTCTGACCGAGGCGAACCTTGCCACCGCCCGGCATCTCGCCGATGACTGGCAGTCCGACGCAGAAATCTGCGCGGCCTAGGGACTTCAGGCAATGTTCCACGATCTGCTGATTGGCCCATTCGCCGACTATGCCTTCATGCGCCGCGCCCTGGTTGCGGTCCTGGCGGTGGGGATCATTGCCGGCCCGCTGGGTGTTTTCCTGCAGCTGCGCCGCATGAGCCTGATGGGCGATGCGCTGGCGCATGCCATCCTGCCGGGGGTCGCTGCCGGGTTTTTTCTCTTCGGCCTCGACCTCTGGGCGATGAGTTTGGGCGGCCTGATCGCCTGCCTGGTGGTGGCGCTGCTGAGCGGCGCGGTGGCGCGCATGACGTCGCTCAAGGAAGACACCAGCCTTGCGGCCCTCTACCTGGTCTCGCTGGCACTGGGTGTCCTCATCGTATCCCTCAAGGGCAGCCCGCGGGACCTCCTGCACATCCTGTTCGGCTCCCTGCTCTCGATCGGCCAGGACGGCTTGATCCTGGTGGTGACGACGGCGGCGCTCTCGTTGCTGGTGTTTGCGCTTATCTATCGGACGCTGGTGGTGGAGTGCTTCGATCCCGCCTTTCTGCGCTCGGTCGGCGGTCGGGGCGCGCTCGCCCATATGGCGTTCCTCGTCCTCGTGGTGATCAATCTGGTGGCGGCGATCCAGGCGCTTGGCACGCTGATGGCCGTCGGCTTGATGATCCTGCCGGCCGCCGCGGCCCGTTTCTGGGTGCGCAGCGTCGGCGCCATGGTCGTGCTGGGGTCCGCACTGGCGCTGCTGGCGGGCCTTCTCGGCCTGCTCGCCTCCTATCATCTCGACCTGCCGCCGGGGCCGGCGATCGTGCTGCTTGCCGGCTGTGCCTACCTGCTGTCCGTCTGTCTGGGCCGGGTCGGCGGCCTTGCCCAGCGCCTCTTTCCCGGGCGGCATTTGCAGCATTGATCCTGCTGTATTGAGTGTCCCGTTATGCGTCACACGCATTGCCGGGACCTTGTCATGCGTCCAGCAAATGCCCATCATCGATCCAGTCTAAAGCGTGACAGAGCCTCAGGCGAGACAAAGGGATGACCGATGCGTTTGCTGGTTATTGAGAACGATCCAACGTCGCATGTTTCTCTGCTGGGTGAACATCTGGCGGCAGCCGGTGCGGATCTGGTGACCGTTAAGCCGCATCACGGCATCGATCTGCCGGCCTCGCATGATGGCTTTGATGGCGCGATCGTGCTGGGTGGACCGCAGCATGCGCATAACGACGCCGAATATCCGGCCTTCGCGCCGATCTGTAATCTCCTTGGTGATTTTCATGAAGAAGGCAAACCGCTGCTCGGTCTTTGCCTCGGTGGGCAACTGCTTGCCCGCACCTTTGGCGCCCGTGTCCGGGTGCATGACGTCTTTGAATATGGCTTCCTGCCGATCGATATCACCCCGGAAGGAATCAACGACCCCCTGCTGAGTGATCTCAACCCCCGCCAGCACATCATGCAATGGCATGAAGATACCTTCGCTTTGCCGGCGGGGGCGACGCGTCTGATGACCGGCGCCACCACGGCCAACCAGGCCTTCCGCTATGGCGACACAGCCTATGGCTTTCAATGTCATTTTGAAATAACGCCGGCCCACGCCACCATGTGGATCGAGAGTTTCAACCACGTCATCATCAACAAGCTGGGCGAGGTTGAAGGCAGGAAGGCGATCGAGCGGGCGCGCGCCGAATTCAAACAGCATATCACGGCGGCCAATGAATTTTGCCGCGTGGTGGCCGATCGCTGGGCGGGCCTGGTGAAGGAGCGCCGTCAGGCAAGGGCGGCGTAAAGCGGCCGGGCTTCCCAGGATGAAGCCCGCGGGGTAAGCTCCTTCCTGTGATCGAACAGGAGGTAGCCATGCTGAAAGCCAGCAATGCCCGAGCGGAACACAAGCTGGACCAGGATCCGGCGCGGTCCTACACCCTGCCGGCACGCTTCTATACCGATCCCGATATTTTCCAGGCCGAACGCGAGGCGATATTCTATCGCGGCTGGCACATGGCCTGTCATGCCAATGACCTTGCCGAGATTGGCAGTTATGTGACAGCGACAATCTTCGATCAGAAGGTGTTCATCTGCCGTGGCAAGGACAATGTCCTGCGCGGATTCTACAATGTCTGCGCACACCGGGCTCATGAATTGCTGGCCGGCAGTGGCAAGGCCAAGGTCATCACCTGCCCCTATCATGCCTGGTCCTATTACCTGACCGGTGAATTGCGCTCGGCACGGGGTGCCGAGGATCAGCCGGGTTTCGATAGCGGCGAGTTCTGCCTGACGCCGGTTCGCATCGAGACGTATGGCCATGTCGTGTTTTTCAATCTGGATGACGCGGCACCTGCTGCATCCGAGACCTTCGAGGGACTGGATGCCGAACTCGATGAACATGTTCCGGGCTTTGCCGGGATGCAGCGCAGTTCCACCTATAACAGTGTCATCGAGGCCAATTGGAAGGTCGCAGTCGACAATTTTTTGGAATGCTATCATTGCGCGCCGGCGCATCCGGCCTTTGCCGATCTGGTTGACCTCAGCACCTATCGTTCCGAGTGCCACGCGCAACATTCGTCGCATATCGGCAGCCGCGTACGGCCGAACAACAAGGCCTATGTCTTTGACCCCATGGCGGCGGTGCAGAAGAGCGCCTTCTGGTGGTTATGGCCGATGGGAACGGTCAATCTGGTGCCGGGTGATCCTGCCGTGTCGCTGTTCTGGTTCAACCCGATCAGCGCGACGCGCACCGAGTTGCTGGCCATTTCCTATACGCCCAATGGGAAAATGACGCCTCAGCTCAAGGCGGCCAGCACCTATGCCGGCACGATCCTGAGCGAGGAAGACAACAGCCTCTGCGAATCGGTGCAGCGCGGCATGGCCTCGCGCGGCTACCGCCAGGGCCGTTTCGTGGTGGATGCAGCGCGGAGTTCCAACAGCGAGCATGCGGTGCATCATTTCCATCAGCTGGTGGCGGATGCCCTCAATTGGCGGAAATCGGACGCTATAGCCTGAACCGCGCAAGGGTCGGCTAGCCTTGGGTTAACAGCCCGGGCATAAGTGACGCATGCCGACATCACATCGCATGACGAGCCAGGATTGGCTGCTGTTGCTGGCCCTCTCACTGCTGTGGGGTGGCAGCTTCCTGTTTGCCAAGATCGCGGTGGCGGAAGTACCGCCGCTCACGGTCGCCCTGTTGCGCGTCACCCTGGCGGCGGGGACGCTGCATCTTCTGCGCTTGGCGTTCCGGATCGCAACACCACGCGAGCTTGCCTTCTGGCGCGATGTTTTCATCATGGGTCTGCTCAACAACGCCATCCCGTTCAGTCTGATCTTCTGGGGACAGCAGGCCATTGGCGCCGGCCTCGCTTCGATCCTCAATGCGACAACGCCGCTTTTCACCGTGCTGGTGGCGCATGTTTTCACAGTGGATGAGCGCGCCGGGTCGGCAAAGATATTGGGTGTGATCGCCGGGATGGCCGGGGTCGCGGTGATGATCGGCCATGATGCCATGGCCGGGTTTGGTGG
This sequence comes from Rhodospirillaceae bacterium, assembly GCA_016794165.1. Classification (GTDB taxonomy): domain Bacteria; phylum Pseudomonadota; class Alphaproteobacteria; order Dongiales; family Dongiaceae; genus Dongia. The sequence continues at coordinate 17,074 of JAEUKV010000070.1, forward strand.
CCATCTCTGGGCGGAGCTTGCCGTTCTCGCGGCGGCCTTGTCCTACGGTTTTGCCGGCGTCTTCGGGCGGCGGTTTCGCGACCGGCCACCGTTGCTGGTGGCCAGCGGCCAATTGACGGGGAGTAGCTGCCTGCTGCTGTTGCCGGTGCTGCTGCTGGACCAGCCCTGGGTGCTGCCGCTGCCGAGCCTGCGCACAATCGGAGCCATTGTGGCGCTGGCATTGCTCTCGACGGCGCTCGCCTATGTCATTTTCTTCCGCATCCTGCGCCGGGCCGGGTCGACCAACCTCTCACTGGTCACACTGCTCATTCCCGTGAGCGCCCTGCTGCTGGGGGTGCTCTTCCTGGACGAGACGGTCGAAGCCCATCACCTCGTCGGGATGGCCTTGATCGGCTCAGGCCTCGCTGTCATCGACGGCAGGGTCTGGCGCCTGATCCGGGTTTGAGGCGGCTTTCCGGCGCTCCATGACCGCCACGAAAAACCCGTCCGTGCCATGGCGCAGGGGCGTCAGCGACAAGGTGGCCTCCCTTGCCGGACAATCGGTCGCGATCACCTGCTGCCAGACATCCGCGACCGGCACGGCAGCGAAGTCAGGATGGTTGGCAAGGAAAGCCTCGACCTGCTGGTCGTTCTCCTGTGCCAGCAGCGAGCAGGTCGCATAGATCAGGCGGCCGCCCGGTTTGACCAGGCGTTGCGCACTGTCGAGGATACTCTTCTGCAGGGCCGTGAGGCGCGTCAGGTCGTCAGGCGAGAGGCGCCATTTCGCGTCCGGATTGCGCCGCCAGGTCCCGGCACCGGAACAGGGTGCATCGACCAGCACCCGGTCGAAGGTGCCGGCATGGCGCTTGACCCAGGGATCGCGCTCGCTCTCCAGACCGCGACGTTCGACGTTGAACGCGCCGGCCCGCTTCAGGCGCTCGCCGGCCCGTTCGACCCGTCCCTTGAGCGTATCGCAGGCAACGATCTTGCCCTTGTTCTTCATGGCGGCGGCGATCGCCAGCGTCTTGCCGCCGGCGCCGGCGCAGAAATCCACCACGCGCTGTCCCGGCCTCGCGTCGACCAGCAGGGCAGCCAGTTGCGAACCCTCGTCCTGGACCTCGATCAGTCCGTCCTGAAAGCACTTCAGATTGGCAAGCGGCGGGCGACCGCTGATGCGCAGGCCGAGCGGCGACAGCGGCGTGGGCGCGGAGTCGATGCCCTCGTTGCGCAGGGCCGCGATGGCCTCCTCCCGGGTTGCCTTCAGGCTGTTGGTGCGCAGATCGGTCGCCGCTTCCTCGAGCTGTGCCGCCATCTCGCGCTCGAAATTGGGCCCGAACTGGCTGATGAGGTACGGCTCGATCCAGGCCGGGAATTCGAACCTGACCCATTTCGGCTGCTCGCCGTGGCGCAGATCCGCCCCCTCCATCTCCTTGGCGAAGGACCGTTCGCTGCGATTGAGCGGCTTGGGCCGATACTGGCCGCCATCGAAGCTGCCGGCGACCTTGTCAGCGGTCCAATGGTCGATCAGAACCAGCTTGGCGATAACCCGGGCCCGCTCGATATCGGGAACTTCCTGTCCGCCTTCGGGGCGTTCCGGGTAGGCGCGGTCTATCCACCAATCGAGCTTGGCCATGTGCCGGAGGACGGCATAGACCGCATCGAGCACGGCACGGCGGTCGGACCCGCCGATATAGCGCCGCGCGCGAAAGAAGGCCGCCGCCGCCCGGTCGGCGGGCGCCGCGCCGGCATGAATGGCGGACAACAGTTCGATGGCCGCCTGGATGCGGGCGCCTGGAGTCATGATGATGGTTCCACGTTTCTACTGACCTGTCCTGGCCCGCCCCGCCGGCGCGGGCGATATCAGGCAGGCAAGCGGCCGAGGTTACATGTTCTGCCGGTAGTTCGGCGCCTCGCGCGTGATCTGGACATCGTGCACGTGGCTCTCCTGGAGGCCGGCATTGGTGATGCGCACGAAGCGGCATTTCGTCTGCATGTCGGGGATGGTGCCGTTACCGGTATAGCCCATGGCCGCCTTCAGTCCGCCGACCAGCTGGTGAATGACCGTGCCCGCCGGGCCCTTATAGGCGACGCGGCCTTCGATGCCCTCGGGCACGAGTTTCAACTGGTCGGACACTTCCTGCTGGAAGTAACGATCGGCCGAGCCGCGCGCCATGGCGCCGATCGAGCCCATGCCGCGATAGGATTTGTAGGAGCGGCCGTTGAGCAGGAAGACCTCGCCCGGCGCTTCGTCGGTGCCGGCCAGGAGGGACCCCACCATGCAGCAATCGGCGCCGGCGGCGATCGCCTTGGCGACATCGCCGGAATATTTGATGCCACCGTCGGCGATGACCGGGACACCGGCCTTGTGTGCGCGTTCGGCCGCGTCGGTAATGGCAGTCAGCTGCGGCACGCCAACACCGGCGACGATCCGGGTGGTACAGATGGACCCCGGGCCGATGCCGATCTTGATGCCGTCGGCACCGGCATCGATCAGAGCCTGGGCGCCGTCGGATGTCGCCACATTGCCGGCAATCACCTGGGCCGCGTTGGATAGACGCTTCACCGCGGTCACGGCGTTGAGCACGCCCTGGCTGTGGCCATGGGCGGTATCCACCACGACCACGTCGACACCCGCGTCGAGCAGCGCTTCGGCGCGGCGCAGGCCGTCTTCGCCGACGCCGGTCGCCGCGGCGACGCGCAGGCGACCGTTCTCATCCTTGCAGGCATGGGGATAGGCCTGCGCCTTTTCCATGTCCTTGACGGTGATGAGCCCGATGCAGCGATAGAATTCGTCGACCACCAGCAGCTTCTCGATCCGGTACTGGTGCAGCAGCCGGCGTGCCTCGTCGCGCTCGACACCGGGCTTGACCGTGATCAACTCATCCTTGGTCATCAGATTGGCGACTGTCTCACTGGGATTGCTGGCGAAACGGACATCGCGGTTGGTGAGGATGCCGACCAGCTTGCCGCCCAGCTTGCCCCCTTCGGCGCGTTCGACCACGGGGATCCCCGAGATGGCGTGGGTTTCCATCAGGTTGAGCGCATCGGCCAGGGTCTGATCGGGGTGAATTGTCAGCGGGTTGACCACCATGCCGGATTCAAAGCGCTTGACCCTGCGCACCTCCTCGGCCTGTCGGGCGATGTCGAGATTCTTGTGGATGACGCCCATGCCGCCGTTCTGCGCCATGCAGATTGCCATCTTGGCTTCGGTCACCGTGTCCATGGCCGATGACAGCAGCGGAATGTAGAGGCTGATGCGGCTGGTCAGTCGCGTGGTCGTCTGCGCCTGATTGGGCAGGACGGAGGAGAGCCCCGGCTCGAGCAGGACATCGTCAAAGGTGAAAGCATCGCGAATTCGCATGTTACCAACCTGCTTGGCCGCAACCGGCCCAATCGGGATATGAAAAACCGCCCCCGTCTGGAGGGCGGTCTAGGTTGGCGCCTCATCATACAGATTGGGCCTGATCGCACAAGCTTTTCGACCCTGCGTGGCGTGCCTAGGGGAGTTGCTTCAAACGCGCGACAAGCAGGTCAAAAATTGCATCCGGATCAGGTGCTTGCAGAATGGCCTGAGACGCGTCCGGCGCAGCGGGCTGCCAATCCAGGGCGCCGGGGCTATCGCTCGTCCTAGCCAAGACCTCGATTCGGGCCGGGATGCGGGGGAAGTAACCGGGGTGGAGGAGATAGGCGATCACCAGCGCATCGAAGAGCGCGTCGGCGCCGCTTTCGTGCACATAGTTGCGCAGCATGCCGGCCACATATCCACCCACCTTGCCGCCGATCGCCTCGAGGCGGGCGATGCGTTCCGGCGTGGCGCTGACCGGGCGCGCGGTTTCGATGGTGACCAGTGTCATCGGCAGTCCGCTGGCGCAAACCAGGGCCGCCGCTTCCGGATCGATCCAGAAATTGTATTCGGCATGTGGTGTCGCATTGCCGCCGCCGGGTGCCGCGGCACCGCCCATGATCACCACTTCCCGGATGCCGAGTCTGGCCCGCGGTCGGTCGCGCAGCAGGCAGGCGACGTTGGTGAGGGGGCCGAGCAGCGCCAGGGTGACGCTGCCGGGCGTGGCGGATTCCAGGGTGTCGGCCAGATAGGCAACGGCCTCTCCGCCGTCGGCTCGACGCGACGGGGCGGGCAGGCCAATGCCGCCGAGGCCGTCGGCCCCATGGACACCCCAGCCCGGGCGGGCATAGCTGCGTTCGAGCGGCTGCGCGGCGCCGGCATGGACCGGGATTTCGGGCCGCCCGGCAGCATCGAGGATGCGGATGGCATTCTCGGCGCAGGCAGCGACCGGCCCGTTGCCGATCACGGTGGTCAGGCCAAGCAACTCGATTTCGGGCGATGCCAATGCCAGCCAGATGGCGACGGCATCATCGACCCCGGGATCGGTATCGATCAGCAGCGGGATCTTCCTGTCAGCCACGGAATCCCTGCGCGACGACATAGATTTCGGCGGATTCCTTGCGGCTGGCCTCCGGTTTGACATGGCGGACCGTGGCGAAGTCGCGCTTCAGAGGTGCCAACAGCTCATTGGTGGCGCCGCCGGCCAGGACCTTGGCGATGAAGGTGCCGCCGGGGGCGAGCACCTCGCGCGCGAATTCGAGCGCCGCTTCGGCGAGGCCGATGATCTTGAGGTGATCGGTCTGGGCATGGCCGGTCGACGATGCCGCCATGTCCGACAGCACGATGTCTGCCGGGCCGTTGAGCATGGCCTTCAGCTTCGCCGGGGCGCTGGGGTCCATGAAATCAAGTTCGATGATCTCGGCGCCGGTGATGGGTTCGACCGGGAGCAGGTCGATACCGATGACCTTGCCGCGCCCATCGGCCGAATGCACATGGTCGACGGCAACCTGGGTCCAGCCGCCGGGCGCGGCGCCGAGGTCGACCACACGCGCGCCTGGTTTCAGAAAATGGTACTTTTCATCGAGTTGCAGCAGCTTGAAAGCCGCGCGCGAGCGATAGCCGCGCTTCTTGGCTTCGGCCACATAGGGGTCGTTGAGCTGCCGGTCCAGCCACCGGGTCGAGGACGCGCTGCGCTTGCCCGCCGTCTTGACGCGGGTCTTCAGGCCGCGGCTGGTGAAGCCGCCGCCGGCACCCGAATCGCGGCTACCGTCGCGGCCACTTCCACGGGCGCCGCCACGCGCTCCGGCGCCGCGATTGTTACGCATGATGACAACTCCACAAACTCAGAACTCGCATGGTCAAGACTCGAATGATCAAAAATCTGCGGCCGGCACCAATTGGCCCGGCTGGCCAGCCTGGCTGTCCGCGGCCGAAACCGGCTCAAGATAGACATTGTCCGGTGCCGTGCCGGTCATGAGGCTCATCAGGATGCCTTCGCGCACGCCCCGATCGGCCACGCGCAGGCGCCCCACCGGCCACAAGCGGCAGATGGCGGAGAGGATCGCGCAGCCGGAGAGGACCAGATCGGCGCGTTCGATCCCGATGCAGGGCAGGGTGGCGCGCCCGCGACAGTCGCGACGCGCCAGGTCCTGACTGATCCGCTCGACATCGCCGAAGCGCAGATACGAGCCGTCCACCAGGTTGCGCTCGTAGCGCGGCAGGCCGAGCTGGAGGCCAGAGAGGGTGGTCACCGTGCCGGAGGTTCCCAGCATCTGTACACTGCCGTCGCTGATATGCCGGCCGGCACCAATGGCGCGACGGAAGGGATCGAGTTCCACCGCCACCTTGTCGACCATGCGCCGGTAGAAGGCGTGTGGATCCTCGCCGTTCACGGCCTCGGCGCCAAACTCTTCGGTCAGGCTGACGACGCCGTAGGGCATCGAATGCCAGGCCACCATCTCAGGCGCGCGACCGGGTCGCAGCAGCAGCCAGCCGAGCTCGGTCGAGCCGCCGCCGATATCGAACACGATGGCGTAGGGGAGGGTGCGGTCGAACAGCGGCGTGCAGCCGCGAAAGGCGAGTTCGGCCTCCTCGCCCGAAGTGATGATGTCGAGGGAGATGCCGGCCTCATCCTGGGCGCGGCCGACGAAGCCACCGCAATTCTCGGCGCGGCGGCAGGCCTCGGTGGCCACCGCGCGGGCAAGGCTGACGCCGCGGCGGTCCATCTTGGCGGCACAGATCTTCAGGGCCTCGATGGTCCGGTCCATGGCATCGTCGGACAGGCGACCGCTCTGCGAAACGCCTTCGCCCAGCCGGACGATGCGCGAAAAGGCGTCGATCACCTGATAGCCACCGACGCCCTGCCGGGCGATCAGCAGCCGGCAGTTGTTCGTGCCCAGATCGAGGGCGGCCATGACCTGCCCGGGTTTAGCGGCACGCGTGCGCGAGAGCGCAGGTGCCGGCGACCCGGATGATGCACCGTTCACGCGCTAGTACTCCTTTGCCCCGAAAGTACCAACACACTGAAAAGGCGCGAAAAAATATCCGCTGCCCAGTCGCGTGGCCCCTTCCGGGTATCTTCGTCATCAATCCTACATGTTAAGAGGGCGGAGATAAAGTTTCCGCCACCGTCGTCGCGCCCCTGAAGGTCGCGGTGTCTTGCGGCTTCGGGGCCGGGCGGGGTGACAATGCGGCCGAGGCCGCCAATATTGACGGCCCTGCCGCAATCGACTAAAAGCACCCTCGCTTGCGCGCAAACGGAACGCGAACGTCGCAGTACCTGGTTGAAGTACAGCACTTTCAAGCGCTTAGCTTGGGGGATCGTCTAACGGTAGGACAGCGGACTCTGACTCCGCCAGTCTAGGTTCGAATCCTAGTCCCCCAGCCACACTCTTTATGAGTTTATATACCAAGAGATACAATCAGGAATTGTTCCGTACTTCCGGGGGTTAGCCGTGAGATCATCGCCGCGCATAACAGAGATCCCTACAAAATCAGGCTTCTCGGCGATTTCTGGCCTTCCCGTCTCTGAATGCTAAAAATCCGGTTATGGCAGATAGGCTGGATGGCGACGGATCATGAGCGAAAGTGCGCTCGCGTTACGTGATATAGCCCCGCTTGGCCACGATGATCGGATTGCGGTGGGCGCGATCCAGGTCAACACGACGAAGAAAACGCGCGCGACTAGAGGATCAGCAGCGCCCGTTGTTCATCCCATGAAACTGGTAGAGGGCATGCGCGCTTCAACGCCTCGGGCGTCAAATGAATCGGCTGGGTGCCGGTGACAATCATTTCTGTGATGTCTGGTGCCAGAAAGGCCAGTGAGATCCTCTTGCTGATGTAGGGTGCGCTGACACCAGAGAATCTCGCAATATCTGCGATGCTGGCAACGCGTCGGTTGGCGAGATCATCGAACCATTGACGTGCCTGAACAAGCTCCCGCACGAGACGGCTATCGACCTTGGCACTCTTTGCATTGTCGTGGCCGATCACGAGCCGGACTTCCTTGCCGCAGCGGATAAACTGACCGAAGACCTTGATCTCGATCGGTTGCTCGGACTGTTCGACCTTGCTTGCTTGGCCGAGCAATAGGGATATGAGGCGAGAAGGCTGAGCCTTGATCACGATGGTTTTCTTCGCCACCAGGATGCGATCGATGATGGTCGGAATAAGGCCAGTGCTCTGGGCCAGCTCTTCCTCGATGATATTGGCGAGGTTGCCGGCCAATGAGGTGAGACGCTGAAACCGCGTGACGTCGATATGGCCTTTAAATGTTTGGTCCAGCCAATGCTGGTCCCGCAGATGGCGAACAAGGGACTGAACGACGATTTTCTCCAGATCCGATGCCGGGATGCGGAATCCGTCTCCCACCTGTGTCGGGCCACGCATCTTGGTCGCCGAGACATAGTAGCGGTACTTCCGGCCCTTCTTATTGGTATGGCTCACCTGGAGCGGGATACCGGCTTCATCAAAGACCATACCTTTTAAGAGGGAGGTCGACGGTCGTTTGGTGCGGGCAGCCTCCCCAGGTCCCTGGGCATTGAGGGCCGTCTGCACTTCCTGGAACAGATCCTCCGGAACGATCCGCGGGTGTTCGCCGGGATGCAACTCGCCTTTGAACGAGACCAATCCTCGGTAGACCTGGCCGGTCAAAATGTAGCCGAGGGCGCCCCGGCCGATGACACAGCCACCGAACTGGCGGCCATCGGTTCCGATATGGACCTTTGACCGGATGCCGGCCTGTTTGAGGTCGGTCTGGAGGCGGTTGAGGGATCTGAGTTCCAGATAGCGCTGGTAGATATGGCGGACGGTCTCAGCCTCTGCTTCGTTAATGACCAGCTTCCGGTCTTTGACGTCGTAGCCGATGGGTGGCCGTCCACCCATCCACATGCCCCGGCGCGTGGAGGCAGCGATCTTGTCCCGGATACGCTCTCCAGCCACCACCCGTTCGAACTGGGCGAAGGAGAGCAGGACATTGAGGGTAAGCCGGCCCATGGAGGTGGAGGTATTGAACTGCTGGGTCACGGCCACGAAGGAGACCCCATGCTTATCCAGGGTCTCGGTCAGCTTGGCGAAGTCGGCCAGGGACCGGGTCAGGCGGTCGATCTTGTAGACCACGATGATGTCGATGGCGCCATTGGCGATATCGGCCAGCAGAGCTTGAAGAGCTGGGCGCTCTAAAGATCCACCGGAGAAGCCACCATCGTCATAGTAGGTCTCAAGGGGGAACCAGCCTTCATGTTTCTGGCTGGTAATATAGGCGGCACAAGCATCCCGCTGGGCGTCGAGGGAGTTATAGGCCTGGTCCAGACCTTCATCGGAGGACTTCCGGGTGTAGATGGCACATCGACGGGGACGTTCAGCCATGATCCGCCACCTTGGCATCCGCCGGTTTCCGAAGGCCGAAGAAGCGGGGGCCGGATTGGTGGGTGCCGGTGATAAGCTTGGCGATCAGGGTTAGGCTCTTATAGGTCTTGCCCCGATAGGCGAAGCGACCGTCCTCCAAGGTCAGGACCTCATGAACCGCTCCCTGCCATTCACGAATGAACTTGGTGCCTGACTTGGGAACTAGGGCGGCACTAACCCAGCCGGCCTTCGATCCGGTCTTGAAGGCGGCTAGGCCAAGTTGTGTTCGGCGGCCGAGGCCGCCGAACACCTGTTCCTGGAGTTTGTAGCCGATTGCCAGTCGGAGCAGTTCGCGGCTCATGAGGCCTGGGGCTTGGCCAGGGTAGAACTCGCGCCACCGTTGGCGGAGGGCTGCGATATCCAGATCCTCGAGCGCCGTGAGTTGCTGATCGAGCAAACTCATGGCGGCTGCTCTCAGGCCGGCACCCGGTAATGTCGGGTGCCGTCGATCACCTCACTGGTCAATTTGAGGCCATACCGTTTCTTGACGGTGCCGGAGAGGAAGCCGCGGACGCTGTGGGGCTGCCAGGTGGTGGCGATGGAGAGTTCGTTGATCGTGGCGCCTTGTTGCCGGCGCAGTAGCTGCAGGATCTGGGAGGACTTCTTGTCGGGGTTGGCTTTGGTCGGTTGCTTGCCGGCCTTTGGGGCGGGCTTCGGCTTTGCCGCTGTTTTGCGGGTGGCGGTTTTCTTGGTGGCTTTGGCCATGGTGGTGATCTCCATATCATCAGGGGTCCGGTATCGGGCCTCCCACCACCCAAAGCCCGCGGTGCGGGCTGACATCGTTATGGCATAGTTAACGGCCTAACTTGTGCGTACAGCAACGCTCCCTTTGCGAAGGAAGTCCAGTCCGAAGCAGCCATTAAACACTGGCGTTGAGACCGGCTCGCCAAGATTATCTGGGGACAATCTGCACTTTAGCACCGCGTATTCTAGACGTCGGCTCCTTCCAATCCTTTTGCAAAGGGCAGGTTTCCATCGTCCCGCAGCAATTTGTTCCCTTCAGGCCCTGCCAGAATTTCTGATCGGCGTCGCGCCTAGCTTGTTCTAGCAACACAAGACAAGGATCCCCATGCTTTCTGCATTCCTTACGTAGTTTGACGCAGCCATCCCTTCCGAAGCGACCACAGATGCACTTGGCTCGACCATTCA
>JAEUKV010000071.1 GCA_016794165.1 Rhodospirillaceae bacterium
ACGTCGAGCGCCTGCCAATCCGCGCCGCTGCCCGGGCGAAGATCGGCGCGGATGACCCGCGCACCGCGCTCGACGAGCAGATCCGCCGTGGCGGCACCGATGCCGGCCGCCGCCCCCGTCACCAGGGCAACTTTTCCCGCCAAGCCCGTCATCGCCAGTGTCGTCATCGCCAGTGTCGTCGTCGCCTGTGTCGTCATGCGGTGATCCCTCCGTCGATGACGTATTCGGCGCCGGTCACGAAGGAGGCCTCGGCCGAGGCCAGCCAGGCGATCATGCCGGCCACTTCCTCGGGCCGCACGGAACGGCCGATGGGCTGTGTCCAGTTGGCGGCGTCGGAGAGCTTGGCGGTGGTGAAGAAAGTACTGACCATCGGCGTCTCGACCACGCCGGGATGGACCGAGTTGCAGCGCACGGGATAGCCCTGCCGGGCGCAGAAGAGGGCCACTTCCTTGCTGAGCAGGCGCACCGCCCCCTTGCTGGCGTCATAGGCCGCCAGTTCCAGATCGCCCTTGAGGCCGGAGACCGAGGAAAGGTTGACGATGGCGCCGCGCCCGCTCTCCTTCAGGAGCGGGATGGCGGCCTGGCAGCCCCAGAAGGTGCCGTCGAGATTGACCGCCATCACCTGGCGCCAGGTCGCGAGATCTGTGTCCTCGACCGTGCCCTCGCGCAGAATCCCGGCGGAGTTCACCAGCACGTCGAGCCGCCCAAAACCGGCCCGGATCTCGGCCATGATCGCCTGCCACTGCGCCCGGTCGCGCACGTCCTGGCGGATGAACCGACCGCGCGCCCCCAGGGCCGCGATCTCGGCGGAAATTTCCGCGGCGGAGCGCCCGTCGACATCGCTCACCACCACCGTGGCCCCCTCGGCGGCGAGGCGCCGCCAGGTGGCGCGGCCGATCCCCGACGCCCCGCCCGTCACCAGCGCCACATGTCCCTCGAACCGCCCCATGGCCGGACTCTCCGTGAAGATCTGGAATTGGATGATCGTTCAAACAATTGGATCATTAACAACACGGCAGGGCGATCTGGCAAGAGCGGCGTGGGGGAGATACGGTCGGTCCGTGAGGATGCAGGAGAGCCCGCGCGCGAGATGGACCTGACACCAATTCTTCTGTAACCCCAATTCTACTTCCCTTTGTCACTACTTAAGTGAATTCAAGTATTTTTTGATTCCCGCATCAAGTTTCTTCCACTGAATTACAGTTTCTTCTCGTATGGTAGCCACGACGAATATTTCTCCATAATTTCGCCGAAATTCGCATGTCTTGGAGATGCACAACAAAAGACGCTCTAGATCGAAAAGGTTCTCTTCGGGAATCAGAATTCGGTCCCGGGCAGGAGGTGTGCTTGTATCGATCACGACAAGCTCATTGCTGAAATCTCGGTGCAGCCGCTGCGCGTCCGTCACTTCTTCGTTTACTGGCCAATCAGGTATCCGTCTCTGCAGCACCCTAAGGTTGGATGCATAGAATCCTTTACGTGCGACTTGGAGAGAGATGGTCTCGCCTTCGGCGAGCAACATCGGGTCCACCAGTTTCACCGGAACACTAAGATGCACCATATTTATTGAGCCGGAAGAGTCTGGAGACGGTTCTGTCCATATCTGCTTATTCGGAACCGAGAGTGTTTCACTACCAAAGTGAAGAACTGTTACTGCTGTATTATAATAAATAACTAACAAAAGAAGTGAGCAGCAGAACACCAGAACAAATAGTACGCAGACTGTTTTCTTTTTCGACAAGCTTTTCATCTCTCTCTCCCCGCCTCACCGCCCATCTTCATCAGCGGCGACAACACGAACTCGATCAGTGTCCGTGCCCCGGTCTTGATCTCCACCGCCGCCGCCATTCCGGGCGAGAGCGACACCACCCGACCGTCCACCAGCATCGTGTCCTTTTCGAGACGGACGCGCGTCGTGTAGATGAGGCGCGGTTGCTGCCCGGTATCGCTCTGCTGTTCGACCGCGTCGTCCGAGATCGTCACCACATGCCCGGTGAGCGTGCCGTAGCGTGTGAACGGAAACGCATCCAGCTTCACCGCCTCCTGGCCTTCCGCGACGAAGCCGATGTCCTTTTTCAGGGTCTCCGCCTCGATCTCGATCCCGGCCTCCTGCGGCACGATCACCATGAGCGGTTTGGCCGGTTCGACCACGCCGCCGATGGTGTGAAGCTGGAGCTGCTGCACGGTCCCGGCGACGGGGGCGGTGAGGCGCTGCAGCGACTGGCGCTGGGTTGCGGCGATGGCGGCGCGGGATTCGGTAAGCTGTGCCGCCGTCACGATCTCTATTTGCCCCATGGGCGATGGTCCTGACCGCGACAAAGAGTCCCCCGCCCAGCCAACCGGATGCCGGTTGCGATCCGATTTCTCCCGAAAGCTAGCAATAATTGATTGCAGGACACAGGGCGATTTCGCACCAGTTCCGGGCCCCGGGGAGGTGAGGTCCCCCGCAATTCCACGACGCCGAGAATCGACGGGCCGCTGCCATCAGGCTCGATTGAGCGGCCTTTCCGGTTTGCTCAATATACTGATCATTCTGATTAACATCTTGACCACGCACCGGCCGTGCTTTTATATGCGCGCGACTTGAATCTGCCGTTCAGGACCGGCTTTTCACGCTTTCGCGTGCCGGGAACGGCGGCAACGCAACGTTTCGATCCGAGAAGAGGGCATCACATGCGCAGCATCCATCATTTCATCGGCGGCAAGGAAGTGCCCGGCAGCAGCGGCCGCACGGCCGACGTGTTCAATCCGGCCACCGGCGAGATCCAGGCCAAGGTGGCGCTGGCCTCCGACAGCGAGGTCGACGCAGCGGTGAAGAATGCCGCCGCCGCCTTCCCGGGCTGGGCCGCCACCCCGCCGCTGACCCGCGCCCGCATCATGTTCAAGTTCAAGCAGCTGGCCGAGGAGAATACCGACAGGATCGTCGCCATGATCACGGCCGAGCATGGCAAGGTCCTCTCCGATGCCAAGGGCGAGTTCACCCGCGGCCTTGAGGTGATCGAGTTCGCCTGCGCCGCGCCGCAGCTCTTGAAGGGCGAGTTCTGCGAGAATGTCGGCACCAATGTGGATTCCTGGTCGGTGCGCCAGCCGCTGGGCGTGGTGGCCGGCATCACCCCGTTCAATTTCCCGGCCATGGTGCCGATGTGGATGTTCCCGATGGCGCTGGTCGCCGGCAATTGCTTCATCCTGAAGCCCTCCGAGCGCGACCCCTCGGTCTCCAACATGGTGGCGGCACTGCTGAAGCAGGCGGGCCTGCCCGACGGCGTTTTCAACGTCGTCCATGGCGACAAGACCGCGGTCGATGCCATCCTCACCCATCCCGGCATCGAGGCGGTGAGCTTCGTCGGCTCGACCGCGATCGCCGAATACATCTACACCACCGGCACCGCGCACGGTAAGCGCGTGCAGGCCCTGGGCGGGGCCAAGAACCACATGATCGTCATGCCGGACGCCGACATGGACCAGGCCACCGACGCCCTCATGGGTGCCGGCTACGGATCGGCCGGCGAGCGCTGCATGGCGATCTCGGTCGCCGTGGCCGTGGGCGACAAGGTGGGCGACACCCTCATCGAGAAGCTCGCCCCGCGCGTGCGCGGCATGAAGGTGGCGCCCGGCACGGACCCGGAGGCCGAGATGGGCCCGCTGGTCACCAAACAGCATTTCGAAAAGGTGAAGGGCTATGTCGACCAGGGCGTCAAGGAAGGCGCCAAGCTGGTGGTCGACGGCCGCACCCTGAAGCTGCAGGGCTACGAGAACGGCTATTTCCTGGGCGGCTGCCTGTTCGACCAGGTGACGCCAGCGATGAAGATCTACCAGGAAGAGATCTTCGGCCCGGTGCTCTCGGTCGTGCGCGTGCCCGATTACGCGAGTGCCGTGAAGCTGATCAACGATCATGAATACGGCAACGGCACCGCGATCTTCACCCGCGACGGCGACGCCGCCCGCGAATTCGCCTCGAAGATCAAGGTCGGCATGGTCGGCATCAACGTGCCGATTCCGGTGCCGATGGCCTTCAACAGCTTCGGCGGCTGGAAGCGTTCGCTGTTCGGCGACCATCACATGCACGGCATGGAGGGCATCCGCTTCTTCACCAAGCTGAAGACCATTACCGCGCGCTGGCCCACCGGCATCCGCTCCGGCGCCGAATTCGTCATGCCGACGATGAAGTAACCGCCCGCGCGACAAGATCTTCCGTCAAACGACCGGATCGGCTACACCGATCCGGTCGTGTCGTTTCCGGAGTCCGGATGCCGCTCTCGCCCTTCCTTGCCGATGCCTTGGCCCTTGCCCGGAAACAGGGCTGGTCGCGCCGCGCCTTTCTTGGCGCGCTGGGCGGAACTCTTGGCGGTGCCGCCCTGCTGCCCGGCAGTGGCGCCGCCCGCGCCAAGGAACTGGTCTTTGCCAGCTGGGGCGGCGACGAGATCAAGAGCCTCACCCGCGCCTTCGGCAAGAGCTATGAGGCCGCCACCGGCACCACCATCCTGTTCGACGGCACCGGCCCGGCCGAGGGCGCCATCCGCACCATGGTCGATTCCGGCAACGTCACCTGGGACCTGTGCGACGCCGACGGGTTCACCGCCCTCCGTCTCGGCCAGTCCGGGCATCTCTCCGCCATCGACTACAAGACGGTCGACGGCAGCCAGATCATGCGCCCGTTCAACTTCACCCATGGCGCCGGCGGCTATACCTATTCCTATGTGCTGGCCTTCGACAGCGAACGCTTCGCCGCGCGACCGCCACTCACCTGGCGCGATTTTTTCGACACGCAGCGCTTTCCCGGCGGCCGCGCCGTCTATCGCTGGATGAACGGCGCCTTCGAGGCGGCCATGATGGCCGAGGGCGACGGCCTCACCAATCCCTATCCGATCGACATCGACACGGCGGTGGGGCGCCTCTCCAAGCTGCGGCCCTATCTGCAGACCTGGGAGAGCGGCGAGCAGATCCAGCAGATGTTCGTCGACCAGACCATCTCCATGGCCTGCCTGTGGCACACGCGTGCCGTGGCGCTGGCCAAGGAGAGCGAGGGCAAGATCGCGTTCACCTGGGCCGGCGGCATTCTCTATCCCGGCTGCTGGGTGGTGCCCAAGGGCAATCCCGGCGGCATCGACGCCTTCTCGCTGATCGCCCACATGCAGGACCCGGCGCGGCAGATCGAATTCACCAATCTGCAGCGGGTCGGCCCGGCCAACCCGGCGGCGACCGCCGCCATGCCGCGCGCCCTGCGCGACTACGACCCCACGCAGCCGGAAAACCTCAGCCAGCAGGTGATCGCCGACAGTGCCTGGTGGGCCGAGAATTTCGACAAGGCGCGCACCGAATTCGCCGATATGCTGGAACGGACCTGAAGCGACCCTGCGCTCGACGAAGGAGCGACGATGACCACCGATGCCGCCTTCCTCAGTGCCCAGGAACTGGTCGCCCTCTACCGCGGCCGCAAGCTCTCCCCCGTGGAGGCGACCGCGGCGGCCCTTGCCGCCATCGACCGCCATAACGAGGCGCTCAACGCCTATTGCCTGGTGGATGCCGAGGGCGCCCTCAGCGCCGCGCGGGCGTCGGAGGATCGCTGGCAGCGCGGCCAGCCCATCGGCCTGGTCGACGGCGTGCCGGTATCGATCAAGGATCTGATCGTGACCAAAGGCTGGCCCACCCTGCGCGGCTCGAATCTGGTCGACCGGGATCAGGCCTGGGACGAGGACGCACCCTGCGTCGCCCGCCTGCGCGGGCATGGCGCCGTCCTCCTCGGCAAGACCACGACGCCGGAATTCGGCTGGAAGGGTGTGACCGACTCACCGCGCAGCGGTATCACGCGCAACCCCTGGAACCCGGCCCTGACGCCGGGCGGCTCCAGCGGCGGGGCGGCGGTCGCGGCCGCCACGGGCATGGGCGCGCTCCATATCGGCACCGATGGCGGCGGCTCGGTCCGCATCCCGGCAAGCTTCACCGGCATCGTCGGATTCAAGGGAACCTTCGGCCGGGTGCCTGCCTATCCGCTCTCGCCCTTCGGCACTTTGGCCAATGTCGGACCGATGGCGCGGAGCGTGGCCGACGCCGCTCTCATGTTTTCGGTCATCTCGCGCCCCGATCCACGCGACTGCTACACGCTCCCAACCGAGGCGCCCGACTATCACGAGACCCTCAACGGCAACATCGCCGGCTGGCGCATCGCCTATGCGCCCAGCCTCAGCGGTGAAACCGTGGATCCGGAGGTCGCCGGCGCCGTCGCTGCGGCGGTGAAGCAGTTCGCCAAACTGGGTGCCCGGGTGGAGGAAGTGCCGCCGCCGCTCCCCCCCAGCCGCGAGGTGTTCCAGACCCTGTGGTTCGCGGGTGCCGCCTTCCTCGTCAGCCAGTATCCGGAAGACCGCCGCGCGCATCTCGATCCGGGCCTGGCGGCGATCGTCGCCGGCGGCGAGCGCTATTCGCTGAAGGATCATCTTGCCGCCACCAAGGCGCGCGAGGCACTCGGCGTGCGCATGAACCACTTCCATCAGAAGTTCGACCTTCTGGTGACGCCGAGCATGCCGATCACGGCCTTCGCCGCCGGCCATGACGTGCCGCCGGATTCGGGCCTCGGCCAATGGAGCGAATGGTCGCCCTTCAGCTATCCCTTCAACCTGACCCGGCAGCCGGCCATCTCGATTCCCTGCGGGCTGACCAACGCGGGACTGCCGATTGGCCTGCAGATCGTGGGGCCGCTCTATGGCGACCGGGCCGTGCTCAACGCGGCGCGCGCCTGCGAACAGGCCTTTCCCTTCCGCCGCCCGCCTTTGGCCGGAAATCTGTCCTGATGGCGACATCGGGCCACATGGCGATAATCGCCCGCCACGCTATCTTCGAGGCTGTTGATTCAGCCTGCTGAACCTTGGTGACCCGATGACCACGCTTGCCGACCGCCCGACCCTGGCCACCGCGCTCAAGCGCGGCTGGCGCCGCAAATGCCCACAATGCGGCTCGGGGCATATGTTCAAGGGCTACCTCACCATCGGCGAAGCCTGCGCCAGTTGCGATCTGCCGTTCGAGCCCCTGCGGGCCGACGATGCGCCGGCCTATTTCACCATCGCCATTGTCGGCCATGTCGTGGTGAGCGGCCTGCTGGCGCTTGAGAGCTATGCGCATCCACCGTCCTGGGTGCAGCTGTCGATCTGGCTGCCCACCACACTGGTGATGACGCTGGGCCTGCTGCCCTACATCAAGGGCGCGGTGATGGCGGCGATCTACTGCGCCAACCGCGCCGATTGACGGCGCTGCTTCACAGGGGTTGGCGGTGCCAGCCCTGGGCCCAGCCCTCGATCTCCTCGGCCGGCATCGGCCGAGCCACGAAGAAGCCCTGCAGTTCGTCGCAGCCAAGCTCATTGAGCAAGTCCCAATCCGCCTTGCTTTCGATCCCTTCCGCCACGGTCTTCAGGCCAAGGGTCCTGGCAAGACGAATGGCCTTCTCCAGCACGGGCCGGAACTGCGGCTGCTCGAACACGCCAGTCACCAGCGCCTGATCGATCTTCACCTCGGTGAAGGGCATGCGCTGCAACTGCTCCAGCGTTGCCATGCCGGTGCCGAAATCGTCGATCGCGAGTCCGAGCCCGAGCAGGCGCAACCGTGCCAGGGTTTCGATGGGATAGGGTGCGTCGGTCACAACCGCCGCTTCGGTCACTTCCAGGACAATGCGATTGCGCGCGATACCGTGCGCATCGGCGAGATTCGCGACGCGCTTCGGCAGGTCGGTCTGCAATAAGGCCTCTCCGGTCAGGTTGACCGACACCGCGATATCGATTCCCGCATCCTGCCAGCGTCGTGCCCAGCTGATGGATTTCTCCAGCACCACATCGGTGATGCCCTCGATCAGCCCCACGCGATCAGCGAGCGGCATGAAGGCCCCCGGCGGTACCAGACCGCGTTCCGGGTGCTGCCAGCGGATCAGGGCCTCCACCGCCGTAACACTGCCATCGCCGGCGCGCACGCGCGGCTGAAAATGAGGCACGAACTGCTGGGTCGTGATGGCGTATCGCAGTTCCTCCGCGGTGACATGAACCGAACGGGCCCGCAGCAGCGGCGCCGTGACCCGGCGTGCGATCTGACGCAGAATCAGCGGTCGCAGGCTTTCCGGGCTGATCGGTTTCTTGACATGCCCCGCCATTTCCAAGCCAAGTGCGCTTGCCATCGCCGCAACGGACCGAACCACGGCGGCATCGTCAAGCGTGGCGATGAGCAGATAGCTGGCAAGATTGCTTTCGGCGACTCGGCGTACCAACTCGATACCGTCCATGCCCCCATCGGCCCTGCCGCCGGCCGCAGAGGCCGTGCCATTGAAGCGCAGATCCGTGAGCATCAGGTCGATGCCGGCCTCATCCGCTTCCAGCAGGCTGAGCGCGGCCTCGGCGCTTTCCGCTTCAAGAACTTCGGTGACGCCGCAATCCTTGATCATCTTCGCAGTCATGCGGCGCGGTACCGCCTGCCCGTCGACCACCAGTGCGCGCATACCGGCATTGGGCTCAGCCATGCCGCCCCTCCTGCCCGGTGGGGGCCAGCGCCCCGACGCTTGTCTTTTCGCCCCTCACGCCTTTGGCTCGAAGATCACGTACCATTTGCGCACGGTCTCAATCGTTTCCCAAGTGCCACTGAATCCCTTCGGAATGACGAAGGCGTCCCCGGTAACGAAGGTCTCCGCGTGCCCCTCGGCATCGGTCAGCGTCGCCTTGCCGGAAAGGATGGCGCAGAATTCCTCCTCGCCATAGTTCACCTGCCATTTGCCGGGAGTCGCTTCCCAGATGCCGGTGAAGAACTGCCCGGTACCGTCGGTATAGTAGTTCTGCAGCTTCGTGGTCGGCTGGCCGGACAGGATGTTTCCCGGCACACCTGGTTCGATGGCCGGCGGATTGCTGCCGAACCGGATCAGCTTGGCACTCATCTCTGTCTCCCCTCCTTGATGCGCGGGCCATGTCCAACCTTGGCCGACAGCCCCATGCCCCCATGGATTCCGGCGCGTTCGATGCGCGGATATGTAGCACCAATGCGCTGATTCCGCCACTATCGAGGCATCACCCAGGTGTGGCCCCAACCGCGATTTGGACCATCATTGCCGTGGCAAGGGCGCCTTTGACCGCACTCCTCCGGCCCCCTACATTCCCCGCGCTCGGTTGCCTGAACCAAGGCCTTCGACTGCACCAATGGACCGCCTGCAAGGAGACCATCATGGCCGCGCCCGACACGACATCCCAGGCCGGCTCCTGGCGCAGCCTGTTCGCGGAGGGGCGCGGGCTCTATGTCGTCATGCTCAATCTCGGCATCGGCCTCCATGCGGTCGATGTCTTCGTCGTCTCCACCATCATGCCCGACGTGGTGCGCGATCTCGGCGGGGCTCATTTCTATGCCTGGTCCACCATGCTCTACATGGTGGCCTCGATCGTCGGCGCAGCGGCGACGGCGCCTTTGCGCCGCGCCCTGGGTGGCCGGCGCGCCTACTGCATCGGCGCCCTGCTGTTCCTCGCCGGGTCGATCGCCTGCGCGCTGGCACCCAACATGGCGCTCTTCATCCTCGCCCGGGCGGTGCAGGGCTTCGGCGGCGGCATCGTTCTGTCGCGCTCGATGGCGATGGTGGGCGAACTGTTCCCGGAAGCCCTCAAGAAACCGGTCCTGGCGCTGATCTCCTCGACCTGGGGAGTGGCGGCACTGATCGGCCCGGCGCTGGGCGGCAGTTTCGCCGAGCTTGGCTTCTGGCCCGGTGCCTTCTGGTTCAACCTCCCCTTCGTGCTCATCTTCCTCGGCGTGGCGCTCACCCGGTTGCCGGCAGATCGGCCGGAGCGGCCAAGCGTCTTTGGCTTTCCCTACCGACGCATGGCACTGCTGAGTGCCGGCGTGCTGTGCGTCGGCGTCGCCAGCGAAGGCGGTACGGCGCCTGCGCGCCTCGGTTTGATCGCCCTCGCCCTCGTCCTCGTCTACGGCACCTTCCTGCTGGATCGCCGCGGCGACAACCGCCTGTTCCCGAGCCGCGCCCTTTCCGCCCTTACCACCACCGGCAGCGGCTATTGGGCGATGTTCCTCGCCTCCATGACGCATACCGTCATCGGCGTGTTCCTGCCGCTGGCGCTGCAGGTCCTCAAGGGGGAGACGCCGATGCGCGCCGGCTACATGATGGCGGTACTCGCCATTGGCTGGACCACGTCATCGGTCCTCACCGCGCGCTGGCGCGGTCGCGCCGTCACCGCGGCAATGATCGGCGGGATGGTCCTTTGCGTGATCGGCCTCACCGGCCTCGCTCTCGGCATCTCGACCCAACCGGTCTGGGTCCTGGTCGCGCTCAACACCCTGGTTGGCCTCGGCCTCGGCAGTTCCAACCTGCACATCGTCGCCGCCACGATGCGCCACGCCGCGCCGGGCGAGGAGTCGATCACCGCGTCGTCGATCCCCACCATGCGTTCGCTCGGCATCGCCTTCGGCGCGGCGGCGGCGGGCGCCATCGCCAACGCGGCCGGCCTCACAGACGACCTCGACCCCGCCGATGTCGCGCGTGCGGTGACCTGGGTACTGGGGCTGGGCGCGTTGGCGCCGCTCTGCGGCTTTCTCTTCGTGCTCCGCTTCGTCAGCCTGACGGCCCGCGCCACGCTTCGGCCTTAGCCGCCGACTGCCCCTTCAGCTGAGTTGCGGCCGCGCTCTGGCCCAGGCAGCGCGGCGCGAGACCACAAGCCACCAGCGCGACAGCCTGGTGGAGGCGCCGATCGCGGCCTTTCCCTCCGGCGTTGCCATCAGATACCCGACAATGGGGAGCAGCATGATATCGGCAAGGCTGAGATCGCTCCCGACCAGAAATTCCGAACGCTCGCCGTCATGAGAGAGCAGCGACAATTGCTCGACGGCATAGAGCGCGTCGCGCATCGCCGGCAGTACCTTGGTGATCAGGGTAAGATCGGTGTGGCCGCCGAGGAACGGCATGACGAGGCGCTGTCCGATCACCACGTTGAGCGCGCTGGGGCAGAGGTGCTGGCGCGTCACCGCCATGATCTGGGTCATCAGGGCGCGGTCGCGGGCCCGCTCCGGCTGCAGGATCGGCCCGGGGAAGCCCTCGTCGATGTAGCGCAGGATGGCCTCAAGATCGAACAGCATCAGTCCGGCATGGGACAGCGTTGGCTGGCGTTCGCACATATAGGTGAGAAGGTCGGCAAGCCGGAAACCCTTGGACTTCAGCAGGTCCGGCTCTTCCAGCGTATAGCCGAGACCCTTTTCCTCGCAGGCGAGCCGTGCCGCCGCCACCAGGGCGCTGTTCATCGGCCCGCTCAGGAGGATGTTATTCATGTGCCGAAGGTACTGAGCCGGGCCGGACCCGGCAATCCCGCACGCGTTCGCGGGGTGTGGCAGCGGCCTGATGGCGGGTCTTCGCCATAATATCTAGTCATCCGATAGTGTTGCATGGCAGCAACAGGAATTTGCCAAATTTTTCAGCATGATGACGCATATTTGACCAGCGCATATTGGCTTGACATTGCACTGCAACAGCACCAGATTGGTCTTGTAACGGCGCGTATCTCCCCTGACAGGCGCCGTCACAAGGCGCCCCTCATGGGCGTTTCCTCCCAGAACTTGGGCCGTGCCGTCAGGCACGGCCTTTTTTTCTGGCCGTGCCGCAAAGCCCTGAAATCGTTAATTAGTCGGAGCAGATTCCGCGCGCAGATTAGATCTTCGGCGCCGTCTCGGCGCCGGGGCCGAGGGCCCGCTGCATCAGCACCGAATCCACCCAGCGCCCAAATTTGAATCCGATGGCGTGGAAGGTCCCGGTCGTCCGGAAGCCCAAAGCGCGATGAAGCCCGATCGAGGCCGCATTGGCCGAATCGCCGATGACGGCGATCATCTGCCGCTTGCCCAAGGCCGTGGCCTCGGCGATGAGATGGCCCAGCAGCGCGCGCCCCACACCGCGTCCGGTGGCATCGGGGGCGAGATAGATCGAATCCTCCACGGTGAAGCGGTAGGCGCTGCGTGGCCGGTAAGGCCCGGCATAGGCATAGCCGGCAATGCCCGCCCGCCCGGCCAGTTCCGCCACCGCGTATGGGAGCCCCGCCGCTTCGATCGCCTGCCAGCGCCGCGCGATCTCGGCCTGGTCCGGCGGCACTTCCTCGAAACTGGCGAGGCCGTTCAGGACATGATGCGTGTAGATCTGATGGATGGCGGGCATGTCCTCGGCCACCGCCGGCCGCAATCGCATTTCAGCCCCCATTGCGTCCCCCGTCGCCCCACCCATGCCCCGTGTCAGTGACCTGGCAGCAGATCGCCCAGCCGCGCCACCAGCATGGCGATGAGGCCGGTCATGGTCGCCTGCACGTCGGAGAAGCCGGCACTCCGCTCCAGCGAGCGTTCGTCGAGATAAAGCGCGCGGTTGATCTCGATCTGCAGCACATGGACGCCGCTCTCCGGCCTGCCATAATGCTGGGTGACATAGCCGCCGGAATAGGGCGAATTGCGCCGCATCTGCGCACCGCCGGCACGGAGATGCGCATCGATCGCGGCGGCGATGCCCGCGTCGCAGGAGGCGCCGAAACAATCGCCCAGCACGAAATCCACCCGGCCGTTGCCGGGTTTCCCCTTCCCACCTTGTCCGTTCCGCTCGCCGGACGGCAGATCGCGGTCCGCGCCGCCACCGGTCGAGGGCATCGAATGACAGTCGAGCACCAGACAGCGCCCATGGGCCGCCTGCGCCTCGGCCACCAGGGCGGCGAGTGCTGCGTGATAGGGCTGGTAGCAGCGCGCAAGGCGCGTCTCCACTTCGGCGAAGGTCAGCTTCTGGCGATAGATCTCGCGGTCGTTGGCGGCGAGGCGCGGCACCACGCCAAGGCCCGCCGCCACCCGCGGCGAATTGGTCTTGGCGTCCCTCGGCAGCCGGTCGGCGAACATGCCGGGGTCGAGTTCCAGCGGCTCTCGGTTGACGTCGCAATAGCTGCGGGGAAAGAGGGCCGAGAGCAGCGGGACACCAAGGTCCGGCCCCGCCCCCACCAGCTCGTCGACATAACAATCCTCGGAGAGGCGCAACTCCTGCCGGGTGAGCGCGGAGGCCGCCAGGAAATCCGGCGGATAGGCGCGCCCGGAATGGGGCGAGGCGAGGATCAGCGGCACCCGCCAGTCACGCGGGCGCAGCAGTCGGATCGGGGCGTCATCCGGTGTGGCGGCGGCTTCCGGCGGCTCGGCAAGGGGTCGCAGAGTGGACAGTGCCTCAAGGTGTAATGAAAATCCCGTCGCCTGTCACGGGCGCAGAGATCGCAATTGGACCGGAATCAATCGCGAGGCCGGCCAGCCGGGAGCCGCATGGGCCACGCCGGCTGATCGCCTTCGATATCCAGCGGAAATGATGCCGAAATAGGGGCAGAGGCTCAGCCAGAGCGCCCCAGGGCGGCCAAGGCTTGCATTCCCTGAACCAGGATGCTATTTGCCCAACCGCCGATCGCGCGGGCCATCCCAGAAAGCCCGCCGGCGCGAACCACCCCCGGACTCCAGGCGGGCCGGTTCCGGATCAGGCGGGCGCGTAGCTCAGCGGGAGAGCACTACCTTGACATGGTAGGGGTCACAGGTTCAATCCCTGTCGCGCCCACCATTTTTTCCATACAGACGTGCATCTGAATTTGGCAGCAGCGACAGGCGTCGCGTGCCGCAGTGCCGCGTGCATTTCACCTCAACTCCAGGACCTCCGCCACGCGCTGGCGCAGGGCCGGGAGGAGTCCCTGCTCGAACCAGGGATGACGCCGCAGCCACGACTGGTTGCGCGGCGATGGATGTGGCAGCGGCATGACGGCGGGCGGATACTGCACCCTTTCAATTCACTTCCAGAGATTGCGGCCCATCAAACGATGACTGCACCCCTGGTTCAAACCCGCACCACACGGACAGGCCCGCCTTATCCGGGGATCGATAAGGCGGGCCATCCATGCCCAGCACATGCCTTGCCGGAGAGCCCGGGCAAGGTGGGGGAGAAGTGCCGGGCAATGCGTCACCCCGGTTTATGTCCCCCGGTCCGAGGCGTCAGTCATCCCGGGCGCCGCCCATCTCAGGCAGCACGCGTTGCGGGCGCAACGGCCGGAAAATCGATCTCGGTCTTGAACACCTCGTTCACATAGTTGGTGACGACGTTGGCCGCGACATTGACCACGATCTCGACGATCTGAGCATCCGAGTAGCCGGCGTTGCGAACGGCGGCGAGGTCCAGTTCGGTCACATCGGCACGAGTCACCGCGATCTTGCGCGCGAGCGCCACAGCTGCATCGGCATGCGGGTCGCTGGAGCGTCCGGTGCGGTTTGCCTGGATTTCCGCGTCGCTCAGTTTGTGGCCCCTGGCAATCGCGCTGTGCGCCGCGTTGCAGTAGTCGCAGCCGTTGACATTGGCGACGGCCAGTGCGATCCGCTCGCGGGTCGCGGCATCAAGCGTACCCTTGGCGAGCGCGCCGCTCAGGCCCAAGACACCACCCAGCACTTCAGGACTCTGTGCCAGAACCCGATAGAGATTCGGCACCATACCGATCTTGGCCTTGAGGCCGTCCAACAAATCCTTGGCCAAACCAGAGGCGGTCGCCGGATCGACCGAAGCAATACGCTGCATGTCCTTATCTCCTCAACTTGGGCGAACCGGTCATCGGTTCGGCCTAAACGATACTAATTTGTATCGTTTATGTATGTAGACAGATCTGTATCGTTTTTCAAGAGCGCAGATCAAAAAATGTCCCGACGGACACCGGAATTCACAACAACATAATGATTTAAATAGATATTTTTCGCATCTGAGGGTTGTGTTCTTGCGGCGGCGGCGTTGCGCGCGTTAGAATCGCTACAATTTTGTATCGCCGTATTCCGGAAAATGGACAGGCCGATGAAACGATCGGAAATCCGCGACCATCTGCTCGACACCGCCATCGCACTCTTCAACAAGCATGGCTTTCACGCCGCCGGCGTCGATCTGATCATCGCCGAAGCGCGGGTTGCCAAGACGACGCTCTACAGGCACTTCCCCACCAAGGAAGCGCTGATCCTCGCCGCCTTGCAGCGCCGGGACGAGATAGTCCGCGCGGAGATGCGCAGCTTCGTGGAGACCCGCGCCCGCGATCCCCGTGAGAGACTGCTGCTCACGTTCGACTATCTGGAGGTCTGGTTTGCCAAGGACACCTTCAAGGGGTGTCCCTTCATCAGCGCAGCCGGCGAGCATGGCGCAAAGGACGACCCGGTCTTTCAGGCCGCCGTGCATCACAAGCGCGAAGTCCTCGAATATCTCCGCGAACTGGCGGTGGCTGCCGGTATCGGCAGGCCCGAAGAAATCGCGCGGAAGATCAACCTGCTGCACGAGGGGGCCGTGGCCGTGGCCCAGATCACCCGCGAGACCAGTTCCGCACAGCTTGCCAAGGAAATGGCCCGCGCCTTGCTGGCGGCATGACGGAAAGCCCACTGTCGCGCTCACGAACTCCAGGCGGACTGGTTGCGGACCCGGCGGGGGGCTGCTCAGCGGGAATATGCTTCCTTGACGGGTGCCTCTCCGCCTACCGCCGCCGCAGATGTGTGACGGATTTCTGCATGGCGATGATCAGCGCATCGCGCCTGGCGGAAAGCTCAGCCGGCGTTTCGCCGGCCACATCCTCAGCCATACCGTCGGTCAGTTGCTGCGCCAGTGCATCATCAAGGTGCAGCGTGCCAAGATCGTCCCACCAGCAGTTGAAGCTCGGCGTGTAGCGCTCGCAGAACGACTTGATTCCGCCCGCACCAGCACCAAGGTGAAACAGCATGGTCGGGCCCATCGCCGCCCAGCGCATGCCGGGACCGGCCCAGACCGCCGTATCCACATCCTTGACGCTCGCAACTCCGGTCTGCACCAGATGCAGCGCCTCGCGCCACAACGCCGCCTGCAGGCGGTTGGCGACATGGCCGGGCACCTCGCGGTTGACGCGGATGGTGATCTTGCCGATCTCGCGGTAGAAAGTCTCGGCCTCATCCGGCACGCCAGCTTCCGTCTTCGCATTGCCGAGGAGTTCCACCAGCGGGATGAGATGCGGCGGATTGAAGGGATGCCCCAGGATGAAGCGCGCCGGGTTCTCCCAGCCTGCCTGCATCTCGCTCAGCGTGAGGCCCGAGGCGGAGGTGGCGACGATGGCCTTCGGGTCGAGGACCGGCTCGATCTCGGCATAGAGCGCCTTCTTGATCTCGATCCGCTCCGGCACACTTTCCTGGACAAAATCGGCGCCTTTCACGGCCTCTGCCGCATTCTTGTGGAAACTAAGCCTCCCGGGTGCCTTGTCTTTGACAAGGCCCAACTCCTCGAGCGCCGGCCACGCCATTTCGACGTAGTCACGTGTGCTCTTCTCGGCGCTGGGCAAGGCGTCATAGACGGCGACGTTGCGGCCGGAAGCGAGGAAGAGGGCGGCCCAGCTGGCACCAATGACTCCGGAACCAAGCACGGCGGTATTCTGGAAGTCGGTCATTCAGAACAATCCTGGTTGAAGAGGGGAAGCCGCCGTAAGGCCGCCATCGCTGGTGAAGCATTGGCCGGTGACGAAGGCCGCCTGGTCCGAGACCAACCAGGCAACGATGTTGGCGATATCCTCCGGCTTGCCGAAGCGGCGCATCGCATGGCGCTGGAGGGCATCGGCCTTGGCCGCCGCCGGGTCGTCGGCAAGGGCAAAGGCACCATCCACCATGCCGGTCGCGATCCAACCCGGCCGCACGGCATTGCAGCGCACCTTCGGCCCATGATCCACGGCGATCGAGCGCGTGAGGGCATGCACGAAAGCCTTCGAGGCATTGTAGACCGCCATGGAAGGATCGGAGACCACGCCGGAGACCGAGCCGATATTGACGATGACGCCGCCGGTTTCCTCCATGTCCTTGAGGGCCGCCCGGCACATGTTGAAGGTGCCCCGGGCATTCACACCCATGACCAGCTCCCAATCTTCATCCGTGGTCGTCGCCACGGTCTTTTCCAGCTGCACGCCGGCATTGTTGACGAGGATGCCGATGGTGCCGAAATAGTCCTGCGCGGTGCGGACAATCATTTCGGCGTCGTCCGTTTTCGCCACATCGGCCTGCACCCAGGCGATTCGCGCATCGAGATCGGCGGGCCGCTTGCCACGACCGCAGGTCAGCACCTCGATCCCGTCCGCGATGAACCTATCGACGATGGCCCGGCCGATGCCGCGACTGCCGCCCGTGACAATGGCTGCCCTGTTTGCCATGTCAGAGCCGCATCTGCTGGACCTGGGCGGTGAGGCCGCCATCCAGCACCCAGAGCTGGCCGCTGGCGTAACGCGCCTCGTCAGAGGCCAGCCAGTTCACGAGGTTTGCGACATCGTCCGGCGTGCCGTAGCGGCGCAGCGGATGCACATTGCGCACAGCGGCGTCCAGCGTCTCGATATCGCCCACGTCGCGGAAGAAGTTCTTCAGCATCGGCGTGTCGACATAGCCCGGGCAGATCGCATTGACGCGGATGCCTTCCGGTCCATGATCACAGGCCATGGCCTTCGTGAGAGCATGGACCGCCCCCTTGGTCGCGCAATACGCAGCAAGGCCCGGATCGGCGATAAAGCCGTCATAAGAACCGAAATTGATGATCGAGCCGCCGCCCGATTTCCGGAGCAAGGGAAGGGCGTATTTCGAGGAAAGGAAGGTGCCGGTCACGTTGATAGAAAAGATCCGGTTCCAGTCTGCAAGGCTGGTTTCTTCGATCGTCTTTTCGATCTCGATCCCGGCCGCGTTCACCAGGATATCGAGCTTGCCGCATTCCTGTGCGACCCGCGCCATCGTGGCTTTTGCATCTTCCTCGGACGTCACATCCAGCTTCACGAAGCTGCTGTCGCCTGTAGGTCCCGCCAGCGAGCCGCCTTCGGTGAGGTCGGCTGCATAGACAATGGCCCCTTCACGCGCAAAGCGGCTGCAGATGGCGCGGCCAATGCCGCCGCGCCCGCCGGTGACCAGCGCCACCTTGTCCGTCAGCATACCCATCAGCCGGCCGCCTTGCCATAGGCCTCGAGCAGCAGGCCATGGAAATGATGGAGCGCATGCTCGGATTTCCCTGAGCCGTTTGGATCGTTGACGATGCGGCCCTGCTGGAAGGCCGGCGTGTTCATGCCGCGCTGCACGTTTTCTACCAGAACGATGTCCTCGACCTGCAGCACGGTGTCGAGATATTTGATGGCGGCAAGCTCGGTCTCGTCGGGCTCCGGCGTCTCCAAATAGAAATCGTAAGTCTCCAAAGTCCGTTCGGGCCCCACCGGCACGATGTTGAGTACGATCATCGAGGAGCGGCCGGGATAGCGCATGAGGCAGGTGGTCGGCCACAGCCACCAGACGGCGTGAGTCCGCACCTTCGCCTTCGAGGTGTCATAGGCGGTGTTCGTCTGTTGTCCCGCATCGGCCATGTGGCTGGAATAGATGCCATGGGTCGTCACCTTGTAGGTCTTCATGTCCACAAGCGTGCAGAAATCCTTGTGCGACACCGGACAGTGATAGCACTCCAGGAAATTGTCGACGACGTTCTTCCAGTTCGAATTGATGTCGTAGGTTAAGCGATGGCCGAAGGTGAGGCGGTCGATATCGGGCGCCCAATGCAGGATCTCGGCCTCGAGATTGCCTGAGAGGGATTTGAGCGAGTCGGCGGCGGGGTCGAGGTTCACATAGATGAAGCCGCAGAATTCCTCGACCTGGACCAGCGACAACCAGATGTCCTTCGGGTTGAAGTCGATGAGGTGCTCGGTCGCCGGCGCACCCAGCAGCTGGCCGTCGAGCTTGTAGGTCCAGGCATGATAGGGGCACATGATGCGCGTCGTCTTGCCCTCTCCGGAGAGCAGCTTGTGCGCGCGGTGCTTGCAGACATTGTAGAAGGCGCGCAACACACCTTCGCGGTCCCTCACAACCGCGATCGGCTTCCCGGCGATGTCGGTGGTGATGAATGAGCCGGGGTCGCGCACCTTCTCGACATGGCAGACCCATTGCCAGGTCCTGGCAATTACTTCGTCGCGGTCGACCTTGAACCAGCACGGGTCGGTATAGGCGTCGGCATGCAGCGACAGCGACTGGCTGGGGTTGGAATGGTAGCCCTGCCGGATGGCGGCAAATTGCTCATTCGTTGGGTAGTCGCCCATTGCTGGCCTCCAGGACGTATAAAGTGCGGCACTGCCTGAACCGAAGGATCGCGCCGAAGCAGCTCATCTTCTATGCGCAGTTCGCCATTAATCGCGCATATTTCGCCCCCTGGTCCGGCTGACCAATGCCTATCGGCTATCGAATGATCGACCGCTTCTTCCCAAACATCGGCCAGGCCCGGAATTCAAAGGGAACGCGTCCCTCGATCCGGTCACTGCGCGGCGAGAGGCCGAAGCGCTCGCGATAGGCCCGGCTGAAGTGCGACTGGCTGGAGAATCCGGATGCGACCGCAACTTCCGAGAGCCGCATGTCCGTTTGCGTAACCAGGCTGCGCGCCCGGTCGAGGCGGATATCCCGGTAGTAGAGGATGGGGCTCTTCCGCACATAGAGCGAGAACAGGCGGTCAAGCTGCCGCTGCGAGAGGCGCAGCCGCTTGCAGATCTGCGGGATGGAGAGCGCCTCCTCGAGGTTCTGCTCCATCAACTTGATGGCCCGCTTCAGCACCGCCGGCGCGGTGCTGCCCAAGGGCTCGACAGTGCCAGGATTCTGCGAGGTCCCCAGCGGCCGCAAGCTCTGCTGGAAGAGATATCGGGCAGCGGCGTTGGCCAGTGAATCACCCTGCATGCTGCGGATGATGTGGAGCGCGCAATCGGTGGCCGCATTGCCGCCACAGCAGGTGATCCGCTTGCCGTCGAAGACGAAGAGATCTTCGCTGACATCGGTGTCGGAATAGAGCTCTTTCAGAGCATCAATGTGTTCGTAATGCGTTGTGGCGCGGTTGCCCTTCAGCAACCCAGCTTCCGCCAGGATAAATGCGCCGGTATCCAAGGCCCCCATCGTCACCCCGGCCCGTGCCCAGCGCTGCAGCGCCTCATGCATCGGCGCACTGTTATAAGCCTCCGGCGCCCAGCTCGAGGACACGATCACGATATCCTGACGCTGCCCCCGGACCTCGCGCAAGGCCTTCGTCGTGATGCTCAGCCCGTTGCTGGCAGAAATCTCCCCACCTGACACCGAGGCAATGTCCCAGCGAAACAGAATGCTGCCGTCGAGATAGTTCGCCGCCCGAAAGGGGTCCAGGAAGCCGACCGTGGCCGCCAGGTTGAAATTCGGCGTGACGATGACGAGCAGCTCGAATGCTTGAGGAGTCGTTTCGGTCATGCCCGAACAATCAACAATTTTCACCGGGAACGCATAGACTCAAATATCCTCGCGAAATGCGCATATCGGCTTTCCCGTCGACTGAATTCAAAGAATTGCCGGCGACTCTCTAATTCCTTCCCTTCACCCGCAACCGCGCCGCATGCAGCAGCGGCTCGGTGTAGCCGTTCGGCTGCTCGCGCCCCTTGAAGACGAGATCGCAGGCGGTCTGGAAGGCGACCGATAGATCGAAATCCGGCGCCATCGGCTTGTAGGCGGGATCGCCCTTGTTCTGGCCGTCGACCACCGCCGCCATGCGCTTCATGGTCTCCATCACCTGGTCCGGCGTGCAGATCTTGTGATGGAGCCAGTTGGCGATGTGCTGCGAGGAGATGCGTAGGGTGGCGCGGTCTTCCATCAAGCCGATATTGTTGATGTCGGGTACCTTGGAACAGCCGATCCCCTGGTCGATCCAGCGCACCACGTAACCGAGAATCCCCTGTGCGTTGTTTTCCACCTCGCGCAGGATCTGCGCTTCGGTCCATTTGCGGAAACTCGCCACGGGAATGTCGAGGATCGCATCGACATGGGCGCGCCGGCCGCCGGCCGCCAGTTTCTTCTGAACTGCGAAGACATCGATGCGGTGATAATGGAGGGCGTGCAGGGTCGCCGCGGTCGGTGACGGGACCCAGGCGCAATTGGCGCCGGCCTTGGGATGCTCGATCTTCTGTTCCAGCATCGCTGCCATCAGATCGGGTGCCGCCCACATGCCCTTGCCGATCTGCGCCTTGCCCGAGAGGCCGCATTCGAGGCCGATATCGACGTTGAGATTCTCATAGGCCGTGATCCAGCCCTTGCGCTTGATGAAATCCTTGCGCGAGAAGGGACCGGCCTCCATTGAGGTGTGGATCTCGTCGCCCGTCCGATCCAGGAAGCCGGTGTTGATGAAGGCGACGCGGTGTTTGGCGGCGCGGATGCATTCCTTGAGATTGACCGAGGTGCGGCGCTCCTCGTCCATGATGCCGAGCTTTACCGTGTAGCGCGGCAGGCCCAGCACGTCCTCGACACGGGTGAAGGTCTCGTCGGCGAAGGCCACTTCCTCCGGGCCATGCATCTTGGGCTTCACCACATAGACCGAGCCATGTTCGGAATTGCGCGGACCAGCCTTCTTCCTGAGGTCATGCATGGCGATGAGGGTCGTCACCATCGCATCCATCAGGCCTTCGGGGATTTCGTTGCCGTCGCGATCAAGGATGGCGGGCGTCATCATCAGATGGCCGACATTGCGTACCCAGAGGAGCGCACGGCCTTTCAGGATCAGCTCGCCGCCCTCCGGCCGCATGAAGACCCGGTCGGGATTGAGGCGCCGGATGGTGGCCTTGCCGCCCTTCTCCACCTTTGCCTCCAGGTCGCCCTTCATCAGGCCCAGCCAGTTGCCATAGGCCAGCACCTTGTCCTCGGCATCGACGCAGGCGACCGAATCCTCGCAATCCATGATCGCGGAGAGCGCACTTTCGATCACCACATCGGCGAGCAACGCCTGGTCGCGGCTGCCGATCGGATGCGCGCGGTCGAACACCAGTTCGACATGCAGGCCGTTGTTGCGCAGAAGGATCGAGTCAGGGGCGCGCGGATTGCCGCGATAGCCCACGAATTTTTCCGGCTGCGCCAGCGGCAGGTCGTCGATGAGGAGCACGCCGTCCTTGACATGATAGCGGCGCACGTCGGCGTGGGATGCACCATCGATGGGAAAGGCCTCGTCGAGAAAGACGCGCGTCCGCGCCACCACGCGAGCCCCGCGGCCCCGGTCATAGGCCCCGCCCGGCACGGGTGCCCCCATGACGTCGGTCCCGTAGAGGCAGTCATAGAGACTGCCCCAGCGGGCGTTGGCGGCATTGGCCGCATAGCGGGCATTGGTAATCGGCACCACCAGCTGCGGGCCGGCGACCGATGCGATCTC
>JAEUKV010000084.1 GCA_016794165.1 Rhodospirillaceae bacterium
CGGCGCCGCCTCGCCTTCCGCATCCAGCGGCGCCAGCATGACGAAGTCGCCGGTGAGCGGCATGACCGTGTCGTCCATCGCCTCCGCCGGGGTGCGGTCGAGCGGCGCCAGATAGGCGACACCGCCTGCCAGCAGCGCCACTACGCCGAGATAGAAGGCGCATTGCCGGCCGACATTGGTGATGGGTTCCATTCGGTTGTTCCGGTCCGAGAGGCCGCGTGCGGCGTCCTTTTTTTCCATAGACATCATTCCGCCTGCGTCTGCTGCTTCAGGAACTTGCGCCACTTGGCGACATTCCGGTTGTGTTGATCGAGGGTCTCGGCAAAGGCGTGGCCGCCGGTGCCGTCGGCCACGAAATAAAGCTCCTTGGTGTTCATCGGGTTGAGCACGGCCTGGAGTGCCGCCGCACCCGGATTGGCGATCGGCGCCGGCGGCAGGCCCGGAATGACATAGGTGTTGTAGTCGTTGACCGCCTTGAGATCCGAGGTGGTCAGGCTGCGGCCGAGCGCTTCCTGGCCGAGGGTGAGGCCATAGATCGCGGTAGGGTCGGATTGCAGCGGCATGCCAATCCGCAGGCGGTTGTGGAATACCGCCGCCACGCGGGCGCGCTCATCCTTGAGCCCGGTTTCCTTCTCGACGATCGAGGCGAGGATCACCGCCGCTTCGGGACTGTCGATGGTGGCAAGCTCGGGGGCGCGCTGCGCCCAGAGTGCTGCCAGGGTCTCGCGCATGTTGCCCTGCATACGCTCGACGATGGCGGCGCGCGCATCGCCGCGCACGAAGAAATAGGTTTCCGGCAGCAGGCTGCCTTCCGGCGGCGGCGGCGGCAGGGGGCCGTCGAGCAGCGGCGATTGCTGCAGTACCGCGAAGATCTCGCGCACGGTGAGGCCTTCGGCGATGGTGATCCGGTGCAGGACCGACTTGCCCTCGATCAGGACCTGCATGGCGCCGCGCTGGGAGATTCCGGCGGGAAAGCGGAACTCGCCGGCCTGCAGCGGCTGTTCCTTGCCGAACAGCTTGACGCCGACCTTGAACACCAGCGGCTGCTCGATCACGCCGCCCTCGGCCAGCAGATCGGCGATGGCGGCGACACCGCTCCCCTTGGGGATGATGAGCGTGGTTTCCTCGGCAAGCGGCCCGCTGCCGGTAAAGGCGCTCCAGAACCAGGCCGCCCCGCCACCGCCGAGCAGCACCGCGAGCAGCAGCAGGCCGCCGACGATCTCGGCGATGACCTTGCGGCTGAGCCCGCCGGCGGACATGGGCGCGGACATGGGCGCGAACCCGGGCGTCCGCCCTTACTGCGGCGCCGTGAAGATCACGCTGGCATTGGTGCCGCCGAAGCCGAAGGAATTCGACAGGGCCGCCTTGATCCTGCGGGGCTTGGCCTGCTTGGGCGCGAGGTCGATGTCGCAGCCCTCGGAGGGGTTGGTGAGATTGAGTGTCGGCGGCGCCACCTGGTCGCGGATGGCGAGGATCGAGAAGATCGCCTCGACCGCGCCGGCCGCACCCAGCAGATGCCCGGTCGCCGACTTGGTCGACGACATGGTGAGCTTGTAGGCATGCGGGCCGAACAGGCGCTTCACCGCGCCCAGTTCAATTTCGTCGCCGAGCGGCGTCGAGGTGCCGTGGGCATTGATGTAGTCGATGTCTTCCGGGTTGAGTTTGGCACGCTTCAGCGCGGCGGTCATGGCACGGTAGCCGCCATTGCCATCGTCGGCGGGCGCCGTGATGTGATGGGCATCGCCGGACATGCCATAGCCGGTCACCTCGGCATAGATCTTGGCCCCGCGTTTCTTGGCGTGCTCCAATTCCTCCAGCACCACCATGCCGGCCCCTTCGCCCATGACGAAGCCGTCGCGGTCCCTGTCCCAGGGGCGCGAAGCTTCGGTCGGGCTGTCGTTGAAGCCGGTCGACATGGCGCGCGCGGCGCAGAAGCCGGCATAGCCGATGCGCCCGATCGTGGCCTCGGCACCGCCCGCCACCATCACATCGGCATCGTCCAGCATGATCATGCGCGCGGCATCGCCGATCGCGTGGCTGCCGGTGGCACAGGCCGTAACCACGGAATGATTGGGGCCGCGGAAACCGTACTTGATGGAAACATGGCCCGAGACCAGGTTGATCAGGCAGGAGGGCACGAAGAACGGGCTGACCCGGCGCGGACCCTTTTCGTTGAGAATGATCGCCGTGTCGTAGATGCCGTTGAGGCCGCCGATGCCGGAACCGATGAGGACGCCGGTGCGGTCGAGAGCTTCCTGTTCGGTGGGCGCCCAGCCGCTGTCGGCCACCGCTTCGCTGGCGGCAGCCACACCCATGATGATGAACGGCTCCATCTTCTTCTGGTCTTTGCCGGAGACGTATTCATCCGGGTTGTAATTGCCCGAGGCCTTGTCGCCGAGCGGCACCTGGCCGCCGATCTTGCACGGCAGATCGGAAACATCGAAGCTCTGGATGCCGCTGATCCCGGATTCGGCCTTCAGCAGCCGCTTCCACACATGTTCCACGCCCACGCCGAGGGGCGAAACGATGCCCATTCCGGTGACGACCACGCGACGCATGATGTCCTCGCTCACTCTTTGCCGTTATGTCCGCTGGCCGCGCCGGCACACTTGCCGGTCCGGCCTCAAAATCGCACGGGCCCCGAAATATGGGGCCCGTGCGGAAACCTTCAACGCTTGACCCGTCGATTCTACGCCCGTCGACTTGACGTCCGAGAACGTGCGATCGACGATCAACTCAGGCCGATTTCGACTTGATGTAGTCGATGGCGTCCTTGACGGTCAGGATTTTTTCGGCGGCATCGTCGGGAATCTCGCAACCGAACTCCTCTTCGAAGGCCATCACCAGTTCGACCGTATCGAGGCTGTCCGCGCCCAGATCGTCGATGAAATTGGCACCTTCGGTGACCTTGGCCTCTTCCACGCCGAGGTGCTCGATGACGATCTTCTTCACGCGCTCAGCAACGTCGCTCATCTCAATTTTCCCTTGGTTGCGCCGGCCTTGACGTGGCTGGCTGGTCTTTGCCTCGATCTTTGAACTCAGCACCCGTTCCCTGGTTCCCCACCCTGGTTCCGGATGAATCGCCGCGACGATTTCAGCGGTCACTTAACACAACTCTGCCGGATTTGACCAGTAGCCCCGGCATCGGTTCGGGGTTGTGGTTAAAATCCCAATTAAATCATGGCCATGCCGCCATTCACGTGAAGCGTCTGGCCGGTCATGTAGGCGGCCTCGTCGCTGGCCAGATAGACCACGGCGGCGGCGATATCGGCGCTGCTGCCCATGCGGCCCAGCGGGATCTTCGGCAGCAGCTGGTTCTGCTGTTCCTCCGTGAGCGCCTCGGTCATGGCGGTGGCGATGAAACCCGGCGCCACGCAATTGACCGTGATGCTGCGGCTCGCCAGTTCCTGGGCCAGGGCCTTCGACATGCCGATCATGCCGGCCTTGGCGGCGGCATAGTTGGCCTGGCCCGGATTGCCGGTGACGCCGACGATCGAGGTGATACCGATGATGCGCCCGAAGCGGCGCTTCATCATCCCGCGCATGGCGGCGCGAGCGAGGCGGAAACCGGCCGAGAGGTTGACGTCGATGACCTTCTGCCACTCCTCGTCCTTCATGCGCATGGCGATGTTGTCGCGGGTCAGGCCGGCATTGTTGACGAGGATGTCGAGCTTGCCCATGGCGGCTTCCGCATCCTTGACCAGGGCCTCGGTCGAGGCGGCATCGCCGAGATCGGCCACCACCACATGGACCCGTGTCCCGAGCTCGGCCGCCAGCGTATCCAGCGCCTCGCGCCGGGTGCCTGAGAGCGTCACCACGGCGCCCTGGCCGTGCAGCGCCCTGGCGATGGCGCCGCCGATGCCGCCCGAGGCGCCGGTGACGAGGGCGGTCTTGCCGGAAAGATCGAACATGTTGGCTGGTCTCCGTTAAACGAGAATCTTGAGGGCCGCCTCGATATCGGCGGGCTGGCCCACCGATTGCGCCTCGATCTCCTTGTCGATGCGCTTCACCAGACCGGCGAGCACCTTGCCGGCGCCCAGTTCAAAAACGCGGTCGACATTGAGGGTCTTCATGGTCATCACGCATTCGCGCCAGCGCACCGTGGCGGTTACCTGCTCGACCAGCAGCTTGCGGATGGTGGCGGGATCGGAGACCGGCGCGGCCGTCACGTTGGCGATCACCGGCACCATCGGCATGTGGATCGTGGTCTTCTCCAGCGCTTCCGCCATGGCATCGGCCGCCGGCTGCATGAGCGGGCAATGGAAGGGCGCCGAGACCGGCAACATCACGGCGCGCTTGGCGCCGGCTTCCAGCGCCAGCGCGCCAGCGCGCTCCACCGCCGCCTTGGCCCCCGAGACCACCACCTGGGAGGGGTCGTTGTCATTGGCAATCGCGCAAACGAGGCCGGTTTCCTCGGCCGCCGCTGCCGCCACATTTTGCGCGCGCTTGAGATCGAAATTGAGCAGGGCCGCCATGGCCCCCTCGCCCACCGGCACCGCCTTCTGCATCGCCTGGCCGCGCAGTTTGAGGAGCCGCGCGGTATCGCCGAGGGAGAAGGTGCGGGCCGCGGCCAGGGCCGAATATTCGCCGAGGCTGTGGCCGGCCACGTAAGCAGCCTTGTCGGCGAGCTTGAAGCCGCCTTCCGCCTCCAGCACCCGCAGCACCGCAAGGCTCATCGCCATCAGCGCCGGCTGCGCGTTCTCGGTGAGGGTGAGATCGGCTTCCGGCCCCTCGAACATGAGGCGGCTGAGCTTCTGCCCCAGGGCATCGTCCACTTCCTCGAACACCAGCCGGGCCGGCACGAAGGCCTCGGCCAGGGCCTTGCCCATGCCGACCGCCTGGGACCCCTGCCCCGGAAACACGAATGCGCGCATGTAATCTGCCTCCCAGATATAGAGTGCCGGGCTTAGAGCCCAGGTGACACCCCCCCGTCAAGCGGCTAGGAATCGAAGCGGCGCCCAGCTATGACGGCCGCGAGACTTGAGCTCCTCTGGGCGCGCCGGGCTTGACCTGAATACCCAATATGGGTATATAAATACCCGAAATGGGTACTTCTGCACCTTCATCTGGGCTGTCGGACGCCCTCTTCTCGCGCGTTCAGGCACGCGTGCTGGGCATCCTGTTCGGCGCGCCGGACAGCGATTTTCCGATCACCGAAATCATCGCACGCGCGGGCTCGGGGCGCGGCGCCGTTCAGCGTGAACTGAAAAGACTGACCGATGCAGGCATCGTCGCCCTGAATGTCCGGGGCAGCCGAAAACTTTATCAGGCCAATCGGGAATCGCCCATTTTTCCTGAACTGCATCAGTTGATCCTGAAGACAATCGGTGTCGTCGATCCGATCCGCGAAGCCCTCGCGCCCTATCGGTCGTCCATTGCCTGTGCCTTTGTCTATGGCTCGATTGCCCGGAGCCAGGAGAGCGCCAAGAGCGATATCGACCTGATGATCATCGGCAATCCAGGCTATGGCGAGATATTCGGCGCACTTCAACCTGCCGAGAAACTTCTTGCCCGCCCCATCAATCCCACCCTCATGACCCGCGACGAATGGCAACGCAAGGTTGGTCAACGCAGCGGCTTCATGGCCAGCGTCCTCGACCAACCGAAACTGTTTGTGATCGGAGCCGAAGATGACCTTGCCACCCCTCGAGAATCTGGTGAAGTCGGGCCAGTTGAAGCTTGAGAAGCCGAACCAGGCCGAGTTTGACGGGCTGCTGAAATCTGGCTCGGCCCGGCTCAACGATGCCGGCAAGGACAGCCTCTCGCCCGAGAGCCGGTTCGATCTTGCCTACAACGCCGCTCATGCGCTGTCCCTGGCCGCCTTGCGCTGGCATGGCTATCGGCCTGACAACAGGCGGTACATCGTCTTTCAGGCCCTGCAACACACATTGGGGATGCCACCCGAACAGTGGCGGATCCTCGACAAGGCCCATGGCAACCGGAACCTGGCCGAATATGACGGCCAAGTCGAGGTCGACGCCCAACTACTCGTCGAACTTATAAAAGTGGCGCATACCCTCCGCGCCAAGGTCGCCGGGCTCGGGCCCGTCCCACCCAAAACCCCCTGAAATCCCGCCACCTTGTCTTACCCGGGCGCTCTGTGTATAACCCGCCCGTCCATAGCCCTGCCGACCCTCCGTCCTGCTTGCGGGCCACTGTCCAGAACGGTGTGAGGGGATCGGCTAGGCCCGTGAAATGATTGGATATTTCAGTCATTTCAGCTGATGCGTTGCCGATCGTCGGCAGACCAGCGCCGGGCCGCTAAGAGCCAGAGGGAGTTGCTTAATGCCGTTCTACGAGAACGTCTTTATTGCGCGCCAGGATGTCACGGCCCAACAGGTCGACACCCTGGCCGAAACCTTCACCGGCATCGTCACCGCCCAGGGCGGTCAGGTGTTGAAGAAGGAATATTGGGGCTTGAAGGGCCTCACCTACCGCATCAACAAGAACCGCAAGGGCCACTATGTTCTCCTGAACATCGAAGCCCCGGCCGGCGCCGTCGCCGAGCTTGAGCGCAACATGCGCCTCAACGAGGACGTGCTGCGCTATTTGACCGTGCGCGTCGACGAGCTTGAGGCCGGACCCAGCGCCATGCTGCAGTCCAAGGGCCGCGACCGCGACGATCGCGGGGGCCGCGAAGGTGGCCGCGAGGGTGGCCGCGGCTTTGGCGGCCGTGACCGCGACGACCGGCTGCGTCCGGGTCGTGACGCCGGGGGCCGCGAAGGGGGCCGCGAGGGTGGTTTTGGTGGCCGTGACCGGGGCGAGCGTCCCGCCGCCGTCGCCGCCGAAGGTGAAGGAGATCGTTCATGAGCGAGTTTGATCGTGGCGGCCGCGAGGGCGGCGCCAGAGAAGGTGGACGTGAAGGCGGTCGCGAAGGTGGCCGTGATGGCGGCCGCGAGGGCGGTCGTTCCGCGGGCGGTGCCGGCGGCGGCCGTCGGCCGTTCTTCCGTCGTCGCAAGTCCTGCCCGTTCTCGGGCCCGCAGGCGCCCAAGATCGATTACAAGGATGTGAAGCTGCTCGGCCGCTTCATCTCCGAGCGCGGCAAGATCGTGCCCAGCCGCATCACGGCGGTCAGCAACAAGAAGCAGCGCCTGCTCGCCCAGGCGATCAAGCGCGCCCGCTTCCTGGGTCTGCTGCCCTATGTGTTGAAGTAAGGAGGACGGAATCATGGAAGTCATCCTGCTCCAGCGCGTCGAAAAGCTGGGTCATATCGGCGATGTGGTCAATGTGAAGCCGGGCTTTGCCCGCAACTTCCTGCTGCCGCAGAAGAAGGCACTGCGCGCCACCGACGCGAACAAGCAGCGTTTCGAAGCGCAGCGCGCACAGATCGAGGCCAACAACCTGAAGCTCAAGGAAGAGGCGCAGAAGGTTGCCGGCAAGGTCGACGGGCTGAAGGTGGTGCTCATCCGCCAGGCCTCGGAAACCGGCATCCTGTTCGGCTCGGTCTCCACCCGCGACATCGCCGAGGGTGTGACCAAGGCCGGTTTTACCGTGGAACGCCGCCAGGTGGTCCTCGACAAGCCGATCAAGACCCTGGGCCTGCACAATGTCCGCGTCGCCCTGCATCCGGAAGTCGTCGTCACCGTCACCGC
>JAEUKV010000088.1 GCA_016794165.1 Rhodospirillaceae bacterium
ACGAAGCCCAGCCGGTCATAGAGCCTTTCCGCTTCCGGATTGGGCAAGGTGAGGCTGAGCTGGATCTGCCCGACGCCCACCAGGATGGCCTGGGCGATAACCTCCTTCAGCAGGGCGGTGGCGATGCCGCGGCGCTGCCAAGCGGGGGCGATCTGCAGGCCGAGGATCTGGCCGATGTGATGGCGCTTGATGCCGGGCTCGCGACGGAAGCCGACGCAGCCGACGAGATGGTCGGAAAGGTCGAAGGCGCCGGTCCAGCGATTGTTGGGCGAAGGCTTCAGCCGCCGCTCGGTCGAGGAGATGGGCTTGGCACTCTCCTCATCCGCATCGGCACGAAAGAGATGCGGATAGCGCTTGAGCGCGGTCAGCCGGAAGATGCGATAGGCGACGGCATCTTCCGGCAGCAGTTCGCGGATGGCAAAGGCGGCGGCGTCGATCATGTGTCTTCCCCCACCCTCTCCTCCCCTGAAGGAGGGAGGAAACCTCGTTCAACATCAGAACCGATCGATCCGGAACGGCCGCATGTCGAGGCCGGGATCGCGCCCGGCGGCGAGGTCGGCGATGATGCGCCCGGTGGCCGGCCCCAGAGTAAGGCCGATATGGCCGTGGCCGAAGCCGAAATAGGTGTTGCGGAAGCGCCCGCCCTGGCTGATCACCGGCACCGAATCCGGCATCGAGGGACGGAAGCCCATCCAGTCGCTGCGCCCTTCCTCGTTAAGCTCGCCGAACATGCGCCGGCCGTGGATCATCAGCTTTTCCGCACGGGCATAATTGGGCGGCAGGTCGAGCCCCCCCAGTTCCACCGTGCCGGCGAAGCGCAGGCCGACATCGAGCGGCGTGATGGCAAAGGAATGATCGCCGGAATAGAGCGGCATGCGCGGCATCCTGCCGGCCTTGGGCAGGGTGACGTGATAGCCGCGCTCGGTCTCCAGCGGCACGTCGTGGCCCAGCTGCCTCGCAAGCTTCTTCGACCAGGCCCCGGCCGCCACCACCACCGCGTCGCAGGCGATCTTGTCGCCGCCGGCGCGCACATGGGTGGGACCGGTGGGACCCAGCTCGAAGCCCTTGACGTCCGATTTCACGATCCGCCCGCCGCTGGCCACGAAATGCGCCGCCAGGCGCTGTACCAGGGCGAAATTGTCGGTGACATAGGAGTTTTCCGGATAGTAGACCGCGTGCCGGTAGATCGGCTGCAGGCTGGGCTCGAACTGGCGGATCTCTTCCTGCTTCAGGATCTGGAACTGCACGCCGCGCCGTTTCTGCAGCTCGAGGTCCCATTGATAGGAAGCGAACTTCTCGTCCTTCTCGAAGATGCCGAGCCAGCCGGTGTCCTTGATCATCAGCGACTGGCCGGCCAGCGCCGCCAGTTCCTTGTGCGCCGGCATCGCCTGCAGCAGCACCGCGCGGAGCGCGATCGAGATCTGCTCGACCTTCTTCTCGCCGGAGGCGGCGACGAAGCGCAGCAGCCAGGGGGCGAGGCGCGGCAGATACGACCAGCGGATGGCGAGCGGGCCCAGGGGGTCCATCAGCATCTTCGGCACGTCCCACAGGATGCCCGGTGTCGCCACCGGCACCACGGATTCGGTGGCGATCACCGCCGCGTTCCCCTTCGAGGTGCCCTCGCCGGGGTCGCGCCCGTCGACCACGGTCACCTGATGACCGTCCTTCTGCAGATAGAGGGCGGTCGAGACGCCGACGATGCCGGCGCCAATGACCACGAAATGCCGATTGCTCATGAAAATCCCGCGTGATGTTGCCTATGCGACAGCTGTTTGCGGCCGGAGCATGGCGAAGCCCCGAAGGCCGGTCAAGGCGTCCCCGTCGCCCCCACCCGTTCCACCAGCCGGTCCCGGGCCATGAGGCGCTTCTCCGCCCCCGGGCCTTCCAGAAGATGGGCGTGCAGGAAATGCCCGGTGAGGCGCAGGCCCTGCTGGACGTCGCCCGGCAAGACCGGCGCCTGGGGATCGCTGAGGATGCGCGGCAGGGGCAGCAGGCGTTCGGCATAGCGCCCGGCACCCAGCGCGGTGACGGCGCGCCCGGTCTTGGGCGAGACGAAGGCAAGCCCCTCGGTCGCCCCGGTGACGGCACAGGCGGAAAGATCGAGGCCGAAGCCGAGATCGGCCAGCACCTGCAGTTCCCAGCGCAGATAGAGGAGGCCCCAATCCACCTCCCCCGCCGCCAGTGCCGCGACGAAGGCCGCGAAATCCTCATAAACGTCGCCATGGGGTTCGCGCTCGGGCAGCGTCGCATCGATCACCGCGGCGGCGGCACCGAGTGCCGCCAGGCGATCGGCGTCGTCCATCACG
Organism: Rhodospirillaceae bacterium; assembly: GCA_016794165.1. Lineage (GTDB taxonomy): Bacteria > Pseudomonadota > Alphaproteobacteria > Dongiales > Dongiaceae > Dongia. The sequence continues at coordinate 2,307 of JAEUKV010000088.1, forward strand.
CGGGCGGCATGGGCGGTGAGCAGTTCCGCCTGGAAATGACCCAATTGCTCGGCGAGCCGCGCCCGCCAGGTGACCGCGAGCGCATTGCCGATTTCAAAGGCCGGCCGCTGCTTCCGGGAAGCACCGCCGCGCACCAGCCCCAGATGCCGGCCATGATCCCGCGTCAGGCAGGAGAGAATGAGATCCCCCTCGCCGTGGCGCCGGGCCGAGAGGACGAAAGCGGTGTCGGTGAAGTCCACCCGGCCACCTCTCAGGTTTCGAAATCGAGGCCCATTTCGCGGTAGCGCTCGGGATCCTCGGCCCAGGAACCGCGCACCTTGACGAAGAGGAAGAGGTGCACCGGGCGTTCCAGCATCTGCTGCATTTCCCGCTGCGCCGCCTCGCGCACCTGCTTGATGCGCGCCCCGCCCTTGCCGATCACGATGGCCTTCTGGCTTTCCTTGGCGACGAAGATGATCTGGGTGATCTTGACGGCGCCGTCCTTGAATTCCTCCCAGCCTTCGGTCTCGACGGTGAGGGCATAGGGGATCTCGTCATGGAGCTGGCGGAAGAGATGCTCGCGCGTCACCTCGGCGGCGAGGAAGCGCTGCGGCGCGTCGGTGATGTGGTCGGGCGGATAGTGATGCGGCCCCGGCGGCATGCGGCGCGCGAGTTCTGCCACCAGATCGTCGACCCCGTCGCCGCTCTCCGCCGAGATCATGAAGGTGTCGCTGAAGAGCGGCGTTTCGTCGCTGCCGGCCCCGTCACTGCCGGCCCCGTCACCGCCCGCGCCGCGACCGAGTTCGTTCAGCTCGGCGGTCTTGGCCAGCAGCAGGGCGCGGTCCTTGACCAGGTCGATCTTGTTGAGCACCAGCACCGCCTGGCGCCGATGCTGCCGCAGCCCTTCGACGATGCGGCGGGTGTCGTCGTCGATGCCCTTGCGGCTGGCATCGACCATGAGGAGTACCTGGTCGGCGTCCCCCGCGCCGCTCCAGGCCGCCGCCACCATGGCGCGGTCGAGCCGGCGCTTGGGCGCGAAGATGCCCGGCGTATCGACGAAAATCAGCTGCGCCTCGTCCAGCATGACGAGTCCGAGTACGCGGGCGCGGGTGGTCTGCACCTTGGGGCTGACGATCGAGACCTTCTGTCCAACGACGCGGTTGACCAGGGTCGACTTCCCCGCATTGGGGGCACCCAGCACGGCGATGAAGCCGCAACTCGTTGTCATGCTCTTGTTACCTTCGGTCATCTGCGGGGGCCATCGGGCCGCCCGCGCTCATGTTGCGGGATCTTGCGCCGGCCGTTCCGGCGCCGCCAGTTCTTTTGCCGCATCGCCCGCGGGAGACGGCCGCACCGAGGCCAGCAATTGCGTGGCGGCGGCCTGTTCGGCGGCGCGTTTCGAGCGGCCGGTGCCGCGCGCCGGGGCGTGGCCCTCGACCATCGCCTCGATCTCGAACACCGGATCGTGCGGCGGGCCCTCGCTGCGGATGACGCTATAGCGCGGCAGTTTGAGGCCGGCCGCCTGGGCCCAGTCCTGCAGCGCCGTCTTGGCGTCCTGCGGCGGCATCAGCTCGGCCGCCATCATCTTCTGCCAGTGGCGTTCGATGAAGCGGCGCGCGGCGGCGATGCCGCCGTCGAGATAGAGCGCGCCGATGATCGCCTCGCAGGCATCGGCGAGGGTGGCCGGGTTGTCGCGGCCACCGCTTTCCTCCTCGCCCCGCGAGAGGGTGAGGAAGCGGCCGATATCGAGATCCTGCGCCACCTGGGCAAGGCCCTCCTGGCGCACCAGGGCGGCAAAGCGCTTGGCGAGCGCACCTTCGTCCTCGGCGGGAAACTGGTTGAACAGCATCTCGGCGACGATGAGCCCGAGGACGCGGTCACCGAGGAACTCCAGCCGCTGGTTGTCGGCCAGTTTCGCCGGCAGCCTGGCGGCGCGCGTCTTGGCGGTCGTGGCCGGTGTCGCGGTTGTCCCCTTGCCGCTGCGCGGGCGTCGCGTACGGCTGCGCCCCACCGCGCTGGGATGGGTGATCGCCATCTCGAGCAGTTCAGGTCGTGCGAAATCATGGCCGATGAGGGCAACCAGTGCGGCCGTGGCGTTTCCCGCCACGCCTCACTCCACCAAATTGCCGAGGCGCCGCCAGCGCAGCGCCGTCACCCAGGTGATCGGGTTGGTGAGCTCGAAGTCGCTGGAATAGGACCAGAACAGCACCTTGGCCGGGCCGATCATGTTTTCCAGCGGCACGAAGCCGACCTTGTCGAACAGCGCCTGGTCCGTGATCTCGCTGTCGCCGTTCGCCTCCACGCCGTATTTCAGCGCACGGCTGTCGGCGGAGCCGTCGCGGTTGTCGCCCATCATGAAATAATGACCCTCCGGCACCACGAAGGTGGGCGTGTTGTCACCGGGGCCGAAATCGTTCTTTTCGATGATGCGGTGGCTCACCCCTTCCGGCAGGGTCTCGATATACTGCAGGTAGGTGCCGCCGTAATACTTGCCGGGATCGACGAAATCCTCGATCCGCTCGCGCTTCACCGCGGTGCCGTTGATGTGGAGGACGCCCTCCCTGACCTGGATGCGGTCGCCCGGCAGGCCGATGACGCGCTTGATGAAATCGGTCTGCGGCTCGCCCGGCGGCCGGAACACCACCACGTCGCCACGTTCCGGCTTGTCCTCCCAGATGCGCCCCTCGATCGGCACGATTCCCCAGGGAAAGGAGAAGCGGCTGTAGCCATAGGCGGTCTTGGAGACGAACAGGTAATCGCCGATCAGCAGGGTGGGGACCATGGAGCCCGAGGGAATGCTGAAGGGCTCATAGGCGAAGGTACGGATGCCCACCGCGATGACCGCCGCCCAGACGATGGTCTTGACGGTCTCAGCGATCTGGCTGGGCTCGGTTTCGGTCTTGCGCGCCATGTGGGGTGGTTGGGCCTTATCGGTCTGGATTGGGATGGGGTCGGCGGGTCGCCGGTCTTTGGCGGCGGATCAAGCCAGCGGGGTTGCTCAAAGTCAAGGCGTAAGCCCGCCGCGCATCGTCGCAGAAGGGTATTTTTCGCGCTTTTCCATCCGGTTAGGTCGTGGCAAGCACGGGATTGGCCGAGATGATCACGATCGCCTGGGCGAGCGGAAAATCGTCGGTGATGGTGAGGTCGATCTGCACGCTCATCCCCGGCGGGGTGATCAGGGCAAGGCGCTGGAACGCCCCGCCGGTGAGCAGCAGCGTGGGCTTGCCGCTGGGCAGGTTGACCACCCCCATGTCCTTCATGAAGACGCCGTCCCGGAAACCGGTCCCCAGCGCCTTCGAACAGGCCTCCTTGGCGGCGAAGCGCTTGGCATAGGAGGCGGCGCGCTGCGCCCGCCGGTCCGATTTGCGCTGTTCGACCTCGGTGAAGACCCGCTGGATGAAACGCTCGCCGAACCGCTCGATCGATTTCTCGATGCGGCGGATGTCGATGAGGTCGTTGCCGATGCCGATGATCATGGACAGCCCATGCCTATGCGCGCGATGGGAAGCCCCTCCCCCCTCGCGGGAGAGGGTTTCTCAACTCGACTATGCCGATGAAGCCGCATCCCTCACCCCCGCGCCCGGTCGACCGAGTTGACCGAGGGGGTGGCACGCAGGGCGGCGATGATGTTGGAGAGGTGCTTCAGATCCTTCACCTCGACATCGACGATGATCTCGAAGAAGTCGATCGAGCGGTTGACGATCTTCAAATTCGAAATGTTGCCGGCGTTCTTGCCGATCACGGTGGTGAGGGAGCCGAGGCTGCCCGGCTGGTTGGTGATCACCACGTCGAGGCGGCCGGTATGCTGCTCGGCGGCGTCGGCGTCCTGGTCCCAGGCGACGTCGAGCCAGCGCTCCGGCGTGTCGGCGAAGCTCTCCAGCGTCTCGCAATCGATGGTGTGGATGGTGACGCCCTTGCCCGTGGTGACGATGCCGACGATGCGGTCGCCGGGCAGCGGATGGCAGCAGCCGGCGAAATGCATCGCCATGCCGGGAATGAGGCCGCGGATCGGGATGGCATGGCCGCCCTTGGCCTTCTTGGCGCGCTTGGCCGGCAGCTTGTCGGCCGGCGTCGCGGTCTTGTTGCCGGGAAAGACGGCATTGACCACCTCGCGGGCGCCGACGATGCCCTCGCCCACCTGGGTCACCAGATCCTCGAGTTCCTCCGCCTTGAACTTCTTGAGGACGCCCTCGATCGCCTTCTCGGTATAGTCATAGCCGGCATGGGCGAATTCCTTGTGCAGCATGGCGCGGCCAAGCTCGAGATACTGCGCGCGCTGCTGGGTGCGGATGAAGCGGCGGATGCAGGCCCTCGCTTTGCCGGTGACGACGAAGCGTTCCCAGGCCGGGGACGGCGTCTGCGCCTTGGAATTGACGATCGCCACCTGGTCGCCGTTCTGCAGCGCGGTCCGCAGCGGCATGATGCGGCCGTTGATCTTGGCCCCCACGCAGGTATCGCCCACTTCGGAATGCACCGCATAGGCGAAGTCGACCGGCGTCGCCCCGCGCGGCAGCGCGATGAGGTCGCCCTTGGGCGTGAAGCAGAACACCTGGTCCTGGAACATCTCCAGCTTGGTGTGCTCAAGAAATTCCTCCGGCCCCGAGGCGTGCTCGAGGATGTCCAGCAATTCCCGCAGCCAGCGATATTGCTTGCCGTCGATCTGGGCCTGGCCCTGCTTGTATTTCCAATGCGCGGCGACGCCCATTTCCGCGATGTCGTGCATCGAACGGGTGCGGATCTGCACCTCGATGCGCATGCGCTGGGGCCCGAGGATGCCGGTATGGAGCGACTGGTACTTGTTGGGCTTGGGCGTCGAGATGTAGTCCTTGAAGCGCCCCGGGATCATCGAATACTTGCCGTGCAGCGCGCCCAGCGCCTGGTAGCACTGGCCGAGATCCTCGGCGATCACGCGGAAGGCGACGATGTCGGAGAGCTGTTCGAACTCCATGCGCTTCTTCTGCATCTTGCGCCAGATCGAGAAGGGCGTCTTCTCGCGACCGGAGACCTCGGCCGGGACATCGGCGTCCTTCAGCGTCTTCTGCAGCTCGGCCACGATCTTGGCGCAGACATCGGTCCCCTGCTCGCGCAGGAATGAGAGGCGCTGGATGATCGAGTTGTAGGCATCCGGGTTGAGCTCGGCGAAGGCGAGGTTCTCCAGCTCGTCCTTCAACTGGTGCATGCCCATGCGCTCGGCCAGCGGCGCGTAGATCTCCATGGTCTCGGCGGCGATGCGGCGGCGCTTGTCGGCGTTCTTGATGAAATGCAGCGTCTGCATGTTGTGCAGGCGGTCGGCGAGCTTCACCAGCAGCACGCGGATGTCGTTCGACATGGCGAGCACCAGCTTGCGGAAGTTCTCCGCATGCTTGGTGTTGTCGGACTGGAGTTCCAGGCGCGAGAGCTTGGTGACGCCGTCGACCAGCTGCGCGATCTCGCCGCCGAACATCTCCTGCAGCTGGTCGAGGGTAGCCTCGGTATCCTCGACCGTGTCGTGGAGGAGGCCGGTGGCGATCGAGGCGGAATCGAGCTTCAATCGCGTCAGGATCTCGGCGACGCCGAGCGGATGCGAGAAATAGGGATCGCCCGAGGCACGCGCCTGGCTGCCATGGGCCTTCATCGAAAAAACATAGGCGCGGTTGAGGAGGTCCTCATCCGCGCCTGGATCGTAAGACTTCACCCGCTCGACCAGTTCAAATTGCCGGATCATGCGGTCCTCAATCCGATGCCCGTGAGGGCGCCTCTAGCCTGGGGGTGAAATCGAATCCTTTCCGTTTCTACGCAGGGACGGAGAAACCGGTTTCGGTCAGCGACCGTCATCGGCCTCCGCGGCATCCTCGAACTCGCCGTCGATGGTCATGTCGGCGTCCTCGGCTTCCTCGTCGGAAATCTGCGCCTGCTGCATTTCGGCCAGGAGGTCGCCGGCGCCGGTGCCGAAGCCGGTACCCTCTTCCTCCGGCTCGTCGTTCTCGACATGACGCTGCAGACCGGTCACGACACTGTCCTGCAGGCCGGCCAGCGACACGGTCTCCTCGGCGATCTCGCGCAGGGCGACGACCGGGTTCTTGTCGTTGTCGCGATCGACCGTGATCTGGGCACCGGCCGAGACTTCCCGCGCCCGCTGGGCCGCGATCATGACCAGTTCGAACCGGTTGGGGACTTTGAGTACGCAATCTTCAACGGTAACGCGCGCCATTTCGATACACTCCAGGAATTCGCTTAATTGCCTGAAGCTACTATATAGAACGACGCCCCTTCAAGTCGACCGGGTTTATCGGGATAGGGCGGCGGCCATGTCCTGGATGCATGCCGGATCATCGCTCTTTTCCCCGCCGGCGCTGTTTTTCCACGCTTCTTTCCCGTCGACCGGCTTGTCGCTGTCATCCGGCCACTTCCCCGCAAGGCGGGAAGGGGCATTCATTCGCCGCGAAGGGGCCGGATTTCCTGGCCCTCAGGGTCGTCCAGCCGCCCCAGGGCTGCGATCAGCTGGTCGATGTGGCGGCCGGTGACCGGATGGCGCCAGGCGGGGGCGATGTCCCGGAGCGGCAGCAGGACGAAGGCGCGCCCCGCCATGCGCGGATGCGGCAGCAGCGGGGCACCGGTGTGGGTGACCCGCTCGCCATAGGCGACGATGTCGAGATCGAGGGTCCGCGGCGCGTTGGCGACCGACCGGACCCGGCCGAAGGCCAGCTCGATCCGCTGCAGTTCTGCAAGCAGGGCCTCGGGGTCGAGATCCGTCGCCACCTCGACCACGCCGTTCACATACCAGGGCTGATCGGTGCCATCGGCATTTGGCGCGCGCGGCACCGGTGCCGATTCATACCAGGGCGAGCGGCGCCGGATCGCGATGCCGGCCGCAGCGATGGCCTTGAGCGCCGCTTCCAGCGTCGCCACCGGGCCGCCCAGTGGGCCGGGCAGATTGGCACCGAGACCGAGATAAATTCCGTCCATCCTCACACCGTCCGGCCCGGCGGGATCATGTCCCCGGAGCCCTCATCCTGGGCGCGCATTTTAGGTTGCGGCGCCGCGTCTCCGGGCATTAAGGTCCGCCAACACATATTCACTTGGCGGCGCCGGCCTTCGCCGGTCCGCCGGCACTCCATAGCATCCAGTCATATTCGCCTGCGAGGATATATCATGGCCCTCCGCTTTTATGCCCAGGAACGAGTCGGTCTGTTCATCGACGGCGCCAATCT
>JAEUKV010000159.1 GCA_016794165.1 Rhodospirillaceae bacterium
GCGAGCGCAACGTGCACCGCTACGTCCTGCTGTTCTTCATGATGACCTCGATCGTGCTCGCCAACGCCCTGCTGATCGTCTACCTCTCGCCGAAGCTCTGAACCGCTCCCTCGCCCCGCTTGCGGGGAGAGGGCACTGGGCACGCCTTGACGAATCCCGGGGCGCCCTGCGATATGCCGGGCCATGACCGACCTAACTCTCATTGGCGCCGCCAGCGCCCGTCGCCGCGCCACCCTGATCGGCTCGATCGCGGTGCTGCTCTGGGCAACGCTCGCCCTCTTCACCGCCTCGACCGGCGCGGTGCCGCCCTTCCAGCTGATGGCGATGACCTTCGGCATCGCCTTCGCCTTCGCTGCCGGGAAATGGACCTATGACGCGGGCCGGAAGGGTGCCGCCGCCTTCGCGTTCCTGCGTCAGCCCTGGCCGGTCTGGACCATCGGCATCGGCGGACTCTTTCTCTATCACCTCTTCTATTTCGTGGCGCTCGATCACGCGCCGGCGGTGGAAGCCAGCCTCATCGCCTATCTCTGGCCTCTGCTCATCGTCCTCTTCTCCGCTCTGCTGCCGGGCGAAAAACTCTACTGGCAGCATGTGGCCGGCGCCCTCATCGGCCTCGGCGGGGCGGCCCTCCTCATCCTCGCCCGCGACAGCGGCGCGGCGGCCGGGCCCACGGGCAGCCTGCTGGGCTATGGCGCGGCGCTTGCCTGCGCCTTCACCTGGTCGATCTATTCCGTGCTGTCGCGCCGCTTTGGCTCGGCGCCCACGGAACTGGTGGGCGCCTTCTGCGGCGTCACCGCGCTCCTTGGCCTGCTCTGTCATCTCGCGGTGGAGACGACGGTATGGCCGGCCGATTCCTGGCAGTGGCTGGCCATCCTGGCGCTGGGCCTCGGCCCCGTGGGCGCCGCCTTCTTCGTCTGGGATTACGGCGTCAAGCGCGGCGACATCAAGGCATTGGGCGCCATCTCCTACGCCTCGCCGCTGATATCGACCCTGCTCCTCATCGCCACCGGCAAGGCCAGTGCCACGCTGGCCGTCTTGCTGGGCTGCCTCGCCATCGTCGGCGGCGCGGTTCTCGCCGCGCGGGATCTCTACATGAAGAAGTGACCGTCGCCTAATCGTGCGGCAACGTCTTCCCGAGGCTCGGCCGCGCGCTCACGGCCTCATGCCATTCGGCAAGGTTGGAGCGGCCTTTGCGCCAGGCATCGTCCTTGAAGCGGAAATCGAAATAGTCGAGTGTCACCGCGATGGTCAGCAGGCCGATGTCGAAGCCGGTGCCGAAGCCGCCCGCTTCCCGTTCCAGCTGGTCGAGGCCCTGCTCGACCTTCAGCTTCTGCTTCGCCACCCATTCCGGCGAGCGTTGCGTGGGATCGGCGCGACGTCCCTCCATCACCCGCAGGACGGCGGCATCGAGCATGCCGTCGGCCAGCGCCTGGCGGCGCAGCGCCGTCCAGCGCGCGGGACCTTCCGCCGGGAACAGCCGCGCGCCCTGGTGACGCGAGTCGAGGAATTCGCAGATCACCCGCGAATCATAAAGGGTCGATCCGTCGGCCATGACCAGGGCCGGCACCTTTCCCAGGGGATTGTCGGCACTAAGGCCGGAAGCGGGATCGACGGTCGAGGTGGGAACCAGCTCAATCTCGCCTTCCTGCCCGGTCTCGATCGCCGTCACGATGACCTTGCGCACGAAAGGCGAGGTGGTCGAAGAGCGCAGCCTGAACATGTGTCTTTTCCTTTCTATCGGCGCCCGATCGCGCGCCAGCCGATATCGCGCCGGCAGAAACCGCCCGGCCAGTCGATCGCATCCACCGCCTTGTAGGCCAGGGCCTGGGCGGCCGCGACGTCCCTGCCGGTGGCGGAGACCGCGAGCACACGCCCGCCGGTGGCGACGATCTCGCCCCTTTCGCTGCGCTTGGTGCCGGCATGGAACACCGCCACGTCCTTGATGGCGCCGGCCGCATCCAGCCCGCCGATGACCGTGCCGGTCTCGGGCTTGCCTGGATAGCCCTTCGCCGCCATCACCACACTCACCGCCGCGTCGTCGTACCAGCGCAGGTCGAAATTTTTGAGGGCACCGTCGCGCGCCGCCATCAGCGCCGGCACCAGATCGGATTTGAGGCGCAGCATCAGCACCTCGCATTCCGGATCGCCGAAACGCACATTGAACTCGATCAGCTTCGGCCCCGTTTCCGTCACCATGATGCCGGCAAAAAGAACGCCTTTGAACGGCCGCCCCTCCGCCGTCATGCCATTGACGGTGGGAAACACGATCTCGTCCATGATGCGCCGCGCGACCTCCGGCGTTGCCACCGGGGCTGGCGAATAGGCGCCCATGCCGCCGGTATTGGGTCCGGTATCGCCGTCGCCCACCTGCTTGTGGTCCTGCGCGGACGCCAAGGGAATGGCGTGGGTTCCGTCGCACAGCGCGAAGAAGGAAAGCTCCTCGCCCTTCAGGAATTCCTCCACCACCAGTTCGGCCCCCGCCTCGCCGAACTGCCGGTCGGTCATCATGGCATCGATGGCGGCATCCGCCTCGGCGCGGGAGTGCGCGATGATGACCCCCTTCCCCGCCGCGAGGCCGTCCGCCTTGATCACCACCGGCAGGCCCAACGTCGCCGCGAATGCCTTGGCGGGTGTCGGTTCGCGGAAGCGGCGATAGGCGGCGGTCGGGACGTTGTACTTGGCAGCGATGTCTTTCATGAAGCCCTTGGAGCCCTCAAGTTCGGCGGCCCTGGCACTCGGTCCGAAGGTGGCGATGCCGGCCGCTTCCAGCGCATCGGCGAGGCCCGCCACCAGCGGCGCCTCCGGTCCCACCACGACAAAATCAATAGCTTTATCCCGCGCAAAGGCCACAAGGCCGGCAGTGTCATCGACACTGATTGGCACGCATTCCGCTTCCGCCGCGATGCCGGCATTGCCCGGTGCGCAGAAAAGCTCGTCGCACAGCGGCGAGGCCGCGATTTTCCAGCACAGGGCATGCTCGCGCCCGCCCGATCCGACCACCAGAATCCGCATGATACCCCTTGGTTTTTTTGGCCCGATTTCCCTTAACTTCGGGTGCCTGCGATACCATAGAATAAGCCGCCATGACAGATTTCGATTCGCCCCCGCCGCCCCTTCCCGCCCCCGGCCACAATGCCGGCGAGCTCACCGTTTCCGAGCTTTCCCAGGCGATCAAGCGCACCCTGGAGGGCCGCTTCGAGCGTGTGCGCGTCAAGGGCGAGATTTCGGGCTTCAAGCGCGCCGCCTCCGGCCACCTCTATCTGATGCTGAAGGATGAGGGAGCGGCCCTGAAATCAGTCTGCTGGAAAGGCAATGCGGCCAAGCTCGGCCTCATCCCCGAAGACGGGATGGAGGTGATCGCCACCGGGCGCATCACCACCTATGGCGACCGCTCGGAATACCAGCTGGTAATCGAACGGCTGGAACTGGCGGGCATCGGCGCGCTTCTCAGGATGATCGAGGAGCGCAAGAAGAAACTCGCCGCCGAAGGCCTGTTCGATCCCGATCGCAAGCGCCCGATTCCCACCCTGCCCACCGTCATCGGCATCGTCACCTCGCCCACCGGCGCCGTCATCCGCGACATCCTGCACCGTCTCGCCGACCGCTTTCCGCGCCATGTCCTGGTGTGGCCAGTATTGGTACAGGGCGAAGGCGCGGCCGCCCAGATCGCAACCGCCATCCGCGGCTTCAACGCGTTGGAGCCCGGTGGACCGGTGCCGCGCCCGGACCTTCTCATCGTTGCCCGCGGTGGTGGCAGCATCGAGGATCTGATGGCCTTCAACGAGGAGGTCGTGGTGCGCGCGGCGGCCGAGAGCGCCATTCCCCTGATCTCCGCCGTCGGACATGAAACCGACACGACCCTGATCGACTTTGCCTCCGACCGCCGCGCGCCGACACCGACCGCCGCCGCCGAAATGGCGGTGCCGGTGCGGGCCGAGCTCGTCGCCCTCCTGGGCGAGATCGGCCAGCGCCTCGGCGTCGGCATGAACCGGCGCCTCGCCGAGGCAAGAACGGTGATCGAGGGCCTTGCCCGGGGCCTGCCCGAGCCGATGCGTCTCATCCTCGAAAAGGCGCAGCAGCTCGACCAGTGGCTGGAGCGCTGGAGCAATGCACGGCTGCCCTATTTCCGGCGTCGCAGCGATCGCCTGGCGCAGCTGCGCGCCGAATTGAAGACACCGCACCAGCAACTGGCCGAAGCTGGCAGCGCGCTCGACCTCGCCGGCAATCGCTTGCGCGCCGCCTTCGGCCTGTCGCTGGAGCGCAGCCACCGCAACCTCGATCGCACAGCTTCCGGCCTTACCCCACGGGTGCTTCACGATCTCGTCTCCCGCAGGCAGATGGCCCTCGGCCATCTCGGCCAGCTGCTGGAGAGCTATTCCTACGAAAAGGTCCTGGAGCGCGGCTTCGCGCTGGTGCGCGACGACCGAGGCGCGCCGGTCCTCGCCGCCGCCGCGGTCGGCAGCGGCCAGGCGCTGAAGATCCAGTTCCGCGACGGCATCGTCGAAGCGACCGCCGATGGTTGTGCCGCGCCAAAGGCGAAACTACGCAAAACCGGCGAGGCCGATTCCGGTCCGCAGGGCTCCCTTCTGTGATGCGCCATCTGGCGTTCGCCCTGTTCTGCTTCTTCGCCGTGCCGGCGCCCGCCGCCGCCATCGATCTTGCGGGCGATCTTGTTCCCGGTGGCATGGCCGTGGGCTGGACCGAGCCGGACGCCAGGGTATTTCTGGGCGACAGGCCGGTGATGGTGGGGGAGGATGGCGTTTTTGTCATCGGCTTCGGCCGCGACCAGGGACCCAGCCAGCAGGTCACCATCATTCACGCTGACGGCCGCGTCGAACAGCAGATGCTGACCGTCGCCCACCGGGCCTATGAGACCCAGCGGATCGACCAACTGGACCAGAACATGGTGACGCCGGATCCGGAAACCGAGGCCAGGATCGCGGCGGATCAGGCGGCGGTCAGGGCCGCGCGCGCAACACCCAGCGAAAGGCGCGATTTCCTGATGCGCTTCATCTGGCCCGCAACCGGGCCGATCAGTGGCGTCTATGGCAGCCAGCGCATCCTCAACGGTGTTCCCAAGGCGCCGCATTTCGGCACCGACATCGCCGCCCCGGAAGGCAGCCCGGTCGTGGCCCCGGCCGATGGCGAGGTGCGCCTGGCGGAACCCGGCTTCTATCTCACCGGCGGCACCATCATCCTCGACCACGGCCACGGCATCTATTCGAGCTACCTGCACCTCTCCGCGCTTGAGGTGAAATCGGGTCAAATGGTCAGGCAGGGCCAGCGCATTGGCGCCGTCGGCGCGACCGGCCGCGCCACCGGCGCCCATCTCCATTGGGGCCTCAACTGGCATGAGACCCGACTCGACCCGGCCCTGCTGGCACCGCCCATGCCGGCGCCGGTACCTTGACGACTCGGCGCGGCCCATCATACTGGCGCCAAGCAAAGCGGAGACTGACGGGACCATGAGCGATATCGATGAACTGACCGACTGGATCTCCAATCCGCCGATCAATCGCGGCACGGTCCCCTATGTGCTGATCCTTAATTTGGAGGAATTCACCCGCTCCAAGGAAGGCATGGAGTTCCTCAAGGCCTTTGCCGACCGGCTGGAGGAAATCTTCGCCGGCCGCGGCTGTCGCCTCTATCGCCTCAGCCTTGCCAGCCTCGTCATCACCGTGGCGGACCAGGAAGTGATCGTCTCCGGCATCCTCTCCGATACCAAGATGCAGCTCCTGCGCATGATCGGGCGGCAGCTGCCGGATTATTTCGGCGCGGTCGACGTCAACCGCATCACCCAGATCATCGACCTCCGGCGCGAGCGGCAGCGGGCGCTGGAGAGCGTCCGGCGCCTCGCCGAACAGGCCGCCAATGTGGACCAGGTGTCCAACATGATGGACATGCTGCTGCTGGAGCACATCGTCCGCATCGAGGCGTCGCACAAGCAGCTGGGCGATGCGCGCTTCGCCGATCTGTTCCTCAGGAGCCAGCAGATCGCGCTCTACGAGGAAGGCAAGCCCCTGCTGCCGGTGATGAGCGAGTTCTTTGCCAGCATGGCGGCCCTGCGCCAGCATCTGCTGATGGGCGTCGACATGCGCCACAACAAGAACGTGTTCAACCAGATGACCGTGACGCTGGACCGCATCATCCTGAAGGCGATCGAATCGATCAAGCGGCCGGAACAGCGCGCCTCGCTCAACATCAACATCGAGAGCGTGTTCTCCAGCGACTTCGAGGCCTTCGAGCGGCGTTCCTTGAACTCGCTGCGGCGCTTCAATTTCGAGTTCCGCATCGGCGACATCATGCAGAACTTCAACGAGTTCCTCGCCGCGCGCGATCTCATCCAGGGCCGCGGCGGCACGGTCGCGGTCGACGGATTGCTGCCGCCGCTGATCAACGTCATCGACCTTGCGCAGCTCAACCCCAACATGGTGAAGGTGTTCTGGCAGCCGGGCATCGGCTCGGAACTGCTGCGCCGCCGCGCCCATTTCGACCGCCTGCGTCAATCCGGCGTGGTTCTGGCGATGGCCCGGGTCGACGACGAGGACGGCTACATGACCGGCCGCGATCTCGGCTTCGGCATGTTCCAGGGTTTTCACATCGACAAGCTGCTGAGTACCCCGACACCGGTGCCGCTGTCGGAATATCGCGGCGTCGGCTGACAGCGGGATCCGCCGCACGTCACGAGAAGTGGGCGCTGCGGATGACCTCGACATCCGACATCAGGATGACGCCGGAGAAATCCGCCATTGCCGCATGGAGTTTCGGCACCAGCCTGTCGGCAAGCTCCGGCGAGGCGATCACGACGATAGCCAGCATGCCGGAACCCGGGGTGATTCCGATCTCGCGCCAGGCGCCGTGATGCCCCTTGCCGCCGATCACCGGATGGGTGGTATAGCCCGACGCGCCGGCCGCCTCGATCTCGGCCACGAGCCGATCGACGATGGCCGATTCAACGATGAGTTCGATGCGCTTCTTGCGATGGGTCTGCATGGCCGGCCTCAGGGTTGCAGCATCGCCTGCGCCATGGCCGCATAGAGCGGCAGGCCGAGGACGATATTGAAGGGAAAGGTGACGGCGAGGGAGAGCGTGATGGCAAGCCCTCCATCGGCGCGCGGCAAGGCGAGGCGCATGGCGGCGGGTACGGCAATGTAGGAGGCGCTGGCGCCAAGCACGATGAACAGCATGCCGTTGCCGGCCGGTATGCCGAGCGCCAGCGCGATCAGCAGGGCGATAGCGGCACCGCAGAGCGGGACCAGGATACCGGCCAGGAGTGTACCCGGTCGCGGCAGGCCCGATTGCGCGAGCCGCCGCGCGGCCAGCAGCCCCATATCCAGCAGGAACAGGCACAGCACGCCCTTGAACGGATCGAACATGAAGGCAGCGACGCTCTCGCCGCCCTTGCCGCCGGTCAACCAGCCGACGACAAAGGCGCCGATCAGCAGGGTCACGCTGCCATTGAGGAAGACCTCATGCGCCATGCGGCCGGGAGAGGGAGGCTTGGCCGCGTTCTCCGCCGGCGCTGCCAGTCGATGGGCCAGGAGCAGGCCGGCCATGATCGCCGGTGTCTCCATCAGCGCGGCAATCGCCACCATCTGGTCGCTGAAGGCAATGCCCGCATCGCGCAGATAGGCGGTGGCCGCCACATAGGTGACGATGCTGATCGAGCCATAATGCGCCGCGATCGCCGCCGCGGACAGCGGCTCGATTCCGCCCAGGCGCCGGAACAGGGCATAGGCCAGAAAGGGCAGCAGGAAACTGAGGCCGATTCCGGCCAGACAGAGCAGGAGAAAGCGTTGGTCTATCCCGTTCTCGGCCAGGGCGATGCCGCCCTTCATGCCGAT
>JAEUKV010000190.1 GCA_016794165.1 Rhodospirillaceae bacterium
GCCGTGGATTGCGGGCGGGGCAGCCGCTGTCTTGGATGGCGGAAAGTAGAGCCGGATCGTGGTGCCGCGACCGGGCGCGCTGTCGAGGGTGATCTCGCCGCCATGCATTTCGACCAGGCTGCGGACGATCCAGAGCCCCAGGCCCAGGCCTTCTTCCTTGCGGGACACCATCGGGTCGCCGCGCGAGAAGCGATCGAAGATTCGCGTTTGCATTTCCGCGGGTATCCCGGGCCCCTGATCGCTGATCGATATGCTCAAGCCGTGGTCTGGCGTTTGTTCGATGCGGGTTACAATGGCGCTATGCGGTTGGGAAAATTTGACGGCATTGCCCAGTATGTTGGTGAGGATCTGCAGGGCGGCGCGACGATCGACCTGCCAGGGCGGCAGGCTGTCCGACGCCTCGATCAGCATGCGGATGTGCTTCCTGCCTGCCGGCGGCTGGAGGAACGTAATCGCTTCGCGCACCAGGGCCGGCGCATCGTGCGGTTCGTCGCTGACATCGATCTGGCCACTTTCGATCTTGGCGGTATCGAGCAGGTCGCTGATCAGGTGCAGCAGATGGGCGCTGCTCTCGCTGATATGGGTAACGCATTCAACCTGTCGCGCATTGGTTATCTGGCCGCAGATGCCCAGTCGCATCATGTCCGAAAAGCCGATGATCGCGTTAAGCGGCGTGCGAAGTTCATGACTCATGTTGGCGAGGAATTCGGACTTGGCGCGATTGGCGCGCTCGGCGCTGTCGCGGGCGATCGCCAGTTCAAGGGCATGACGGCGGAAGAGTTCGGCCGCCTGCTGTGCGGTGCTGGTCTGGGTTCGTTCGCGGCGGATCTCGTACAGGGCCAGCAGGAAGAGGAGTGCGCCGAGCAGGGAAAAGCTGAGGCCGCCGACCAGCACGGCCTGGGCGAAACTCCGATTCGATCCACCCTGGAATGTGTCCGTCACCCACCATGTCAACGTCCACTCGTTGGCCGCCACGACGATGGAAGTCTCGATTGATGTTGCCGCTTCGCGTGCGGTGACGGATTGACTGCCGAGGTGCGGAACGGGCCAGGACGCGTTGCTGTCGACGGCCCGGTGCCTGACGTCGAGCGAGAGGCCGGAGGGCACACGCTCGTTGGTGAATCGTGCCAATACCGATTCCAGATGCAGGGGGGCCACGAGCAGGCGCGGGTGCTGACCGGGATCGAGCGCCGCTACCAGGGCAAATCGAACCAGCGGCCCGTCCCGGAAAAGCGGTTGCGGCGTCAGCGCGATCTGCCGGGGGTTGGCGGCAGCACCTGCGCGCGCGGAATCGAGTCCGGTCCACTTGCCGATGTCGCTGCCCAGGACGCCATAGCGGTCAAGGCCCGATGCCAGGGCAAGCGTGTAGCCGCCGCCGGCATCGGGGTCCAGATAGGCGAGGGCGATACCGTCGGGGGATAGCCCGTTGCCGGACAGGCTGTCGACGACTTTCTTGAACTCGTCGGCGGTCACGTTCTCCGAGCCGAGAAACAGACCGGTCATGGTTCGTAGCGGCACCATTTCTGCGCGCAGCAGATCGCTGAAGGCGGCATTGAGGCGCTCGGTCTGGTTCTGGGCGACTTCGCGCCAGGCCTGGTCGGCGCGTTCGCGCAACTCGAAATAGATGGCGACGCTGGCAAGGGCGCCAACCAGCAGCGTGACGACCGGAATGACAAGCATGAGGAGATTGTGGACGGCGGGATGTCCGCGGGCATCCTGTGCGCCACCGGCACCGCCGCGTTGCGCTGTCGCTGGGGTGAGCGACTCCGAACTCTCATCGCGGCCGTTTGCCACCAGGCTCATCTTGGCACCGTCCTCCGCATCATCCCTGTCAGGCTGCAGGTATCACGCGACCAGGTCAATCGAACGTGCGTCGACGATAACCAGTTTGTCTTAACTCATTGATAACGTGGTAGGAACTTGTGCTTATCGGCAAACCTGGCAATCAGTGCAGCGTAGGTGACGCATGCGTCCGATAGGCCGGTTCGGCGCTCTTCGCCCGCTGTCGCGCAATCGCACCGGAGCGCTGCGCGGCGAGGTGGAGGCTGGCGCTGCCGAGCAGGTTGCCGAGCCGAACCAGTGTGCCGTAGGCGATGCGTGCCGCCGCCGGCGCGAGCCAGGCGCGCAAGCCGTCATAGGCGGCGAAGGGGGCACCCCGCTGCGCGTCCGCCAAGGCATCGTGGAACAGCATTTCGTCCGGACTGACATGGCTGCATTCTAGACAGCGGATGTCGATCTGGCGGCTGGCGCCATTGGCGACGATCAGCATCAGTTCGTCTAACACCCGTTGCGCGGGCATCAGGTCGAAGCGTCGGAAGGTATTGCCGCTGATGGCCTCGAAGGGCTGTTCCAGTTTCAGGGCCGTCACCCAGACCCGGACCGACCAGATGGCGAACTGGCTGGCAAAGGG
>JAEUKV010000037.1 GCA_016794165.1 Rhodospirillaceae bacterium
GGGGCCGTTAAGGAATAACCCGACAAATAGGCCCGCCCCACATCTTTGGTAGCAATTCCTTTACCTTCCGCCCGCTAGAATCGGCGCCAAGAGCCGGTCGACCGGCCATGGGTCGCAGCAGACCGGGGGATGACGGATGCAAACCAAGGCGAGCTTTCGCCTGCTGGGCATTGATGAGCGGCCCGACTTCCGCTCGCCCCGCGTCGCCGCCTTTCATGACTATTGGCGCTCCCTCCTGCCGGCCCCGGCGCCGGAAGTGTCGCCCGGCCTGCCGCGCCGCGCCGATTTCGACCCGGCCGAGATCGCCCAACTCCTGCCCTATGTCATGATCGTCGATCTCGAGGACGGGGGTGCGGAATCGCCGAGGGTCGCACCCTTCCGCGTCCGCTACCGTTTGGTGGGCACTGCGGTGGTGAAGTTCAGCGGTCTCGACTTCACCGGCGCCTATCTCGACGAGCTCGACTTCGACATCTGCACCACTGACGATCTGTTGCGCGCCTATGGCGAGATCCGCGCCAGCCGCCAACCCGGCCTCGGTCTCGCCTTCGCCGAGATCGAGGACGAGCAAGTGATGGACGTGGAATACCTGATCTGCCCCCTGCGTACCCAGGACGCCCCAACGGTGGAAGCCGGCCAGCCGGTCCGGCAATGCATCGCCATTGAGGACTACATGCCTTCGGCCCATTATGACCCCGCGCGCAATGTGCTGGGCAGGAAAACTTTCTGACTTTCTGCTATCCTGGCACCAGACCTTCACGTCTCGGGAGTCAGTCCATGAGCCCTACCGCCTGCGCCATGAAAGTCCCCGGCCCCGATCACCCAATCGCGATCGTGCGCCACGCTGGCCATGTGCGTGTGATGGCGGCGGGCCATGTCATCGCCGAGTCAAGAAACGCCCTGGTCTTGCGCGAGGCGCAGTACCCGCCCGTCTACTACATTCCGCGCGCAGATGCAGACATGACGGCACTGGCGCGCAGTTCGCACAGCACCTGGTGCCCCTACAAGGGCGCATGCAGCTATTTCGACATCGGGGGCAGTGCCAAGGGTGCCAATGCAGTCTGGACCTACGAATCCCCCCATGAGGCCGTGGCCGAGATCAAGGATCACCTCGCTTTCTATCCGGACCGGGTGGATGGCATCGAGGTGGGGTGATATCGACACATCAGAAACCGATCACGCCATTCCCTGCGGGACCGCTCCTCCATGCTTCATCACATCTCCCTCGGCGTTACCGATCTTGCGCGCGCGGTAACGTTCTATGACACGGCGTTGGCGCCACTGGGCTATGTGCGCGTGTGGTCCGACATGCGCCCGGGAGAGGATGATCAGGCGGTGGGCTACGGTGTACCCGGCGGGGACGACAAGCTTGCCCTCAAGCAGGTGAGCGCGGCGGTTCCAGCAACGGGCAGTCTCGCCCCTGGTGCCGGCTATCATTTCGCTTTCGCGGCTCCCAGCCGGGCCGCCATCGATGCCTTTTACCATGCCGCGCTGTCACATGGCGGAATCGACAATGGCCCACCTGGCCCGCGGCCGCATTACGGCGATCATTATTATGCCGCCTTCGTCATCGACCCCGACGGCAACCGCATCGAGGCGGTGATGAATTCGGCCATGTGAGGGCGATCGCGCGCGTCCTCACTCCGCCGCGAACACGATGTCGCCATACCACCCGGCGCTTACCCCACCGGCATTGTCGGCATCGGTCATGATGGCGACGGCGTCGATCCTGGTGATGTCCTCGCCGAAGAGGGCGCGGAAATCGTCGCGCAGGTTGCGGCGGTGGGTGACGAGGCGGCCGGCCTGCTCGCGCCCGCTGTCGAGGGCGAGATGTTTGACGCCGTCGGCGAAGGGGTTGGTCCAGCTCTCCCCCGCCGCGGCCCCCAATGACCAGACATATTGGAGGGCGATGGTGTCGAGGTCGAAGAGGCCGCGCTTCACCACGAAGTAGATCCGCAGCGGATAGTCGTCGCCTGCCCTGTCGTGGCGATCGAGGCCGGCGCGGCCCTCCCCCAGGACCCAGGAAAACTCCACCACCGGCGTCTCCACGAGATCGATGTCGAGATTGCGCACGAGGCCCGAGGCCGTGCCCTCGGCCCGCGCCCGGAGCAGGGTCCGCCCCGCCAGCGTTTGGAAATCATAGGCGGTCTCGCCGGCAAAGCGCTCGACTGCCCAGCCGTCGAGATTGCTGGCCGAGAAGGCGCCGACGATCCGCACGGGCCCGGTCGCGGCCAGGGCGACGTCCGGCTCAGCCTTCGCTGGGGCAGCGAGGAGAAGGCCCAGCCCGGCCAGGGCGGCAAGGGATTGGAAAGTGCTGCGCATAAGGAGGTTACGCAGGGAGCCGGGTAATGGTTTCACGGGCGAGCCGCCATTCCGTCGCCTGCAATTGTCATCAACTTTTCATCCATTTGGGAAATTGATTCGACTATACCGGAAACATGGAAATCGAAGCCGCCGCCACCGCTTTTAACGCCCTCGGCCAGGCCACAAGGCTGGAACTGCTGCGCGCCCTGCTGGCCGCCGGGCCAACGGGCCTGCCGGCGGGGGAGATCGCCGAGCGTCTCGGCCTCCCCGCCTCGACGCTCTCCTTTCATCTGCGTGCCCTGGAACAGGCGGGGCTGATCGCGGCCGCGCGCCATGGCCGCTCCCTGGTCTATGCCGCCGCACCCGCGCGCCTTGCCGGCCTGCTTTCCTTCCTGGCCGAGACCTGCTGCGGCGTCGATGCCGGCCGGCAGGCCGAACTCGCCCGCTTTCTCGACTCCCTTGCAACGGAGACACCTGCGATGCAGCCAGACCCCTTCAATGTTCTCTTCCTCTGTACCCGCAATTCCGCGCGCTCGATCATGGCCGAGGCGATCCTCGCCAAGATCGGCGGCAACCGCTTCCGCGCCTTTTCGGCCGGCTCCGCGCCGGCGGAAGAGGGGCCGTTCCCCGAAGTGCTGGCGCAGTTGAAGGCACTGGGCCACGACGTCTCGGCCCTGCGTTCGAAGTCCTGGGACGAGTTTGTGAAGCCGGGGGCACCAAGGATCGATTTCGTGATCGCACTCTGCGATATTGTGGCGGGGCAGGTCTGCCCCGATTTCGGCACCAGCGTGGTGACCGCCGCCTGGCCCCTGCCGGACCCCGCCAAGTTCACCGGCAGCGCGGTGGAGCGCGCCACCCTCATCAACGAGATCTATGCCGGGCTGCGGCGGCGGCTGGAGATCTTCATCAACCTGCCGCTCAACTCCCTCAACCGCCTCGCGCTGAAGGCCAGGCTCGACGATCTCGCCGATCCGCACGCGATGGCGAAGCCGGGGGCCGCCTGAGCGATGGGCGGCATGCGTGTTGGCATCAACGGCATGGGCCGTATCGGGCGCCTCGCCCTGCGGGCGGCGATGGGGGCGGCCGAGCGGCCGGCGGAGGATCCGCGCCGCGGCAACCGGCTGGAGATCGTGCAGGTCAACGAGCTGAAGGGCGGGGCGGCCGCGACGGCGCACCTCCTTGAATTCGACAGCGTGCAGGGTCGCTGGCGGGAGGCGATCGCGGCGGAGGGCGAGGACGCCATCCGCATCGGCGGGCGCCGCATCGGCTTTTCCGCCCTGCCGGAACCGGGCGGGATTCCCTGGGGCGATCTCGGAATCGACCTGGTGCTCGACTGCACAGGAAAATTTCTCACCCCCGCCACGCTGCAGGGGCATCTCGATCGCGGCGCCAAACGCGTGATCGTGGCCGCTCCGGTGAAGACGCCGGGCGTGCTCAATGTCGTCATGGGGGTGAACGATCATCTCTACGACCGGGCGAAACATCCCATCGTCACGGCGGCTTCCTGCACCACCAATTGCCTCGCCCCGGTGGTGAAGGTGGTGCATGAGGCGATCGGCATCCGCCACGGCCAGATCACCACGATCCACGACCCCACCAACACCAATGTTGTGACCGACGCGCCGCACAGGGACCTCCGGCGCGCGCGCAGCGCCTTGCTTTCCCTGCAGCCCACCACGACGGGGAGTGCGACGGCGATCGCCCTCATCTATCCAGAGCTGAAGGGCAAGCTCGATGGCCACGCGGTGCGCGCGCCGGTGCTCAATGCCAGCCTCACCGATTGCGTTTTCGAGCTCGCGCGCGCGACCACCGCCGATGAGGTGAACGCGCTTTTCCGTGACGCGGCGGCGGGGCCACTGGCCGGTATCCTCGGCTATGAGGAGAAGCCGCTGGTCTCGGCGGATTACGCCCGCGACACCAGGAGCAGCATCGTCGACGCGCCCTCCACCCTGGTCACCGACGGCACGATGCTGAAGGTCTACGCCTGGTACGACAACGAGATGGGCTATGCCTGCCGCATGGTGGACTTGGCCTGCCGGCTCGAACAGGCGGGGCTCTGAGCGATCGTGAGTGCCGCGCGCAACTATGCCATCGTGACGGCGGCCTATTGGGGCTTCACGCTCAGCGACGGCGCCCTCCGCATGCTGGTGTTGCTGCACTTCTTCCGCCTCGGCTATTCGCCCCTCACCCTTGCCTTTCTGTTCCTGCTCTACGAGGCGGCGGGGATCCTCGCCAATCTGATCGGCGGCTGGCTGGCCACGCATTTCGGCATCGCCCGCATGCTGATGGTGGGGCTGGCGACCCAGATCGCCGGTTTCCTGATGATGTCGGCCCTGATGCCGGACTGGAGTGCCGCCCTTTCCGTGGCCTGGGTGGTGATGGCGCAGGGGATCTGCGGCATCGCCAAGGATCTCACCAAGACCGCCAGCAAGTCGGCGATCAAGCTCACCGCCGATGCGGCATCGGCAGGCAACGGGTCCCATGTTCTGTTCCGCTGGGTGGCCTGGTTCACCGGCAGCAAGAACGCGATGAAGGGGGCGGGTTTTTTCCTCGGCGGCCTGCTGCTGGAAGTACTCGGTTTCCGCCTCGCTCTCTGGGTCATGGCGGCCATCCTGGCGCTCATCCTCATCGGCGTGTTCGTTTCGCTGCCGCCCCTGATGGGGAAGGCGCGGGCCTCGCAGTCGGCGCGGGAGTTCTTCGCCAAGGGGCACGGGGTCAATCTTCTCGCCGCCGCGCGGGTGTTCCTGTTCGGCGCGCGCGACGTCTGGTTCGTGGTCGGCCTGCCGATCTTCCTCTACGGCGCCGGCTGGAGTTTCACGATGGTGGGCAGTTTCCTCGCCCTCTGGACCATCGGCTACGGCCTGGTGCAGGCGCTCGCCCCCGCGCTCGTCAAAGGCGGCGGTAAGGACGGCAATGCCGCCATCACGGCGGCGCGCGGGTGGTCGTTGCTGCTGGCTATCATCCCGGCGCTCATGGCGGCCTGGCTGATGGGCGGCGGGGCGCAGCCGGTGACGGTGGTCGTCACTGGGCTGCTGCTTTTCGGCATTGCCTTCGCCGTCAATTCCTCGGTCCATTCCTACCTCATCCTCGCTTATGCCGGCTCGGAGAAGGCGGCGGAGGATGTCGGCTTCTATTACGCCGCCAATGCCGCCGGGCGCTTCACAGGCACGCTGCTTTCCGGCCTGCTCTATGGCTGGGGCATCGCCTGGAACTGGGGCGGCATCGAGGCCTGCCTCGCCGGCTCGGCGGCGATGCTCGCCGCCTGCTGGCTCATCACCCTCGCCTTGCCGCCGGTCAAGGATCGGACCGCCCGCCCCGCCTGACACAGCTTTTTTGAGATGCTATGACTCCCGCCCGGCCAATATCGGACGAAGGAGAGAGGATCATGACGGGTCGCATCGCGGGCAAGGTGGCGCTGGTGACGGGGGCCACCTCGGGGATCGGGCGGGCGATTGCGGAGAGATTCGCCGAAGAAGGGGCCAGGCTCTTCATCACCGGGCGCAACGAAGAAGCGGGCACGCAGCTTGCCCGGGCACTGAAATGCGTTTTCGTGCCGGGCGACGTCATGGCACCGGGTCTTGCCGATTCGCTGGTGGCGCAGGCGGTGGCGACCTTCGGCCGCCTCGACATCCTGGTCAACAATGCCGGCATCATCCACCGGGGCAACGCGCTTGAGACCAGCGACGCCGATTTCGCCCGCGTGATGGAGGTGAACGTCGCCGCCCCCTTTCGCTTCGCCCGCGCCGCCATCCGCCAGATGGTGAAGCAGTTTGCGCTGGACGGGAAGGGTGGCTCGATCGTGAACATCGCCTCCGACTGGGCGGTGGTGGCGGGGATTGGCGAGCTGGCCTATTGCACCTCGAAGGCGGCCATCGTGCAGATGGGCAAGGCCATGGCCGCCGATCACGCAAAACAGGGAATCCGCGTCAATGCCGTCTGTCCCGGTGATGTGGAAACGCCGATGCTCATCGGCGGCATCCTGCATCGCGGCGACACGGCGGAAGCGGGATTGGCCAAGAACGGCGCCGCCATCCCCATGGGCCGGGTCGGCCAGCCCCGCGAGATCGCCGATGCGGTGCTCTTTCTGGCCAGTGATGAAGCCAGCTTCGTCACCGGCACCCAGCTGCTGGTGGATGGGGGGAATACGGCGGTATGAGCGAGGTCCTCGTCCGCCGACTCGTCGCTCCAGACGCCGCGACTTTCCGCGCCATCCGGCTGGAAGCCCTGCGTCTGGAGCCGGCAGCGTTTTGCGCCAGCCATGACGTTGAAGCAGCGGCGCCCCTGGAAATGTTCGCCGAGCGCCTGGAGCGGAATGCCGTGTTCGGCGCCTTTGACGACGGATCGATCCTCGGCTTGGCCGGATTCCTGATTGCCGATGCGGCGACACCCCAACGACGTGGTGTTCTGTGGGGCATGTATGTGCGGTCCGGCGCCCAGAAACGCGGCATTGGCTCGGCACTCGTTGCAGCGGTCATCGATCACGCCCGCACGGTGGTCGACACGCTGACTCTCGGCGTGGTGAAAGAGAATGTAGCCGCGCAGCAGCTCTATGAACGCCACGGCTTCCGCGAAACCGGCCTCGACCGGCGTGTGCTGCCGGACGGCCGAGCCATTACAGAAGTGTTGATGGCCTTGCGAATCCAAGGCGGGAAGGCGACGGCGTGAAGCGTGATCGCTGCGCAGGGTTGGCGCGGGACTTGCGTGGAAGGAATCCCGCCACCCGTCAGGGAGATTCTGCGTGTCTCGTCTCAAGATCCGAATTCTGGCGCTGCTGGCACTGGTGTTCACTGCCCATCCCGCGCTTGCGGCCGATCTGCCGCCAGGGGTGACGCTCCGGCGCAACATCGCCTACGGCAGCCATGCCGATCAGAAACTCGACATCTACCTGCCTGAAAATGCGGCAAACGCGCCCATTCTCCTGATGGTCCATGGCGGCGGCTGGCGTCGCGGCGACAAGGCCATGGGGCGGATGTTCGACAACAAGGTCGCCCGCTGGGTGCCCCAGGGCGTCATTTTCGTCTCGATCAACTATCGCATGATCCCGGATGCCGGCCCGCTCGCCCAGGCGGAGGATGTGGCGGCGGCCATCGTCAAGGTACAGGAAATGGCGCCGACCCTCGGCGGCGATGCCGATAACATGATCCTGATGGGACATTCGGCGGGCGGGCATCTGGTGGCGCTCCTCAACGCGGCGCCCGGGATCGCCACGTCGCGCGGCGCCAAGCTCTGGCAAGGCACCATCGCGCTCGATGCCGGGGCGATCAATGTGCCGGCGATCATGGAGAAGCGGCATTTCCCGCTCTACGACGACGCCTTCGGCGGCAATCCGGCGGATTGGGCGGCGGCCTCGCCCTATCACCGCCTCGTAGGCCAGACACCGCCGCTGATGGCGGTGTGCCGTCAGGGAAAATCCCCCTGCCGCGAAGCGGTGGAGTACCAGAAGAAGGCGCTGGGTCTGGGCAATTCGGTGGAGATCCTGCCGCTCGACAAGAGCCATGCCGAGATCAACATCGAACTGGGCGAACCGGGGCCCTACACCGACGCGGTCGAGGCCTTCATGCGCAGGCTCGGCTGGGGTGTGTGAGGGGTTGCTTGCTAGAGTGCCACCATACCGTGCCTTGCTCGCGCGATATTGCACGCCTCATCGCCCGGCAGGCAGGCACGGCAGACATCGGGCCTGAGGCCGTAGATGGTGCAGGCGGTCATGTCGCCGACCTTGCCGGACAGCGCCTTGCAGCGGTCGCCCTCGCAGGCCATGCCGCTGCCATCCGCCTTGACCAGTTGCGGTGGGATGAGGGCGAGGTCGTCGTCGTGCTCCAGGCTGAAGCGCGGCCAGCTGGCATCGGTCTCGCAGCAGGCGCCGCAGGCCTGGCAGGGTGAGGTCTGGTCGGGCAGCGGATCAGGGGCCGGGTTCATGCGTCGTCGCCTTGGGCGCTTCCGACTCGTGCTCATGCATGGCGGCCTTGCGCGCCAATGCGGCGGCGTGGGCGGCGGCGTGGGCCGCGGCCACCTGCTCGCGGTGTTTCTGGAACACCTCACTGAAGGCGGCGGCGAGAATGCCGGTCAGCATGGCAATGAGGCCGATGCCGATCACCGCGGTAGCGCCGGCGCAGATGCGCCCGAGCACGGTCACCGGATAGACATCGCCATAGCCCACCGTGGTGAGGGTCATGATGCTCCACCACATGGCCCGGGGGATGCTGCCGAAGGCTGCCGGTTGCACCGCGCCCTCGAGCAGATAGAGCAGGGTCGCGGTCAGCACCAGAAAGAAGCAGGCGACGGCGAAGCTCAGCCCCAGTTCGAAGGCGCGCATACGCACCGCCTCGGTCAAATGCCGCAGGGCGTGGGAATAACGCCAGAACTTTGCAAAGCGCAGGATGCCGATGAGGCGCACCAGCCGCAGCAGGGCGGAATCGGGCGAGAGTGGGATGAAGAACAAGGGCGCGATGGCGATGAGGTCGATGAGCGCCAGCGGGGTAACCATGTAGCGCAGCCGGCCCAGCAGCCCGCGGTGGGCCGGCTCCTCGCCGGCGGCATAGACGCGCGCGATATATTCCACGGAGAACAGGGTCGCCAGCACCAGTTCGACGACGCCGAAGGTTTGCGGAGATATCTCGACCAGGTGCGGCTCCGTCGAGAGTATCGCGAAGGTGCCGCCGAACAGGATCAACAGGCAGATCACGCGGTTGGTCGGCGACAGGCCGTGACGATGCCAGGCTTCGACGGCGAGGTGCCGGTGCAGGATCGCCCTTGTGGTCATGACGCGGATCGAATCTCCGTGATAGGTGCCGACATCCGCTTTTAGCCCTTCCGGGATACCCGCGGCAAGGTCGGGACACCAGCCCGTCGATGGCTTTGGTGGCGCACGCCCGTCTGGGTCATGCTCGCAACCAGTCGAGTGGCGGGTGCAGGCGTCATGGATTTACTTTTCAACTTCCTGCCGCTGGTGCTGCTGGTGGCCAATCTCTGGCTGCAGATCCACGCGCTCCGGCGCTGGCAAGGCGGATGGCGCGTCGCGGCCTGCAGGGATCGAACATCGCCCGGATCTGGATTGTCTTCACCCTGCCCATCGCCCTGATGGGGCTGATCGCGCTGGGACTCGTCAAATGGCTGCCGGGCCCGCGCAACTAGCGGGAAACTAACCCGCCGATTGACAACGGGCCGGCGGCAAGAACATCACGGACGCGGTTGCTGGTCTTCATGGGAGCGCTCCTCGGGCGATGGTGGTGCGCGATTGCGTTCGCCCGCGGATGGGGCAAGATAAAAAAAGCGTCCCTGACTGGCAGCTGACCATCGCTGTCAGCGTTCGGTCAGGGGCGATCTGCGATCAGGAGCGCATGTTGAGACTTTTCCCCAAATGGCCGCTCCCGGCAGTTGCCCTTTCCTTGGGTATGGCCGTCGCCGCCCTCCTGCCACCGGCATCGCCGGTGCTGGCAGAGGATGCCGACGAGGACCATGAAACCGCCCGGAAAGCGCTGGAGAACAAGGAAATCCTGCCCCTGGGTCAGGTGCTGGCGCTGATCGAAGGCCAATACCAGGGGGATGTCATCGAGATTGAACTGGAGCGCAAAAAGGGAATCTGGGTCTATGAACTGGATTTGATCGACGCTGGCGGTCGCGTGCGCGAGATTTATGTCGATGCCAGGAATGGCGAGGTGCTGAAGGTCGAGTTTGAGGAATGAGGATTCTGCTGGTCGAGGACGAGGCACGCATCGCCGCCGAGGTGGCCGAGGCGCTCAAGGGCGCAGGCTATGTGGTCGACCTGGTGGCGGATGGCGAGACCGCCTGGTTCCAGGGCGATACCGAGGAATATGACGCCGTGGTGCTGGATCTGGGGCTGCCCGGCATGGATGGGCTGTCGGTGCTGAAGCGCTGGCGCGAGAACGAACGCCGCTTTCCCATTCTGATCCTCTCGGCGCGCGGCACCTGGAGCGAACGCGTGGCGGGGATCGATGCCGGCGCCGATGAATACCTGCCAAAGCCCTTTCACATGGAGGAATTGCTGGCGCGGCTTCGCGCCATCATCCGCCGGTCGACCGGCCAGGTACAGACCGTTCTCGCGATCGGTCCGCTCTCGCTGGATCCGCGCCAGATGCGGGTCACCCGCGACGGCCAGGCGCTCAACCTCTCGCCGCAGGAATACCGCCTGCTCTCCTACCTGATGCACCATGCCGGCCGGGTGGTGACGCAGATCGAGCTCACGGAACATCTCTATGCCCAGGACTTCGAACGCGACAGCAACGCGATCGAGGTCCTGATCGGCCGTGTTCGCCGCAAGCTCGGCCTCGACATCATCAAAACCCGGCGCGGCTTCGGCTATATCATCCCCGGCAGTGCGGAATGACCCGCCGCTCGCTGCGCCTGCGCCTGCTGCTGGCGGCGGCGATCTCGATCTCCATGGCGCTGATTGTCGCCGGCTTCGGCCTGGTCGCCCTGTTCGACCGCCATGTCGAGCGCCGGGTCGACGCGGAACTGGGGACCTTTCTCGAGCAGATCGCCACGCTGCTGGAATTCGATGACGCCGGGGTACCGCGTCTTGCCGGGTCGCTCGCCGATGTCCGCTTCAACCGGCCCTATGGCGGCATCTATTGGCAGATCGAGCAGGAGGGTACCGAACCGGTGCGCTCGCGCTCGCTCTGGGACACGGTGCTGGAACTGCCGCCGGCGACGGGAGAACCGGGCGCCGCGCAGATCCATACGCTGGTGGGGCCGGACAGGAGCGAGTTGCGTGCCTATGAACGGCGACTGCGCTTCGATCGCGCCGGCGCGACCCGCGAGCTGCGCATCGTCGTGGCGATCGATCGGCAGGAGCTGCGCACCGCGCAGGCGGACTTCATCGCCGACATCGTGCCGGCTCTCGCGGTGCTGGCCCTGGTGCTGACCGCCGCCTTCTGGGCGCAGGTGAATGTCGGGCTGAAGCCGCTGGAGGCTGTGCGCCAGGGGGTCAAGGCGGTGAAGGGCGGTCTGCGCCGGCGCCTTGGCGACGATGTGCCGGACGAAATCCTGCCTTTGGTGGCCGAGGTGAACGAACTGCTCGGCGTGCAGGAACAGGCGGTAACACAGGCGCGGGCGCGGGCCGGCGACCTTGCCCATGGCCTCAAGACACCGCTCACCGTGCTTGCCAACGATGCGCACAAGTTGCGCGCGCGGGGGGATCTGGAAATAGCTGCCGAGATCGAGCAGCTGGTCGCGCGCATGCGGCGACATGTCGATCACGAGTTGGCGCGGGTGCGCATGGCGGCCCATGGCGGGCACGCCTATCGACCGGCGGGAAGCAGCGCCGATCTCGCCCCCATCCTCGGCGGCATTGCCGAGGCCCTGAAACGCTCGCCCAAGGGCGAGACGCTGACCTGGCACCTGTCACTCGCCCCCCTGCCGCCCGTTGCGGTCGAGGCGCAGGATCTTACCGAACTGCTCGGCAATCTGATCGACAACGGGGTGAAATGGGCGCGGGCCGATCTTGAAATCGTCGCCTTCGCGGATGGTGGGGATGCGGTGATCCGCATTGCCGATGATGGCCCGGGTGTGCCGGCCGAGGCACTCGCCACGCTGGGCAGGCGCGGCCTGCGCCTCGACGAGGAAGTGGGGGGAACCGGTATCGGCCTTGCCATCGCGCG
>JAEUKV010000287.1 GCA_016794165.1 Rhodospirillaceae bacterium
CTGGTGCGCGACCAGCGGCGCTCGCTGCGACAGGAGGCCGAGCCCGGTGCCGCCCCGGTCGCCTATCTCGACCCCGGGGTCGTGCTGCGGGTGCTGGAATGCGCCGGCGAGTGGTGCCGCCTGGAGGTCCAGGGCTACGAAGGCTGGCTGCTGAAGACCGAGTTCTGGGGCGTCTACGCCGCCGAGGTCATCAGCGACTGAGTCGCGCGCCCAATCCAGATCCCGCTAGTCCAAATCCTTGGCGAGGGCCGCGCGCGACTCCTCGGCGATCACCGCCATATGGGCATAGCTCGGATGATCGAAGCCGACGATGACCTGCTGCCCCGCTTGCTTGAACGCAGCCGCCTGCGCGTCGTTCAGCGGAAAATGGATGAACTGGACCGACGAGGCCTTGCCCTGTTCATTGGTGCGGTCCTGGTCTTCCTCCGGCACGCCCTTCACGGTCTCGCCGGCGAATTTCAGGAAGGCGGTATGCTCGACGCCGCCCAGTCGGCCGAGAAAATTGGCGCGGCGTACGGGATCGTCGATCTCGAACATCACCGTCGCCACCAGTTCGCGGCCCTTGGGAATGAGCGGGTTGTAGGCGCGCAGCTCATCCGCCAGCTGCGCATCGCCGCCCTTCTCGATATAGAGCATCTCCTGGATCTGCTGCAGCATGGTCTCGTAGCATTCGAAATAGAAGGTCGCGACCGGCCCCACCTCGACGCGGCGCTGTTTCTTCAGGGCGACGATGGCCTTGCGCATCTCCGCCCGCCGCTTCGCGTAGTCGGCGATCGGCAGGATATCGGCCTTGGTGATTTCGGTCTTGCGGGTGGTCATGTGATTTGCGTCCATGCTTTCTTGTCTGACCGAACGACCCCCTCACCCTGACCCTCTCCCGCGAGGGGAGAGGGAATGAGGTGCCGACGGAAACATTCTTCGCAACTGAAAACTACTCCAGCTTGCGCACAAGCCCCTCTCCCCTCGCGGGAGAGGGGTTGGGGTGGGGCCTTAAATCATTCTCCCAACCCATAGGCTTGCGCGAAGAGCTGGATGGGATGTGGCGCCTCGCCGCCCGCGGCATCCGCGCCCGGACCGTTGAGCGCATCCATCCCCTGCAGGATATGGGCGCCGGCCAGCGGGCATTCCGACGCGACGTGGCGCTTTTCCGCCTTCACCGCCTGGCGCGCGACCGGCTTGCCGACCTTGAGGGCGAGATCGAAATTGCCCTTCATCACGCCCCAGGCACCGCCATGGCCCGAGCAGCGCTCGATCACGGCGAGATCCGCCTCGGGAATGAGCTTCAGCATCTCGGTGGCCTTCTGGCCCATGTTCTGGGCGCGGGAGTGGCAGGCGATATGCAGGGCGACGCCGCCGTCGAGCGGCTGCAGCCCCGGCGCCAGGCCATCGCGCTTGGCGACATCGACCACGTATTCCGAAATATCGAAGGTGGCGTTGGACAGGCGCTTGATCTTCTCTTCCTCGGGCAGGATCAGGGGCCATTCGAATTTCAGCATCAGCGCGCAGGACGGCACCAGGGCGATGATGTCGTAACCCTGCTCGACATAGGGCAGCAAGGCATCGGCCACCGAATGAGCATGCTCGGCAACGCGCGCCACATCGCCCTGTTCCAGCTGCGGCATGCCGCAGCAGCGTGGATAGACCACCTCGGTCTCGACGCCGTTCCTGGCCAGCACCTGGATCGCCGCCATGCCGATCTCGGGGTTGTTGTAATTGGCAAAGCACGTGGCATAGAGCACCGCCTTGCGGCCGAAGGCGGGGGCCGCGCGGTTCACCTCCGGCTTCTGCTCCATGGTGCGCAGCACCAGGGTGCGGCCGTTGAATTTCGGGATATGCGCGCGGTGATCGATGCCGGCCACGGCTTCCATCACCTGTCGGGCGGCGCCGTTGCCGGTGACGGCATTGGCGAGCGGGGCCATCAGGCCGGCGGCCTTGCCATTGCGGTCGGTTTCGGTGAGCTGGGCATAGACCTTGTCGTTCCGGCCCTGCTTCAGCTCGGCGGCACGGTAGCGCAGCATGAGATGCGGAAAGTCGAGCGCCCATTCATGGGGCGGCACATAGGGGCATTTGGTCATGAAGCAGAGGTCGCACAGCGTGCAGGCATCGACCACCTGCTTGTAATCCGCCGTGGCGACGCCGGCCACTTCGTCCGGACTGGCATCGACGAGATCGAACAGGCGCGGGAAGGAATCGCACAGGTTGAAACACCGGCGGCAGCCGTGACAGATGTCGAAGGCGCGATGCATTTCCGCATTCACCTTCTCCATGTCGTAGAAGTCGGGGTTCTGCCAATCGATCTTGTGGCGAACCGGTGCCTCCAGGCTGCCTTCGCGCATGGCGCTTCCTCGCACGGGGTTGCAGGAGAAAACAGGGACAACACATCACCCGGACCGCCGGGCTCCATCAGGAGGCTGGCCTCGCCGATGGCTCCGGCGGTCGGATGATGGCAGAGAGGTTTCTCTCAGCCCGCGGCCTTAGCCGAGGGTGTCGAGCGCCTTCTGGAAGCGGCCGGCATGAGACTTCTCGGCCTTGGCGAGGGTTTCGAACCAATCGGCGATCTCGTCGAAACCTTCTTCGCGCGCGGTGCGCGCCATGCCCGGATACATGTCGGTGTATTCGTGGGTCTCGCCCGCAATCGAGGCCTTGAGATTGGGCGCCGTGGCGCCGATGGGCAGGCCGGTCGCCGGGTCGCCGACTTCCTCGAGGAATTCGAGATGGCCGTGGGCATGGCCGGTCTCGCCTTCCGCGGTCGAACGGAACACCGCCGCCACGTCGTTATAGCCCTCGACATCCGCCTTCTGGGCGAAATAGAGGTAGCGTCGGTTGGCCTGGCTTTCGCCGGCAAAGGCTTCCTTCAGATTGCCTTCGGTCTTGGAGCCCTTCAGAGCGGCCATTTTCATCTCCCTAGTTGATTGGGTTGTACAATCCCGACGCGGCGGTCATGACCCCTGGCAATCTGCCGGGATGGGTCCAACGGCGCCGCGACAAGCTCGATGGCGAAGCTGAATCTAGGTCTCGCCCCAGGCCCTGTCAACAGACTGGAATAACTTTAATATATCTTGTTACTGGCTGATTTAATTGGCGAATTAATAATCATTCGCAAGTCGAACGATGACATCCACCCGCGCCACGCGCATGCCCGCCGGGGGCTCGGGCAGCTGCGACAGGGCCACTTCCGAGGCCGGGATATCCATCAGCTTTCCCGCCCCTTCGACGAAGAAATGGTGATGCGGGCTGGTATTGGTGTCGAAATAGGAGCGGCCGGGCTCGACCACGACCTCGCGCAGGAGGCCGGCACTCGTGAACTGGTGGAGCGTGTTGTAGATCGTGGCGAGGGAAACCGAGATCCGCTGCGCCACCGCCTCGCCATGGAGATCCTCGGCGGACACGTGCCGATGGCCGCCCTCGAACAGCAGTTTGGCGAGGGAAAGCCGCTGGCGGGTCGGCCGCAGGCCGGCCTGCTTGAGCTTGGCGAGGATCGAGGTAAAGGGCCGTTCCTGTTCCATGGAGTCCAACATAATGCAGCCCTAACAAAGTGAAAAGCCGGTTTCTGTAACTGCTCAAGATCTAAATGGGAGCTGCGGGAACCCTTGCCAAGGGCCGATACCGGATATGGTCAGACAGGGCTCCCCCCGCTATGGTGACGGCGGATTCCCGTCCGCCGCCGGCTTCCCGGCGCCTAGCCCCCGACCCTGCCCGCCAGATCGATCCCCCAGAACAATCCCATGTCAGCCCCCGCCAGCAGCCACGAACGCCCGATCCAAGCCATCCTGCTGATGAATCTGGCAGTGTTCATCTTTACCGCCATGGACGGCGTCATCAAATCCATCTCCCATGTCTTTCCCACCGGCGAGTTGATCTTCGCGCGCAACCTCTTCGCCTTCCTGCCGCTGCTCGGCTACATGCTGGTGGTGGAGCGGCGCATCAGTCTCAGGACGCACCAGCCCTGGGGACATGTCTGGCGCGGGGCCATGGGCGTCTCGGCCATGTTCTGCTTCTTCCTCTCCTACAAGCTGCTGCCGCTGTCGGATGCGATCGCCCTCGGCCTGGCCGGGCCGATCTTTCTCACCATCCTTTCGGTGCCCCTGCTGCGCGAACAGGTCGGCTGGCGGCGCTGGTCGGCGGTCACCATCGGCTTCGTCGGCGTACTGGTGATGACCCGGCCCGGCTCCGGCATCTTCAACCCGGCAGCCCTGGTGCCGCTACTGGCCGCGGTCTTTTATGCCCTTGCCATGATCTCGATCCGCAAGCTGGCCCAGACCGAGAAGCCCACCACGATCGTGTTCTATTTCACCCTGTTCGCGACCTTCGCCTCCTTCGTCACCTACCCCCTGGGCGGCATCGATGCCGAGCTTGCGTGGCGCTGGCCGGCCGATACCGAGCAGGTGCTGCTGCTGATGCTGATCGGGATCATGGGCGGCTGCGCGCAGATCGCCCTCACCATCGCCTTTCGCCGCGGGTCCGTCTCGCTGGTGGCACCCTTCGACTACATGGCGCTGGTCTACGGTTTCCTGATCGGATTCTTCCTGTTCGCGGAAGTGCCGGATGCCTATCTGATCGGCGGCGGCCTCATTGTGGTGGCGAGCGGTATCTATATCATCCACCGCGAGACCGTGCTGGCGCGCCAGCGCCGGCGCCAGGCGCTGGTCCCTTCCCTGCCCGTGACGCAGTAGGCCCTACCGGGACGACCTCACAGCCGCGCCTCGATCGCGTCCCAGATATCCTCTTCCAGACTGACACCATCGAAACGGTTGATCTCCTGGAGACCGGTGGGCGAGGTCACGTTGATCTCGGTGAGGTAGTTGCCGATGACGTCGATGCCAACGAAGATCAGGCCGCGCGCCTTCAATTCGGGGCCGATGATGGCGCAGATCTCCTCCTCG